>JAKJGY010000246.1 GCA_022704145.1 Verrucomicrobiota bacterium
CCGACGTGCCGCAGATTCCGGTCGATCACTCGACGCCCTCGATCGTGCTCAACCCTGAGAAGTGCATCAAGTGCGGCCGCTGCGCGCTGGTCTGCCAGGAGATGCAGGACGTGTGGGCGCTGGAGTTCATCGGCCGCGGCGAGAAAACCCGCATGGCCCCGGCGGCGGACGTCACCCTCAACGAGTCGCCCTGTATCAAGTGCGGCCAGTGCTCGGCCCACTGCCCCGTGGGCGCGATCTATGAGAACGACGAGACGCGCAAGGTCTGGAACGCCCTGTGCGACCCGGAGAAGATCTGCGTCGTCCAGATCGCCCCCGCCGTCCGCGTGGCGATCGGCGAGTCCTTCGGCCTGCCTCCGGGCGCGCTCATGACCGGCCAGACCTACGCCGGGCTACGCCGCCTGGGCTTCAAGGCGGTCTTCGACACCAACTACAGCGCTGACGTGACCATCATGGAGGAGGGCTCGGAGTTCATCGAGCGCTTCACCAAGCAGGGCACCCTGCCGCTGATCACCTCCTGCTGCCCCGCATGGACGGACTGGATGGAGAAGTACGCGCCCGACTTCATCGACAACTTCTCCTCGGCCAAGTCGCCGCAGCAGATGCTTGGCGTGCTCGCCAAGACCTACTACGCGGAAAAGCTGGGCCTCGACCCGGCTAAGATCTTCATGGTCTCGGTCATGCCCTGCACGGCCAAGAAGTTCGAGATCTCACGCAGCGAGAACATGTTCTCCAGCGGACACCAGGATATCGACGTGGTGCTCACCACCCGCGAGCTGGCCCGCATGTTCAAGAGCGCGGGCATCGACTTCACGAGCCTGGTCTCCGAGGAGGCTGACTCGATCCTCGGCGACTACACCGGCGCAGGCACGATCTTCGGTGTCACCGGCGGCGTGATGGAGGCCGCTTTGCGTACGGCCTACTGCCTGATCACCGGCGAGGCCCAGCCCCCTTCGATCAACTTCGAGGCGACCCGCGGCATGCAGGGCGTCAAAGAGGCGACGATCGACATCAAGGGCACCTCGGTCAAGATCGCGGTCGCCCACCAGATGGGTAACGTCGAGCAGGTGCTCAACGCCATCCGCGAAGACCGGAAAGCCGGACGCAAGCCGCGCTATGACTTCATCGAGGTCATGGCCTGCCGCGGCGGCTGCATCGGCGGCGGCGGCCAGCCCACCGGCGCGACGGACGAGGTGCGTAAGGCCCGCACGGCCGGCATCTACAACGATGACGAGAAGTGCGTCCTGCGCATGTCGCACCTCAACCCGCAGGTGCAGAAGCTCTATGCCGACTTCCTGGGCAAGCCGCTCAGCGAGAAGGCGCATCACCTCCTGCACAACCACTACCACGAGAAGAAGATCTACTCGAAGTAGGAACGCCTGTTACGCCGCGCTCACCAGCGCGCAGCAAGCGGGGCCGGGGTCACACCCGGCCCTTTTTTATTGCGCCTGCTCGGCCGCCTGCCCCGCCTCCGCGACGAGGTAGCGGGCGAGCGGGCACCCTTTCAACTGGCGCAGCCCTTTGACCACGGAGCGCGCGTTCAGCTCGGCCCCCGCCACGCTGGTGTGCGTCCCGTCAGCCGGAGTAAAATGCCGCTCTTTGATCTCCGCCGGGGTGAGCTTGGCGTACTCCTCCATCGTCAGGCGGTTGAGATCGACCAGCGGCACGCGCTCCGCCTCGGCCACAGCGGCCGTCAGCCGGACGTAGTCGCTGTCCTCGACCTCCCCCGGCTTCACGGGCACGCTCGGACAGTGCGGGATCGGCGTGCAGAGGATCGGCGTCATACCTGCGGCGCGCGCGTCCGCCACATATTTGCGCAGGTACCAGCCGAACGTATGAACCGTCTCGTTCTGCTGGGTGATCGGGTTGAAGATCTCCCGGGTCTCCTCGCCGATACTGCGCAGCGTGCCGCGCGCGCGGCTGGCGTCGTCGAGCGGGCCGCCCTCGTTGTGCCCCATCTGGATCAGCACGTAGTCACCCGGCTTGGACGCCTTGAGGATCAGCTCCCACCAGCCCTGAGTAAGGAACGTCCGGCTGCTGCGCCCGCCAAGCGCGTGGTTCTCCACACGGATGCGGTTGGTCGCAAAGTGCGCGGCCAGCACGTCGCCCCAGCTCCTCTGCACGCGGTGCGCGTTATGTACGGTCGAGTCGCCCACCAGGAAGAGCATCGGGAAAGGCCGGCTCGCGTCCACCAAAAACTCCTTCGCCCGGGCCGGATCCTCCACCACAGAGAGACACGCCGAATGCTTAGCCACCCTCTGCCGCTTCTCCTCCGCCGCAAGCGCCACGCCACCCAACAACAGGACGCCAAGCACCACTGGAACGAGTATCATCGCGCCTCCCCTTTGTCCCCCGCATTGCGGACGGCCGCCCCGCGAAGCCACTCCGCTGGCAACGCGTGCGGCCCGACCGCGGACTCGACGGACTCGCGCGACGCCTCGTACAGCTCGCGCATGAGCGCGACGGGACTGCCGAGCGTGGGCGGCCGCGGGAGCTGACCGAGCGGAACATCGTAGCAACTGAAGCGCTGCGACGGCTCGAACACAAAGAGCCGCTTGCGCTGCGCCTGGATCACGTCGTAGGCCTGCGCGAGGTGGCGCATCTGCTCCGGATCGGTGGTCAGCATCTGCGCCTCGTGGCGCAGGTACCGGTAGCGCCAGAGACTCTCGTCGAGCGCCCGGGCGCAGACCGCCCACTCGCGCAGCCAGCCGACACGTGTCTCCAGCTCCGACGCCTGCTCGGGCTTGAGCAAGGGCTTGGCCCGCTCCAGGTCGCGCCGCATCTCGTCGATCAGCCGCAGGCACTCGTCTTTCTCGGCGACCACGCGCGCCACGTTCTCGAGCGTCGGCTCCAAGGCGCGCCGGCCCTCCGGCAGAAAATACCGGTTCGTGTATTTCAGCAGCGTCTCGCGCCGCGCGATCGTCTTGGCAAACTCCGAGTTGGTGTCGCTGCCTAGGCCGAGCGTGGAGAACAGGCGGTTCACGGCCTCCTCCGAACGCCTGAGCGCGCGGACCACATGCGGCGCGGCTGACGCGCCGTAGACCTCCGTGGCCCAATCCCGCCAGACCCGGTCAAGGTCGGCGTCCGGCTGCCAGGCCAGCTCGCGCCACGCGCGGACGTTGATGCTGTTCGCGATGTCGTCAAGCAGGTCGTAGCGCGCCTGACGCGTGCCGCCGAGATAGAGGCTGACACCGCCGGAAGGCCCGACCAGCGCCAGGCTTTTGCGCATCGTCTGCGCGGTGTGCTCCACGGTCGAGGCGGGGAAGTAGAAGCGCCCCGTGGTCTGGCCTGTGATCTGCCACTCGGCGATCTCCATATGGGGCCGGGCCTGGCCGAGCAGCGGCGAGAAGCGCGCGGCCGGCTGACAGTCCGCATGGTAGACTTTGGTCTGAATGAGGATGTCTTTCGGCGTCTCCGCGAACACGCGCGCCCAGAGGCTGGTGCCCGCGCCGCCGAAGTGGTCGTACCCCGGCGCATGAACCCACTGCTCCAGCAGCCAGTGAGGCACACCTGACGACCAGGTGCGGACCACCAGCCGCTTGCCCTGCGGCGCGAGCGCCGCGTGGGTGTGGCTGACGCAGGCGGCGAGCTGGTTCTCAAAGCGGCAGAGCCCGTTCGCGCGGCAACGCGCACACTGGCAGTGGAGGCCGTAATGATCCCAGAAGGTCGTGTAGAGTCCGGCCCCCTCCATCTGACGCGCATACTCGCCCACATAGGCCTCGATCACCTTCCACGCCGCCGGCTCAGACGGGCACAATGTCGCGCACTCCCAGGACTGCGTGGCGGACGTGCCCTTCGCCGACGGGTAGGCCTTGAGCGCGGCCTCCAGCAACACGGGCGACCAGCGCGCCAGATCGTTGCCGTACAGCATGGGATATACGTCCACGTCGGCGTCGCGGCACTCCTGGACGAGGCGTGCCGCGCGCGCGGCCTCCTCCGCCTGCTTCCGCCGCAGCTTCTCCTGCTCGGCAGGCTCCAGCTTGGCAAAGACCTCCGGAAGCGTCTTCTCGAAAGTCACGCTGCCGGTCTGACCCACCAGCACCGCATTGCACCCCACCTCGGCGACGAACTCCGCGACGCTGTGGCGCGTGGCGTAGAAGGCGCTGCGGAAGGCGAACGCCGGGTCACGCGTCAGCGTGCCGTCAGAAAGCCCGCGCCAGAGATGGACGTCACCCGCGGCGAAGAGCAGCGCGCGCGGCCGCACGCCGCGGACCGTCACCGCGCCGCCAGAGGCCGTCACGGTGTAGCCGTCGCGCTGAAGCGGGGCGTGACGGTCATCGACCAGCAGCACGACCGCTCCAGGTGCGGCCACAGGCCGCGCCGCAGCCTGGACCACCCCCTCCGCCAGCCCGAGCCGCCGCGCGATGATCTGCGCGGCCGCGCGTGCCGCCGGATGAGCGGGCTCCGCGATAACGATGCGGTCATAGGCGGACGCGGAGCCGAACGCGAGCGAGACGGCCAGAAAGACGGCTAACGGTGAGACAACATTCATCAGATTACTTTACCACCGATCAGGTGACTTAACAAATGGACAGGACTGGTTATTACGGTGCGTCCTCTTCCCTTTTGCGTACGATGACAACTGAAGGGCGGCACCGCTTGCCGCCGCATGCCAGACTCGAAGGCACCCTGCCGACCGTGTCATTGTGCCATGACCAAAGTTCCGCCGGTACTCTTGAGCTGTAAGTCGCCATCCTGAGCGACCAGCCTGACCTTCAGCCCGTCCGGCACGCCCTCCAGCACGAAACCGTCCGTATCGCTGAGGCCCAGTCCCGTCACAAGCGTACGCGTGCCGCCGGTATATCCCGGAAGCACGTTGAGCCTGACCGTCACCGTACCGTTCCGTGTGAAGGCCCCGCCTGTCAGGGCGATCCTGTCGGCCGCGGCGCCTACGTCGAGCGCCAGCACATTGCCCGCGTTCAGCGTGAGGCCGCCCGTGAGCGTCAGCGTCTCCGCCACGCCGTTCGTCAGGCTGAAGGCTGCGGACCCCGAGGCCAGCGTGACCGCGCCGCCCAAGGTTCCTGATCCCGCGAGCCGCGCGCCCGACGCGACGGTCACCACGCTCCCCGTGATCACCCCGTCCACCCGCAGCGCGCCTGCGTTGACCGCCGTCGCGCCGGTGTAGGT
>JAKJGY010000247.1 GCA_022704145.1 Verrucomicrobiota bacterium
TCCAGGCCCGCGCCCGAGACCGCCACCGACACCGCCTCCGGCGCGTCCACGAACGGCGCGCCGCAACGCGCCGCGGCCGCCGCCACCACCGCCCGCGCCTCCTCCGGCATCGCCGCGCAGACCACCGGCCGGCCAGGCTTGACGATGCCCGCCTTCTCACCCGCCACCGCCTCCACCGTGTGCCCCAGCCAGTCGCAGTGGTCCAGCCCGACACGCGTGATCACCGACACCAGCGGCGTCACCACGTTGGTCGCGTCCAGCCGCCCCCCCAGCCCCGTCTCCACCACAGCGAGACGCACGCCAGCCCGCCGGAACAGCACGAACGCCAGCGCCGTCAGACACTCAAAAAAGGTCACCTCGCAGCCGCCGCCCGCCTCGACCTCCCGCACGGCCGGCAACACCTCGCGCGCCGCAGCCTCCAGCGCCTCGTCGCCGACCGGCTCACCGCCGAGCCTGAAACGCTCGTTCAGCCGCACCAGGTGCGGCGAGGTGTAGCACGCCACCGGATACCCCGCCGCACGCAGCACCGACTCGCACAGCACCGCCACCGCGCCCTTGCCGTTGGTCCCCGCCACATGCACCGCCGCCAGCCCCTCCTCAGGCCGGCCCAGACGGTCCAGCAACGCACGGATCGTCTCCAGGCCCGGCCGCATCCCGAACCGCCTCCGCCCCGCCAACTCTCTCAGGTCGCTGTACATGGCCACAGTGTAGCGGATCGCCCCCGGCCGGACAATCCGCATCCTGCCGCAGCGGCCCAGACCAAGCGTGCCCCAGCCCGCGCAGGCGTTTCCGGAAACGGCTCCGCCAGACCGCTAGGCGAGCGGTCTGTGAAAGTCTAGGCAAAAGAGAGGCACCTATCGGGAGCACCTAAGACACGCAATATCCCTAGAAATATTAGCACTTTGAGCCTATTCTCGCGTCGTGTGATCCGAGCGTGTGCAAATTTACGGCTCTTGCCGGTTCATACGAAGGGAGAGATTATGCGGTCTTACTCGAAGCTTGCCATTCCTCATCCGGCGGATCTTGTTTTCGGGCTCGCGCCCAATCCCGTGCGCACCCGCAGCGGCATGGTGATCGGCGGCGGGCAGGTCTATCCCGAGCTGAACTTCACCCTGCCGCCGATGGAGATCAGCGAGGCGAACTGGCCGGAGATCCGCCGCCAGTACCAGGAGATCATCGGCGGCGCGACCCTGCGGGCCGCCGAGCTGGGCGCGCCTGGACTGGTGGTGGAGTTCGAGACGCTGCCGCCGATGTGCGAGCGGCCCGCATGGGCCATCGAGCTGGCGCAGATCCTCCTGGAGGGCTTGCGGGAGGCCGAGGCGCAGCACGGGCTCAAGGGCGTCCTGCGCATGACGCCCAACGACCTGCGCGAGATGCGGCGGCCCCCGCTGATGCGGCGCGGCGAGCTGTTCGACCGCATGATGGAGACCTTCGACGGCGCCGCGGCCGCTGGCGCGGAGCTGCTGAGCATCGAGTCCACCGGCGGCAAGGAGGTCTGCGACGAGGCGCTGACGATGTGCGACCTGCCCCAGGTGCTCTTCGCCCTGTGCGTGCTCGGCGTGCGCGACATGCGCTTCCTGTGGACGGAGCTGAAGAGGATCGCCGACCGCCACGGCGTCTTCTGCGCGGGCGACACCGCCTGCGGCTTCGGCAACACCGCGATGGTCCTGGCCGAGAAGCAGTACATCCCGCGCGTGTTCGCCGCCGTCGTCAGGGCCGTGAGCGCGGTGCGCACGCTGGTCGGCTACGAGTGCGGCTGCGTCGGCCCCGGCAAGGACTGCGGCTACGAGAACATCTACCTGAAGGCCATCACGGGCTGCCCCATGTCGATGGAGGGCAAGGCCTCGGCCTGCGCGCACCTGAGCCCGCTCGGCAACATCGCCGGCGCCACGTGCGACACCTGGAGCAACGAGTCGGTGCAGAACGTCAAGCTGCTCGCCGCCATGGCGCCCACCTGCTACGCCGAGCAGCTCATCTACGACTGCCGGCTCTTCAACACCGCCTCGGCGCACGGCCCCGCGGCGGCCTGCACGCTGCGCGACTGGCTGGTGGAGAGCGACGCCGCCTCCGACCCGCAGGCGTGGGTGCTGCGCCCGGACGTCGCGGTGGACGTCGCCCGGGCGATCGTCGAGGCGCCCGACCACTACGCCGCCGGCCGCGCGGCCGCCGCAGCGGCTCTCGGCGCCCTGCGCGCGGCGCACGCGGGCGGCGCGCTCCGCGTCCCCGAGCGCGAACTCGTGTGGCTGGACACCCTGGACGAGTCCCTCGCCGCGCTCCCGTCCGACGAGTCGGCCTTCATCGACCAGATGCTGGCGACCGTCGACACCTCGCGCTTCCTCCTCTCCGAGTACGGGCTCTAGACATGCGCCCGTTCACGGGCCGCCTCCTCTGCCTCCCGCCTGCGCCTCACAGAGGCGGGTTGACGTTGAGGCCACGTCCTCCGACTCCGATTCTCGAATCCCACACGGATACCCGTTGACGCAGGCGGAGTCTGCGTGTAGAGTCCCTGTATACAAACGGAGGTGCGCATGAGGGCGTTGTACGCGGGGATCGCGGTCTGTCTTCTTTCTTGGTCCGGCCTCGCGCAGCAGGACCTGCTGCCGGAACTCGCGGGCGAGGCGGGCAAGTACAAGGCCAAGGTGGCGGAGCTGGAGCGGCTGCGCGGCGCGGCTGTGGCGCAGGCCGCGCGGCCGTATGTGTCGGCGCTGGACGGAATCGAGAAGGCGGCCACGGCCAGGGGCGAGGTCGCCGTGGTGGCGGCGGCCGTGAAGGAGCGCGAGGCGGCGCGGGCCGGGGCTCTGGAGGAGTCCCTCTCCGACGCCCTGCCCAAGGCCCGGCTGCAGAGCGCGCGCAAGGCGCTGCAGGCCGCGCTGAAGCGCGTCGCGAAGGAGTCCGCCGGACGCCGGAAGCAGGCGGACGCCGAGTACCTGCGCGCGCTCGCCGCGCTCCAGGCCAAGGCCGCCTCCAACCCCGAACTCGCCCAGCAGGTCGCCGCCGAGAAGGCCGCGCTGCTCGCGGGCGCGGCGGGCGCGGCGAGCGCGGAGGCGGGCGGCGGGGCTGAGAAGGGCAAGGCCCCGCGCGGCAAGAACGTCGTGGTCAACGGGGATTTCGAGAAGGTCGGCGAGGACGGCAAGCCGGAGGGGTGGTTTGTCAACGGAGGGGTAATATGGGAAAAGGAAAATGAGAACGTCTTTGTTCGCTTCCCAATGAAGCATATTATATATGACGGTACGGAGAGATTCCGCTCTGTTCGTCAGAGCGTGAATTGCCCTGAGAACGCAAAAGTGGTATCACTCTCTGCCAGACTGCGGACGGAGAACTGTTCGGTTAGCCCATCAAAGAAGAAGCCTAACGTTCCATCGGCTGTCATCTCCTTCAAAGGTAAAGACGGGAAAATCGTTTCCTACACGTCTGTATATTGGGATGGGCGGAATAACGTATGGAGAACCCTTCAGAGGGATGAAGCCGTTCCCAAGGATACCGCTGAGATACAGGTTGAGGTCTTGGATGGCCATTGCTCCGGCCAGATCGACTTCGACGACATAGAGGTGACGTTCAGGTAGGACGGGAGGGGGAGAGGAAACGCTCGGAGCGTCAGAAACCAAGCGCTCTCGGCCACTTCTCATCTCTGCGCTCTTTGCGTTCTCTGCGGCCCTGTCACCGCCTGTTCCTTCCCCATGCAAAGCCTGTTCTTGCCTGCCACTACGTGCGAGCGCAGCGTAGGCTGGCGGCTCACCGGGACGGTTCGCCCTCGCTACGCGAAAGGCCGCCACGTCCGAAGTGGGGCGAGGCGTCCCCGCCAGCCGCACTCATGCGCGGTCAGTGAAACGGGGTTGCGCCATCTGGACAAACGTTCAACTTGACGTTCAACTTGACTACTTGACAAATAAGTCGGGCGTGTTAAGGTAGAGACAAATCGAAAGGAAGAGTGGCGTATGAAAACGCTGGCGGTAGGCGAATTTAAAACCCATTTTTCCGCAGTGTTGTCGGAAATTGAGACCGGCGGTCCGGTTGCGGTGGGTTTTGGAAAGTCGAAGCGTAAGGTCGCGGTGCTGGTGTCGTATCGGCAGTATTGCCAATCGGCGGTGCGTAAACTGGGGCTTCTGAAAGGTCAGGCCTCTTACCGTGTTCATGGGGATTTCGCGCTGTCGGACGAGGACATGCTCAGGTCATGAACTGTCTGTTGGACACGCACGTATTTTTGTGGGCGGTGTTCAGCCCGAAACGGTTGAGCCGTCCGGCCTGTCGCGCACTCTCCGATCCGGAAAACGCGATCCGGGTCAGCGTGGTCACCCTTTGGGAAATTTCGCTGAAATACGCGTTAGGCAAGATCGAGTTGGAAGGCGTCTCGCCGGATAACATGCCGGAGGTCATACGGCGTTCGGGTTTCGAGTTGCTGCCGGTCGATGCGGAGGACGCGGCGACTTTTCACCGCTTGCCTCGCGAGTGTCATAAAGACCCGTTCGACCGGATGTTGGTGCATCAGGCGATCAGGCAGCGGCACACCTTGGTGACGGCCGATTCGGCGCTGGAAGAATACGTTTCCTGCGGACTGACCGTGCTGTGGTGAAAGGAAACTGACCTCACGCAGAGGTCAGGCTACGGAGCAAGCGCGATTAGCTCCACACGTGACAGACGTCAGACCGCAAGAGGTATGACGTATTGTACCCGATAACGCGAGATCTATCGCAGCTTCCGTCACCAAACGATTACAGCCGTTCGTTACAGCCGTTCGATTGCGAAACGGATTGACGCGCGCCGTGCGCGCGTGTAGAGTCCCTGTATACAAACGGAGGTGCGCATGCGGATGTTGTTCACGGGGATCACGGTCTGCCTTCTTTCCTGGTGCGCCTTCGCGCAGGACCTGCTGCCGGAACTCGCGGGCGAGGCGGGCAAGTACAAGGCCAAGGTGGCGGAGCTGGAGCGGCAGCGCGGCGCGGCGGTGGCGCAGGCGGCGCGGCCGTATGTGTCGGCGCTGGACGCCGTCGAGAAGGCGGCCACGGCCAAGGGCGAGGTCGCCGTGGTGGCGGCGGCCGTGAAGGAGCGCGAGGCGGCGCGGGCCGGGGCTCTGGAGGAGTCCCTCTCCGACGCCCTGCCCAAGGCCCGGCTGCAGAGCGCGCG
>JAKJGY010000248.1 GCA_022704145.1 Verrucomicrobiota bacterium
AGGTGCTGGTCATGAACGACCTCCTCGGCCTCAGCGACGGCCCCCCGCCCAGGTTCGTCCGACGCTACGCCAAGCTGGACGCCGTGCTCGGCGAGGCGTTCCGCGCCTACGCCGACGACGTGCGGGGCGGAGCTTTCCCGTCGCCGGAGCACTGCTACGCCACCCTCGACTAAGCCCGCGCATACGGCCATGCCCTTGTCCCGAACATCCCGCGAAGATATCGTCATCACCGGCATCGCCTGCCGCTTCGCGGAATCGCCCACCCTCGAGGCGTTCTGGCGCAACATCATGTTGCGCCGCGCCTTGTTCACGCCTCTGGGCGAAACCGCCGCCCCGCGCAAAAACCTGTTCGACCGCTCCCTTCCGTCCCACGCGAGCCTGCTGGGCGACCTCTACGCCTGTAACCCGGCCGACCAGTACTTCCCCCGCAAGCTGGACGAAGGGGAGAACCAGGATGTCTTTTTCGCCGTGCAGCTTGCGATCGACGCCCTGCGCGACAGCGGCACTTCGGTCAACAGCCTGCCTACGGATCGCGTCTCGCTGCGGATCGGCTACGCGCCGCCCTTCAACTGCGCCTCCGTCAACTGGCTCCAGCACACGGTCTTCCTCGACCAGACGCTGGAGATCATCCGCGGCTTTTTCCCGGGCGCCTCGCCGGAGCAGATCGAGCAGACGCGCGCCCAGCTCGCCAGCTCGCTCCCCGAACCCAACCCCTACGCCTTCATGTCGGCCATCGGCTTCACGCTGGCCTCCTGGACCGCCCACCTGCTCGGCTTCGCCGGCCCCGCCCTGGTGCTTGACGCGGGCGGCGTCTCCGCACACCAGGCCATCCAGTGCGCCATGGACGACCTGCTCGCGCGCCGCTCGGACATCGCCCTGGCAGGCGCCATCCAGCCGCCCCTCAGCCCGGCTTTGCTGCAAGGGCTCTCCGGCGCCATGACCTTCTCGCGCGCGCAAGCGCTCCAGCCTTTCGGCCGCGATGCGGACGGCACCCTGCCGGGCGAGGGCGGCGCCCTCTTTGTCCTCAAGCGGCTCAAGGACGCCCTGCGCCAGCAGGACCGGATCTACGCCATCGTGCGCAGCACCGGCATCGCCGCAGCCGCCCTCGACCACCGCCAGCGTATCCCGTCGCCGGAACGGATGACGCGCGCCCTGACGCGCGCCCTGCATGCGGCGGACGCCGCCCCCGACACCGTCACGTACGTCGAGGCGCACGGTTCCGGCGTCCCCCACGCCGATCAGATCGAGGCCGGCGTCCTTCACGAGGTCTTCGGCGGACGTGGGCACGACCTCCCGCTGGCCGGCGTCGGCTCCGTCAAGGGCAACCTCGGACACACCCTCTGGGCCGCCGGCGCGGCAGGCCTCCTGAAGGCCGCGCTCGCGCTGCGCCACCGCGTGCTCCCGCCGAGCGTCCCGATCGAGAAGCCGCTGGCGAAGCTCGCCACCTCTCACTCGGGCATCTACCTGCTGAGCGACGCGCGCCCCTGGATCGGCCGGGGCAAGGCCGCGCCACGCCGCGCCTGCGTCTCCGCCATGGACTTCACCGGCACCTGCGCCGCCGCCATCCTTGAGGAGTATCCGGAACCGACATGAGCAGCCCCTCCCATCTGTTCGACCCGTTCGACAGCGAGCTCTGCCTGATCGGCGCGCCCGATGACGCCGCGCTGGTCGGCGAGGTCCGGCGCCTCCTGCGTTTCCTGGAGCATGCCGTGGACGTGCCCCTCCAGGATGTGGCCTACACCTGCGCCAGCACCGCCCGCCGCCAGCCCTCGACGCTGGCGGTCGTCGCCACGTCAACGGCTGAGCTGCGCGAGCGTCTTTCGCTCGCCCACCGCAAGCTGGCGGATGGCGCCGGCCGTATCCGCGATAAGGGCGGCACCTATTTCTTCCGCGACCGCCTCGCGCCGCGCGGCCGGGTCGCCTTCCTGTTTCCCGGGGCGCCCTCCTTTTATCCCGACCTGCTGCGCGACCTCTGCCTCGTTTTCGAGGAGTGCCGCAGCGCGTTCGACGAGCTTGAGGACGCCCTTCTGCCCTGCCCGGCCATGGGCGTCGCGCCGTCCGACTTCATCTTCTCCCCCTCCTCCGCCTGCCGCGCCGACCCGCGCGCGTTCCCGGCGCACGCCTTTTCCGAGTCGCTGCTCGCCGCGCACGCCGCGAACACGGCGCTGTTCCGCCTGGTCGAGGGCCTGGGCGTTGTCCCGCACGGCCTCGCCGGCTTCAGCGGCGGCGACTTCGCCGCGCTGGAGGTCGCCGGCGTCTTCGGCAGCCTCTCCCGCGCCAAGCGGATCCAGTTCATGCGCGAGGGTTACCAGATGCTGAAGCGCCTCGCCGAGCGCGCCGACCTCCCGGCCTGCGTCATGCTCACCGTCATCGACGCCTCGCGCGAGCGCCTCGACCAGCTCGCCGCCCGCTACCCTGGACGCTTCGCGCTGCCCGCCTTCCACAGCCCGCGCCAGCAGACCCTCGCGCTCTCCCCTGAGATCTACCGCGACGTCGTCGAAGCCCTGCAGCAGGACGGCACCAAGACCGTGGAAGTGCCGATGGACCGCCCCTTCAACACCCCCTGGTGCTCGAAGGTCGTGCCCTCCATCAGCCAGTTCCTCGCCCATTGGGTGCGGCGCAGCCCGTCCATTCCCGTATACTCCTGCGCCACCGCCGACCGCCTGCCCTCCCAGCCGCGGAGCATCCTCGCCCTGACCGCAGACCAGTGGACCGAGCCGATCCTGTTCGACGACACCATCCGCCGCATGTACGCCGACGGCTTCCGCCTCTTCATCGAACTCGGCGCCCGCGGCAATATGGCCAGCGCCATCGGCGAGACCCTGAAGACCGTGCCCCATCAGGCCGTCGCGCTGGACCGCATCCACCGTTCGGGCCTCGTCCAGCTCCACCACGCGCTGGGCCTGCTCGCGGCCCAGGGCGTGCCGCTCGACCTCACCGGCCTCCACCGCACCAGGCGCAGGCGCCCGCTCGACCTCGACCGCCCCCTGACGGTCGCCTCACGCCCCGAGCACACCCTCCGCCTGTCGACCCAGATCCCGGCCGTCAAACCGTTCGCGCCCGCCGCCGACTTCGCGATGGCCGCACGCACGCCGGCCGAACAGGTCCGCAGCGCCTTGCCGGTCATCAGCGACAAGCGCCATCTCGACTTCGGCGCCGACTTCCCGATGCTCGCCAGCGCCGAGATCCTCGACGAGCAGCCGGGCGTGCTCCTTGAGATCGCCAAGGTCGTGACCCTCGAGGACTATCCCTTCCTGCACGACTACGCGCTCGGCACCTCCCAGCTCTCCTTCGCGGACCCCACGCTCAGGGGCCTGCCGATCCTCTCGCTGATCTCCGGGCTCGAGATGATGTGCGAGGCGGCGCGCAAGCTCGTCCCCCGGCGGCGCGTCGCGCAGGTCGACAACCTGCGCGCCCAGCGCTGGGTCGGCTTCGAGCGCGGCGCCGTGCGCGTGATCATCCGCGCCGAGCGTATCGCCTGGCAGGACTCGCACTACGCGGCGGTCAAGGTCCAGCTCCGCGACGACTCCCCGAACAGCGCCTACACCTGGCCCATCATCGAGGCCACCGTGCTGCTCTCCGCGGCCGGTACGGTCCATCAGCCCATCAAGCCCCCCCCGCTCGCGCGTCCCCGTCCCGTCAACTGGTTCGGCCATGAGATCTACCCGGCGCGGCTGTTCCACGGCGGCGGCCTGCGCGTCGTGCGGCATGTCGACCTCTGGAGCGAGGAGGGCGTGGACTTCGAGATCGAGGTCCCCGGACGCGACGACGCCGTGCGCTATACCCGCATCCCCCTCTTCTCCATCTGGCCGCGGCTGCTCGACGGCATCGTCTCGAGCTTCTCGCTCTGGCGTTCGCACGAGAAGTTCGCCGGCGCCGTCTCCATCCCCTTCCGCGCGCGGCGCATCACCTTCTACGCCGCCAGCTTCACCGAGGGCGCGCGCCTGCGCGGCTATCTGCGGCTCACCTCCGTCACCCCCCGCTCGCACGTCGCCGACATCCAGGTCTCGGACGGCAACGGCAACCTGCTGATCCAGTTCAAGGGCTGGGAGGAGCTGTGCGAACGCGTCCCGCCCGAGTACCACCAGTACATCCTGCGGCCCTCGGAAACCTTCCTGACGCGCGAGCTGCCCCTCTCGCTGCTCGGCAACCCCACCTCGCCGGTCGCCGCCGCAGTGGCCACCGACGTCCCCTTCGGCCTCTTCGAGAGCAATCAGGAGATCTGGCTCAAGACCCTCGCCTATGTGCTGCTCTCGCCCAGCGAGCGCGAGGAGTGGCTTGAGATGCAGGGGGCGACCAGCCGCCGTGTGGAGTGGCTTTTCGGCCGCGCGACCGCCAAGGAGGCCGTCCGCCGCTACCTGCAGAAATACCAGCAGGGCCGCTGGACCGCCGCCGACATCAAGATCTGGGCCGACGACTCGGGCAAGCCCCACCCGCTCGGCCCCTGGCGCGACCATATGGCCGGCCATATCGACCTGTCGATCGCGCACACCTCCAAGCTGATCGTCGCGGCCGTCGCCGCCAACGCGCGCATCGGCATCGACATCGAGGCCGTCGGACGCGACCTCAGCGAGGACTTCACGCGCGGCGTCTTCACCCTTGAAGAGATCGACCTGGCCGCCCGCACCGGCGACGCGCCGAACGCCACCCTGCGCTTCTGGTGCGCCAAGGAGGCGGTCTCGAAAGCCCTCGGCACCGGTATCCGCTACAGCCCGCAGGATCTCCGCATCACGGCCTCGGAGCCGACGACCGGCGAGCTGGAGATCGAGCTGTTCGGGCAATGGCTGGAGGCGTTCAAGCACATGCGGGGCCGCAAGCACAAGGTCTACTCGTGCGTGTACGCCGGACACGCCTTCGCCTCCTGCATGCTCGCGAACTCGCTCTTCGAAGGCACCGCCTAACGCGGGCTCCGCCCGCAGGCCTCGGCATGGGCAAGGATGCCCATGCGACATCCCTGCGGGCGCCCCGTCCGTATCCCGGTCCGGTACCCCGTCGCACGGGCATCCTTGCCCGTGCCCACCGGTCCCCGCTCAGGACGGCAGGCGCTACGAGCCTGCCGCCCACCGGTCCCCGCCAGTACGGCAGGCGCTACGAGCCTGCCGCCCCCGG
>JAKJGY010000051.1 GCA_022704145.1 Verrucomicrobiota bacterium
GCCTCGGCGACGAGGTCGCCCACCGCTGCACCAACCCCGCCTGTCCGGCGCAGCGCGTCGGCCGCCTGGAGCACTTCGCCTCGCGCGACGCGCTCGACATCCGCGCCATCGGCGGCAAGGTCGCCGAGACGCTCGTGGCGCAGCAGTGGGTGCGGGACCCGCTCGACCTGTTCACGCTGACCCTGCCGCAACTGGAGGAACTCCGGCTCGGCGACGCCGCCAGCGGCGTCACGCGCAAGTTCGGCCGCAACGCGCAGACCGCGCTCGACGCCCTCGCGGAGGCGCGCACGCGGCCGCTCGACCGCTGGCTCTTCGCCACCGGCATACCGAACGTCGGCGTCACCGTGGCCGAGCAGATCGCGGCGGCCCACGCGCGCTTCTCGGAGCTTGCGGGCTCCCCCCTGCTCGCCTCTGTGCTGCGGCTGAACGAGCTGTACGACCTGGCCGCGTCGGTCAATCCGCGCTCGACGCTCAACCGCCCGAAGGACGAGGCCGAGCGCGAGGAGCGTCAGGCGCGCTTCAACCGCCTGTGCGGCGAGATCGGCGTGCTGGGCGAAGACCTCGCGGCCGCGGGCGTCGCGACGCGCACCCCGGGAACCAACCTGCCGCCCCAGTACCTGTGCGTGATCAAGGCCGAGGCGGCCAGGGCGGTCCTCGGGTTCTTCGCCTCCGAATACGGCAAGGCCTATCTGGCGCGCCTGCTCAGCCTCGGGATCGACCCGCAGTCGTCGCCCAAGGCGGCCACCGGCGGCCCGCTCGCAGGCCGGACCTTTGTCCTGACAGGCACGCTCTCGCAGCCGCGCGGCGACTTTGAGGCGCGTATCCGGGCCGCCGGAGGCACGGTCCAGGAGTCCGTGAGCCGCAGCACGCGTTACCTTGTCGCGGGCGACAACGTGGGCGCGACCAAGCTGAGCAAGGCCCGCAGCCTGGGCACCGAAGTCCTCGACGAGGCCGGCCTGCTCGCGCTGCTCGCGGGCGCCCCGGCGCCCCAGCCCGACGCGCCCCAGCCCGCGCCGAAGCCCAAGAGCCCGTCCCGCACGAGGCCGCCGTCCGCCCCGTTTCAGCAGCAGGAGCTGTTCTAGACTCTACTCGCGCGCCTCCGGGCCGCCCCACCGAAAGGAACCCACGCCATGCGCCGCCTCCTCGTCCTGATCGGTCTTGCGGCGTGCGCCGCGCGGGCGGCCGAGACGCCGCCCGTGCGCCCCTGGGGCGACCGTTACCGGGTGATCCTCTGGTGCGGCGACCGCGTCGAGCGCAACCGCGCGCACGCCCCCGCCCTGGCCGCGGCCTGCCGCGAGCTGGGCGTCACCACGCTCATGACCTGGCCCGGCGGCGACCCCAAGCCCTGGCTCGACGCCGGCTTCGACTACTACGTCGAGAACCTCGTCGGCACAGGCCTCTGCCTCAAGTTCCGCTCCTCGGTCACCGACTGGGACGCCTTCGTCACCGGCTGGTCCAAGCACCGCGGCCACGCCGCGTTTGTCCGCGACTATTGCCTGGCCGACCCCGCCTGGCGCGACACCGTGCGCGCCTCGGTGCGCGACACCGCGCGCCGCCACGCGCCGCACGCGCCGGTGCTTTACGACCTGCGCGACGAGCTGTCGGTCACGCTCTCGGCCAACCCGTTCGATTACGATTTCGCGCCCGCCAGCCTCGCGGCGTTCCGCCGGTGGCTCCAGGCGCGCTACGGCTCCCTGGACGCCCTCAACCGGGACTGGCGGACACGGTACGGCGGCTGGGAGGAGGTCACGCCCTTCTCGACCGACGAGATCAAGGCGCGCCTGGCCGGGCGGCTCGACGCGCAGGGCCAGCAGCCCGACTGGCGCGCCGTGCGCGCCACGCGCTACGCGCCGGAGGCCGTGCGCGCCGAGCCCGGCCGCTGGCAGCTCGCGCCCTGGTGCGACTTCCGGACGTTCATGGACGACTGCCTCGCGGAGACGCTCGCCGACCTGCGCGCGGCCGCCCGCGCGGCCGACCCCGCCACGCCCGTGGGCATCGAGGGCACCCAGATGCCGAGCGCCTGGGGCGGCTACGACCTCTGGAAGCTGTCGCGCGCGCTGGACTGGGCCGAGCCGTACGACATTACGGCGGCCCGCGCGATCTTCGGCTCGTTCATGCGCGGCAAGCCGCTCCTCGCCACCTACGGCGAGCGCGACCCGGTGGCGCTGTCGCGCAGGCTGTGGCACCTGCTGCTGGCCGGCGACTGCGGCGCCATCCTCTGGTGGAGCGAGGATCTGCTGACCGGCGAAGGCGACGCCCTGCGCCTCAGCGAGAAGGGCCGGGCCTACGCGCAGCCCCTGCGCGAGATGCAGGCTCCGCTCGCGCGCCTGCTGCGGCGCGCCGAACGGCTCTCGGACCCGATCGCCATCCACTACTCGCAGGCCTCGATCCAACTGGCCTGGCTCTTCGAGTCGTTTGAGGACGGCAACACCTGGCACCGCCGCTTCTCCAGCTACGAGGCCACGCACAACCGCCACGCGGCGCTGCGCACCGAGCTGTTGCGGCGGCTGCGCGAGGCGGGCTGGACGCCGCAGTTCGTCTCCTACGACGAGGTTGCGGAAGGCGCGCTGGCCGCACGCGGGTTCACGGCCTGCGTGCTCCCGGACTCGTACGCCCTCGCCGACCGCGAGGTGGAGGCGCTGCGCGCCTTTGCGGCCGTTCCCGGCAACCGCCTGCTCTACACCGGCGAGCCCGGGGTCTTCCGCGAGAACGGGACGCCCCGCGACCGGCCGCCCTTCCCCGCCGCCCCCGATACGGTGCAGCAGCTTGTCGCCCGCCTCCCGCCCCCTCCTGTCCGCGTCGAGACGCCCGACAGCGGCGTCACCGTCACGCGCTTCCGAAGCGGCCCGCAGGATCTCATCGCCCTTGAGCAGGCCCCCGCCGGACAGACCGGCGAGGATGTCACCCAAAGCGCCGAGGCCTCACGAAAAGGCGCGACGCGCCGGGTCACCCTGGTCTATACTGACGCGCGTCCCCTGTATGACCTCCGCACCGGAAAGGCGCTCGGCGCGGGCGGCCGCATCGAGGTGGACGTGCCCTATGAGCGGCCGGCCCTGCTGGGGTTCGCTCCCGTGCCGCAGGATAGCCAGTAAGGAATGACAACCATGAAGACCGTTGCCCCCACCCTCCTCCTCACGGCGGCCCTCGCCGCCACCGCCTCGGCCGGCGTCATGCAGACGCTCCGCTCGCCGGACGGCGCGTGTCACGTCGTCGTCTCGGTCTCCGATGACGGGCAGCTCTCCTACGCCCTCACCTACAAGGGCGACGCCCAGGCCATGCCGCGCTCCCTCCTCGGCCTCACCACCCGGGAACAGGTCCCGCTCGGCAAGGCGTGCGTCAACGCGGTCGCGGGGAAGAGCGAAGCCGTCAGCCGCACCTGGAATAACCCGTTCGGCGAGCGCGCGCAGGTCGTGGACGCGTATCAGACCGCGACGCTCACCTTCGAAGACAGGCCGACGGGCCTGAAGCTGGCCCTCGAGTGCCGCGTCTACGATGCCGGGTTCGCCTTCCGCTACGTCTTTCCGCAGCAGGCGGCCACGAGCGTGGAGATCGTGAGGGAGAACACCGAGTTCCGTTTCGGCGCCGACCACCGCGCCTGGCCGGTCTACCACGCCCAGGGCAAGTATCAGCCTGAACGGCTCAGCACCCTCAAGCCGGGCGCCGAGCGCCCGCTCACGCTGGAGGCCGACGGCGGGCCGGTCTTCGCACTCGGCGAGGCCGGGCTTTTCACCTTCGCGCGCATGAAGTTCGAGCCGCTGGCCGGGGCGGAGCACGCGCTTGTCGCACGCCTCGACGGCCCCGCCACGCTGGCGCTGCCCGGCGCGACGCCGTGGCGCTATGTGATGGTGGCGGAGAGCGCCGCGCGCCTGCTGGAGCAGAACGACCTCCTCCTCAACCTGAACGAGCCCTCGAAGCTCGCCGACACCTCGTGGATCAGGCCCGGCAAGGTGATCCGCGAGACCTCGCTGACGACCGTCGGCGGCAAGGCGTGCGTCGACTTCTGCAAGGTCATGAACCTGCAGTATGTCGAGTTCGACGCCGGCTGGTACGGCCACGAGTATGACGACGCCTCGGACGCCCGCACCGTGACCCTCGACCCGAAGCGCTCCAAAGGCCCGCTCGACCTGCCGGAGGTCATCCGCTACGCCAAGGAGAACGGCGTGGGCGTGCTGCTGTACGTCAACCGGCGCGAGCTGGAGCGCCGCCTCGACGAGCTGCTCCCGCTCTACAAGGCCTGGGGTGTCGCGGGCCTCAAGTACGGCTTCGTGAACGTCGGCAGCCAGAAGTGGACGGTCTGGCTGCACGACGCCATCCGCAAGGCCGGTGAGGCCGGGCTGATGCTCGACATCCACGACGAGTACCGCCTGACCGGTAACCAGCGCACCTGGCCCCATGTCATGACCGTCGAGGGGATCGCCGGCAACGAGGAGATGCCCGAGGCGCCGCACAACTGCGCCCTGCCCTTCACGCGCTACCTGTGCGGGCCCGGCGACTACACCCCCTGCTGGTATAACGGCCGGGTCAAGAACACGCGCGCCCACCAGCTCGCGCTGGCCGCCGTCACCTTCAGCCCGTGGCAGTTCCTCTTCTGGTACGATAGCCCGGGCCTGTACAAGGGCGAGCCCGAGCTGGACTTCTGGCGCCGGATCCCGACCGTGTGGGACGACACGCGCGTGCTCAACGCCCGGATCGGCGCCTACGCCACCGTCGCGCGCCGCAGCGGAGACCAGTGGTTCGTCGGCACCATCAACGCGCTCGAACGCCGCACCCTCACGATCCCCCTCACCTTCCTCGCCCCCGGCACACGCTATACGGCGCACCTCGCCAGCGACGGCGCGCCGGACGGCAGCGACCGCACGCGCGTCGCCTGCGAGACGCGGGTCGTC
The DNA here is from genome assembly GCA_022704145.1 of Verrucomicrobiota bacterium. Taxonomy (GTDB): domain Bacteria; phylum Verrucomicrobiota; class Kiritimatiellia; order RFP12; family UBA1067; genus JAKJGY01. The sequence continues at coordinate 4,887 of JAKJGY010000051.1, forward strand.
ACCCGGGCCGACACCCTGACCGCCGACCTCGCCGCCAACGGCGGCCAGGCGGTGCGCCTCGAGCCCCTCCCGTAACCCTGCGTGTGTGGCCCCTCCCGCAAGGAGCGGCCTCCGGCGGCGCGCCACAGAGGCCCTCCTGAAAAGCAAAAACCGCGCAACGTGTTGATTTCCAACCTGTTGCGCGGCCTTCTCTATGGTGCTCGGGGGGGGACTCGAACCCCCACGTCTTGCGACATATGCCCCTCAAACATACGTGTCTGCCATTCCACCACCCGAGCGGAAAACGTGTGTTACTTTAGCTGATCACCCGGTTCGGAAGCAAGGCCAAACCGCAGTAAATCGAAACTTTCGCTTCTGCCTCGACAGCGCGTGCGCCACGCCGGTAAAGTCTGGCGATATCAAGAGGAGGTTTTCCCATGAGGACTGTCGCCCTGTACGCCGTCCTGGCCGCCTGCCAGGCGGCCGCAGCCCCGTTCCAGCAGGATCTCTGGCTCGGGCGCGGCGAGCCTTGGCGCGCGCGCTTCCCGGTGACGATCACCAACCCGTCCGACACCCCGCTCGAGGGTGAGCCGGTCGCGCTCGCCGTTGGCGCGCTCCCCGGCCAGGCCCCGCTTGCCGGGGAGCGCGTCGAGGCGGTCCGCGTCACCGACCCCTCAGGCCGGCAGCTCCTCTTTGCCGTCCGGACGCCTGAGCAGGAGGCCCTCCTCGCCACAGGCGCGGTCCCCGCCGCCGCCACGCTCGTGCTGCCTGCGGTCTGCCCGCCGCGCACCTCGGTCACCTACACCGTCTACTACGACAACCCCCGCGCCTGGGGCCTGGCCGACTTTTTCGAGAAGCGTGTGCCGGGCGACCCCAACGGCGGCTTCGAGCGCGGCGCGGGCGGCGTGCCGGCTGTCTGGCAGCCCAAGCTGACCGACGCCGCGCATCGCGTCTCCTGGTCCACCTTGCGGCCGGCCTCTGGCGCACGTTGCCTCACGGCCGAGGCCGACCCCGGCGCGCCGCCCACCTGGTTCGGGTACGCCTCGGACGGCCTGAAGGTCGTGCCCGGAGCGGCCTGCACGGTCCGTGTGCGTGTGCGCGGCCAAGGCGTGCAGGGCAGCGCGGGCTGGTATGTCCATGTCGGCGACGAGCAGAACCCGCAGCGGGTCAACCAGGTCGCGCGCGCCGGAGAGGGCACGTTCGACTGGAGCGAGCTGACGCTCCGCTTCACCGTACCGGAGGGCGCCACGCGGCTGCAGACCGGCTCGGTGCTGTACGGCACAGGCACGGCCTGGTACGACGACTTCCGGTTTGAGACCGACCGCCCCGCCCCGCTCGTGACCGCCCGGGGCGGCGCGACGGAGCATCTCGTGCTCACGGAGCGTGGCCAGGAGGCGCCCTGGCCACAGGAGCCGGAATGCCGGCCGCACGGGCTCGGGCGTCTGACGGCGCCCTTCCGGCCGCATCGGCGGGCGGGCGCGTCCGCCTGGTCGTACCGTCTGCCGGTCCGGGTTTCCAACCTGCACGACGAGCCCACCGGCGAGGCCCTCGCGACCCTCGACCTGCATGCGGCCCTGCGCGGTCTCGACACGCCGCGCCTGTCCCTGACGCTGGAGGGCAGGCCGGTGGAGATCTGCCGCCTGGCCGACCGCCTGCTCTTCACGTGCCAGTTGCCGCCCCGCACGGTCCTGACCTACTACCTGTATGTCGGCGAGTCTGCGGCCCCGCGAACCGCTGTCACTAATCCGGCCGCCTCGGCGCTCGGCAGCGACATCCCCTCAGACCAGATCCTCGCCGAGCACGGCCGTGAGAGCGATGCCGCCGCCTTCGCCCGGCTGCTCCGCTCGCCGGTCAACCGGGTGCGCAATCCCGACTTCGCGGAGGGCCCGGAGACGGCGCCTGAGGCCTGGTCGCGCAGCGCCGCCGAACCGGGCGTGACCTTCAGCCTCGCCGCCCCCGGCGGCTTCGGCGCGCGCCACGCGCGCCTCACCGTCGCGCCCGGCACCCGCGAGAGCTGGCGCGGCTGGTATCAGTCTGTGCCGGTCAGGCCGGGCCACAGCTACCTGTTCGGCGCGTGGCTGGCCAGCGAGGGGCTGACCGGCTCGGCCAACCTCCACGCCCACCTGCGCGACGCTCAGGGCGCGGTCGTTTCTGGCGGCTTCCTCAGCGCGGGCCCGGCGGTGAGCGGCACCATGGGCTGGACCCCGGTCTTCAGCACGGTCTCGGTTCCGCCGGACGCCGCGCAGCTCGCCCTGCACCTGACGATGAATGACACCGGCACGCTGAAGCATGACGGCGCCTTTGCGGCCGTCTGCGTGCAGGCGGCCGCTGGCGAGCCCCAGGCCCCGGACCTCGCGCCAGACACGCTTGCCGTCTGGCAGGCCGACCCCCTTGTGAAGATCTTCCGTGAGACGCGCCCCCCGGCCCGCGCGGCCCCGCTCTCCGTGTCGATGGCCCGCCGCGAGGAGGAGCCGCTGCAGCTCGCCGTGCGCGCCGGGAGGGACCACCCCGAGGTGCGTGTCGAGGTCGACGCGCCCACCCTGGACGGCCGCAAGGGCGGCCGCGCCCTGGCGCCCCCGGAGGTCGGCTGGGTCGGCTACGTGCCGATCGACCATCCCACCGCCTACTACAACCTGAAGACGCCCCAGTGGGAACTGAAGTATCCCACGCGCGACGGGTCGAGCGACGGCTGGTCCGGCTGGTGGCCCGACCCGATCCGGCCGACCGACACCGGCGCGCTTGCCGCGAACCGCACCCAGGCGCTCTGGCTGACCTTCGCGACCGGCGCCGACACGCGCCCCGGACGCTATCGCGGCACGGTCCGGCTGGTGTCCGGCGGCCGTACCCTGGAAGCGATCCCCTACACGGTCACGGTCTGGGCGTTCACGTTGCCGGAGCGGCCCTCCTGCGCCGCGATCTACGACCTGCGCCTCAACGCGCAGTGGCTTGCGGAAGGCGACACGGCGGAGGCCACGCGCGACCGGCTGATGCGCTTCATGGCGCGCAAGAAGGTCTGCCCGGACGAAGTCGGCGTCAACCTGCAGTTCACGCGCGACGCGCAGGGCCGCGTGACCTGCGACTTCACCGCGTATGACGCGGCCGCACGGCGATATTTCGACGAGCTGAAGTTCCCAGTCTCCTACACGCCGCATGCGTTCTACCTGTTCGGCTGGGAGCACCCGCCCAAGGACGTCCTGGGCGAAAGGCCGTTCGAGGGCGACTATCCCTACCCGAACGCCGACCGCACCAAGCTGCGTCCCGCCTACGTGGCGGCCTACCAGGACTGCCTGCGCCTCTACTGGGAACACGTCAAGGCCCAGGGCTGGGCCGACCGGATCGTGCTCTACCTCTCGGACGAGCCCTTCCTGACCAAGAAGCCGATCATCGACCAGATGAAGGCCTGCTGCGAGATGATCCATGCGGTCGACCCGTCGATCCGCATCTACAGCAGCACCTGGCGGCACACGCCCGAATGGAACGGGCACCTCGATATCTGGGGCGCGGGCCATTACGGCTGTTTCCCTGTCGAGGAGATGCGCGCGCGGCGTGCGGCCGGCGAGCGGATCTGGTTCACCACCGACGGCCAGATGTGCACCGACACGCCGTTCTGCGCCGTGGAGCGGCTGCTGCCTCATTACTGTTTCACGTATGACGCCGACGCCTACGAGTTCTGGGGCGTGAGCTGGCTCACCTATGACCCCTGGCAGTATGGCTGGCACCGCTTTATCCACCAGAGCAGCACGCCCGGCGAGTCCTACTCTGTGCGCTATCCGAACGGCGACGGCTATCTGCTCTACCCCGGACGTCCCGCCGGTTTCGAAGGCCCCGTGACGACGGTGCGTCTTGAGGCCGCGCGCGACGGCGTCGAGGACTACGAGTACCTGCGGCTGCTGCGCGAGCGGCCCGACGACGCCACCGCCCGTGCGCTGCTCGCCGACTTCGCCGCGCTCGTCGCGATCCCGAACGCAGGCGGGCGCTACTCGACCCGCATCCTGCCCGACCCTGCCCGCCTCACGGCGCTGCGCCTGCGCGCCGGCGCGCACCTCGACCGACTCGCGCGCTGACCCAGACAGCCAGAACCCGCTGAGGAGAATTAGTCACACCCCTCCGTTTTTCCGTTCACCGCCACGCTTGGACGTGCTATTCTTCAAGAATTGTGGTGACGAGCATCCGTCGCAAGACCGTTTCATAAGAGGAGACAGACCATGGCCCTAACCGAATACGCGCACGATCTGGACACCCCGGTCCATCCGGTCAGCGCGCCCGATTACATGCCCGCCGAGCAGCTCCGCGCGCTCCAGCTCCACCGTTTGCAGGGCCTCGTCCGGCGCGTGTATGACCATGTGCCTCTCACCCGGCGCCGCATGGAGGAGCGGGGCGTCAGGCCGGAGCACATCAAGACCCTGAAGGACATCTCCCTGCTGCCCTTCATGCTTAAGACCGACCTGCGTGACGAGTACCCCTTCGGCCTTTTCGCCAGCCCGATGAACGACATCGTGCGGTTCCACTGTTCCAGCGGCACCACCGGCAAGCCGATCGTGATCGGCAACACGCAGAACGACATCCTTGTCTGGCAGAACGGCTGTATGCGCGCCCTGGCCATGTGCGGCGTGCGCAGCTCGGACGTGATGCAGGTCGCCTACGGCTACGGGCTCTTCACGGGCGGGCTCGGGCTGCACTACGGAGGCGAGGGCCTCGGCTGCGCGGTCCTGCCGATCTCGGGCGGCAACACCGACCGCCAACTGATGCTGATGAAGGACATGGGCGTCACCGTGATCGCCTGCACGCCCAGCTACTTCCTGCACCTGATTGACGAGGGCATGAAGAAGGGCATCGACTTCAAGCGCGACATGCGGCTCAAGCACGGCGTGTTCGGCGCCGAACCCTGGACCGAGGAGATGCGCGCCAAGATCGAGAGCCTCACCGGCATCGCAGCGCACGACATCTACGGCCTGACCGAGATCTGCGGTCCCGGCGTGGCCAACGACTGCGCCCACCGTCATGGGCTGCACGTGTTCGAGGATCACTTCTACCCTGAGATTGTCGATCCCGAGACGCTTGAGCCCCTCCCCGACGGCGAGCCCGGCGAGCTGGTCTTCACCACGCTCACCCGCACGGGCACGCCGATGCTGCGTTACCGCACGCGCGACATCTCCCGCATCTCCGCCGAGCCCTGCCCGTGCGGCCGCACGATCCGCGCGATCGAGCGCATCAGCGCCCGCACCGACGACATGCTGATCATCCGCGGCGTCAACGTCTTCCCGTCGCAGATCGAGGCCGGCCTGCTCTCCGTCGAGGCCGTCCTGCCACATTACGTCATCATCGTGGACAAGGTGGGCGGCCTCGACACGCTCGAGATCAAGGTCGAGGTGACGCGCGAGACGCTCAGCGACGACATCAAGTCCCTGGAGGCGCTGCGCGCGCGCGTCGCACACGCCGTGCAGCGGATCATCAACATCAGCGCCAAGATCACGCTGGTCGAGCCCCACACGCTGCCGCGCAGCGAGGGCAAACTGCGGCGCGTCACCGACCTGCGCCAGAAAAGCTAACCGAGGACTCAGCCATGAAAATCAACCAGATCTCACTCTTTCTCGAGAACAAGCCCGGCCACCTCAACGCCATCTGCCGGACGCTGTCAGAAAAGGGTATCAACATCGTCACGCTCTCGCTCGCGGACACGCAGCAGTTCGGCATTGTCCGGCTGATCGTGGAGGATTGGCAGCGGGCCAAAGACGCGCTTGAGGCAGCCGGCCACATCGTCAACGTGCGCGAGGTGGTCGCGGCGACTGTGGCCGACCGCCCCGGCGGCATGGCCGAGATCCTCGACGTCATCGGGCAGGCCGGCGTCAACATCGAGTACATGTACGCCTTCACCTTCCGGCACGGCCGCGAGGCGGTGCTGGTCTTCCGTTTCGACGAGCCTGACCGGGCGATCGCGGCGCTCAAGTCCGCCGGCCGTAACGTCCTCGACGCGGTCTCACTCTTCTCGGAGGCGCGGTGACCGAACGATGAACACACAACCGATCGTCGAGAACCGGATCTGGCAGCCCGAGGCGGAGTGCCTGCCGCGCCCCCAGCTCCGCGCCCTCCAGGCCAGCCGCCTGCGCGAGGCCGTATCCCGTTGCGCCTCCGTCCCGTTCTACCGCGAGCACTTCGCGCGCCTCGGCATCTCGCCAGACCAGATCCGCAGTGTGGAGGACGTGCGGCGCCTGCCGCTCACCACCAAGGCCGACCTGCGCGCCCACTACCCGCTCGGCTTCCTGGCGGTGCCGCGCGACGCCGTCGCGCGCTATCAGGGCACCAGCGGCACGACCGGCAAGCCGACCTGGGTGGCCTACACGCGCCGCGACGTCGACCATTGGAGCGACCTGTGCGCACGGTTTCTGGTGGCAGGCGGCCTGCGTCCCGAGCACACGGTGCAGATCGCCTTCGGGTTCGGCCTCTTCACCGGCGGGTTCGGCCTCCACTATGGCATCGAGCGTGTCGGCGCCGCCATCATCCCGCTCTCAAGCGGCAATTCCGAGCGGCAGCTCATGAGCATGCAGGACATGCGCCCCGAGATCCTGATCTGCACGCCGTCGTATGCCCTCAAGCTGATGGACACCATCCTGAACGGGGATGTGCCGCGCGACTCGCTCGCGCTGGAGCACGCCCACTTCGGCGGCGAGCCGTGGACAGAGGATATGCGCGAGCGCATCGAGAGAGGCCTGGGCATCCGGTGCTGGAATAACTACGGCCTGGCCGAAGTCCAGGGCCCCGGCGTGAGCGGCGAGTGCGCCTTCCGCAATGGCATGCACATCCAGGAGGACCACTTCCTGTTCGAGACGATCGACCCCGAGACGCTCGAGCCCCTGCCGGACGGCGAGAAGGGCGAGCTGGTGGTGACCGCGCTCTGCCGCGAGGCCTTCCCGGTCATCCGCTACCGCACCCGCGACATCGGCATCATCTACGCCGACGGCGACTGCCCGTGCGGGCGCACCACCCGGCGCATGAGCCGCATCCTCGGGCGCACCGACGACATGCTGATCATCCGTGGCGTCAACGTCTTCCCGTCGCAGATCGAGACCGCCCTGATGCGTGTCGAGGCGGTCGCGCCCCATTATATGATCGAGGTGAGCCGTCCGAAGGCCCTCGACGAGGTGACCGTCCATATCGAGATGCAGCCCGGGCTGTTTTCGGACAGCATGCGCGAACTGCAGTCCGTGCGCGACGCGATCGGCAGCGCGATCTTCAGCGTCACCGGCCTGCACATGCACATCAACCTGGTGAGCCCCAACACCCTCGAGCGTTTCGAGGGCAAGGCCCGCCGCGTCAAGGACACCCGGCGGCTGGTCGACTAATCATAGCGCACACCCTGATGCCGAAGCCAGCCGCCTGACGATCCGCCCCCCGACGCGCGGTGCGTGAAATGAAGGATGCCGCCGCGCTCGTAACGGCCGCGGTACTCGACCGTATCGCCGACTTTCAGTGAGCGGAGCGGGCGGGAGCGGCTGGTATTGTGCGCGACCTTCACTGTCCGGCCGTCCGCCAGGCGCAGCCGGAATAGCTGGTGCCGTTCCCCCGTGCGGTCCTCGGGCAACAGCTCGGTTACGACACCTTTCCCCGTCACCCACTCTCCCGGCGCGAACACCTCGCCTGCGGCAGGCGGCTTGGCGGCGGCCTGACGCTGCGGCCTTGCCGCCGTCTCCTGCGGCAGACCGGCCGCGACCTCCTCGGCGCGGGCCTTCTGCTGGGGCAGGCGCAGGTAGGCCGCAAGCGGCTCCGCACGCCGCTTCAGCCAGCCCGCGACCCGTTCAAGAGGGGCCTGCACCGCAAGGACGGCGGGTCTTATCGCCGCGGGCAAGCGCTCGACATCGCCGCCGGTCTCCTGATAATAGGCGCCGATCACCAACGCGAGGAACGCGAGTGTTCCGAGCGTCCGCACCAGCACGCGCGTCATGACCCGTCTCACGTCCATTGCGGCGTCTCCGCTCAGCCCCGAACCGCGTCGCGCCCTGCGGCAAACGCCCGCAGGTTGGTCTCCAGCATCTTGCCCGGGATACGCTCGCGGATGGCCTCCTCCCACACCGACACCTCAAAGGGCGTCAGCGTGGACAGCGCACCGGCGATCACCAGATTCATCGCGCGCGCATTGCCCAAGTCCGTGGCGATCCGCAGCCCCTCCACCACACAGGCCCCCGGATACTCGGCGGCGAGCCGCGCGTCGAGGTCGTCGACGCCGGGCTGCTGTCCGCTTGAGACCGTCACCGGAGCCAGGTTCAGGTTGTTGAGCAAGACCTTACCGCCCGCACGGAGCAGATGCCGCCAGCGCAGCGCCTCGATCCGCTCGAACGACACCAGCAGGTCGCTGGCCCCGTCCTGGATGATCGGCGAGTAGACCCGCTCCGCAAAGCGCACCTGGCTGATCACACTGCCGCCCCGCTGCGCCATGCCGTGGATCTCGCTTTTCTTGACATCCAGACCGGCACGCGCAGCCGTCCGCGCCAGGATATCGCTCGTGAGCAGAATACCCTGCCCGCCAACACCGACCAAAGACACGTTCATCGCCGACATGCTTTCCCCCCCCCTCGTTCGCCAAGTTGTGCGCCGGCCCGCCTCGGCGGCCGGCGCGGCCGTTCACCTGATCTTTGATATCGCGCCGAACTTACACGTCTGGATGCAGAGGTTGCACCCCGAGCACTGCACCGGGTCGATCACGCACTTAAAGCGCTTGCCCCCGGCTGCCGCCTCGCCGCGCGTGATAGCCGGGCACCCGAGCTTGAAGCAGGCCCCGCACGCCTTGCACTTCTCAGCATCGACCCCGTAGGTGGCCAGGTTCCAGAGCTTGGCCGCGATGCGGCAGGGCGCGCCCGCGATCACGACCGACGGCTCAGGCGCGTCCAGCTCCTCAGCCAGCACCTGCTCCAGTGCGGCCAGGTCGTATGCGGGGACCGTGACGACCCGCTTGAAGCCCATCGCACGCGCCACCTCGGCGATATCCGTGGCAGGCGCCGGATCGCCGCAGAGCGTCTTGCCCGAGCCCGGATTCTCCTGATGTCCCGTCATCCCGGTGATCCGGTTATCGAGCACGACCGTGGTCGTCCGCCCGCCGTTATAGATCACGTTGAGGATTCCCGTAAGCCCAGAATGGAAGAAGGTGGAGTCGCCGATCACCGCGCAAAGACGCCCCTTGTGTCCGGCCTTCTCCATGCCGTACGCATTACCGATACACGCGCCCATGCAGATCGTCGTGTCCATCGCGCTGAGCGGAGGGAAGGCGCCGAGGGTGTAGCAGCCGATGTCGCCGGTCACGGTGGCGCCCAGCTTCGCCAGCGTATAGAAGACGCCCCGGTGGCTGCACCCGGCACAGAGCACGGGCGGCCGTGTCGGCAGGCCCGCGTCGGCGCGCCGCACCTCCGGCAGCGCGACATCCCCCAGCAGCTCCTGCCGCAGTGCGGTCAGGCGCAGCGGGTTCATCTCCAGCATGTTCAGCTCGGTCTTGTGCTCGACCACCTTAAGCCCGAGGGCGCGTATCTGCTCCTCCAGGAACGGGTCCAGCTCTTCGATCACCAGCAGGCGCTCGACACTCGCGGCGAAGCGCTTGATCAGCTCGGCCGGCAGCGGGTTGGTGAAGCCCAGCTTCAGGACGGCGAACTCCGGGAAGACCTCCTTGACGTACTGGTAGGTGACCCCGGAAGTGACAATCCCCAGGCGGCGGTCGCCCGGCTCCTCACGGTTGAAGCGCGTGCCGCACCCGTAGGCGCGCAACTGCTCCGTCCGCTCCTGGGCCTGGAGGCGGTGCGGCCGCGCGAACATCGGCACCGGGATGTAGCGCCGGATGTCCTTCACGTAGCCCTTGCCCTCTACCTGGCGCGGCCCGAAGTCGTCGCCCACGTCGACCACCGTCGAGGTGTGCGACGTGCGGGTCGTCAGGCGCACGAACGCGGGCACACGGTAGGTCTCGGAGACCTCGAAGGCCTCCTGGATCATGTCGAACGTCTCCTGGCTGTCGGCCGGCTCGAACAGCGGCGCACGCGCGAACCTGACCAGGTTCCGCGAGTCCTGCTCGTTCTGCGAGCTGTGCATGCCGGGATCGTCCGCCGTGACCACCACCAGCCCGCCGTTCGCGCCCACATAGGTGTAGGTCATCAGCGGATCCATCGCCACGTTGAGCCCCACGTGCTTCATCGCCGTCAGCGCGCGCACACCGGCGATGGAGGCCCCGATCGCCACCTCCATCCCCACCTTCTCGTTCACGGCCCACTCGCAGTAGATCGTCTCCTTGAACTTGGCCACGTTCTCAAGGATCTCCGTGCTCGGTGTGCCCGGGTAGGCCGAAGCCACCGAACACCCCGCCTTGCAGGCGGCCCACGCGACCGCCTCATTTGCAGACAACAACACCTTCTTACTCATTCCCCGCCCTCCATTCCCTTCACCCGCTCCGACGGCACCAGTCGGATCCTCTCGATCCCGACATCGACCCCCTGCACGTTACAGGGGTCAAAACGTAGGCGGGAGACCCTTCCGCGCCACGCGCGGCTCGACCCCACCTCAAAGACATAGTCCCTCATCTGGCCGTCCGCCGCCAGCGGCAGCGACAGGCTGGTCGCTTCGGTCGGCGTGCCCCCCGAAGACCAGAAGAGCTGGCACCCCCCCGGCGTGCCGGCAGGCACACGCATACGCACCACGACCTGCCGCACCGTCCTGGCCGCGAACGGCGCCACGCCCCGCTCGATCGCCGGATCCCGTGTCGCGGTCTTGAAACGCAGGCCCTTTTCAGCCTGATACGCCTGGATGCCCATCATCGCCACCCAGCCCTGGGGGCTGTCCGCGAACGTCCAGTCCGTGGTCAGGTCCGGCTGGGGGTTCGGCAAGTCGTAAGGGCCCAGGCCCACATCGCGCGGTCCGAAATTCTGCGGCCACCCTCCGGCTGGCCTGACGCAGAAAGCCTCGCGCACCGCCTCGTACATGCCGAAGCCGAACTCCGCGCACGGCTCGGCATAGGAGCCCTCGCCCCACTCGTTGAGCGGCGCCAGCACCAGCCGCCGCACCCCGGCCTCGTCCGCAAACCGTCTCGCGTCAGCGCAGATCCTCTGGAAATGACCGACCGTCCGGCCGTAGATCTCGACCCCCTTGTCGCCGTGCCACGGCCGGTCGTCCCAGCCGGTTGAGAGGTTCGGCAGGAAGGGCAGGATACCGGTCTCGTGCAGGCCTTTCCAGTGAGCGTAGTTGGACTCGGCCACCAGGTCAAAGGAGAATCGGCGCGGGTTCTCGGCCTTGCCTCCATGGTGCATGTAGTGGTAGATCGAGGTCATGTCGAACCCCATCTCGCGCAGCTCGCCCACCACCGCCGGATCGCACGACGCCTCCGGCCACTTCATCGCGATGAAAGTGACCCCGGCGTAACCCGCCTCCACCGCCATACGGCGGGTCAGCTCCAGCAGCCGCTTACAGCCGTCGCGCCCGCCGAGATCACGGTTCATGTTCTGCGGGCTCCAGAGCATCACCACCGGTTTTCCGTCGATACGGTAGTACTCGGGCATGTTGAAATAGTTCTCGATCCAGAAGCGCGCCACCTCGCGCTGGTCCTCCTCGGAGTGACTGCCGGCTGCGTTGTGGTTCGCCCACATCACCGCCCACTTGAGAAACGGCCGATACCGCGCCCGCTTGAACGCCTTGATCCAGTGGTCGTTATGCTGATGACCCTTGTGCCAGTACCAGTCCACCAGCCAGAAGGAGATGCCGTTCTCGACCGACCACTTGATCTGCCAGTCCACCACCTCGGGGTTCGCCTCGTCATACCAGCCCAGCAGCGGCTTGCGCTCGGGCGCGACCGGCCAGATCCGCGCCCACTTATCGATCGACTGCCAGCCGGGATAATAGAGCGCGCCGACCTCGCACGTGTTCGAAACAGGACGAGGCACAGGCACATAACTCGCCTTGGCCAGCCCCAGGTCCGCCTGAAACGCGACCGGCACGGCAAACGTCTGTTCGGCCACACCCCCGCCCGAAAGCGCCAGGACCAGCTCACCGGAAACCGCACGGTCGGCGAAGAGCGTCACACGGTGCGTGAGTGCGCCGCAGGCGGGCACTGCGGGCAGGCGCTCCCAGCCCTGCGGCGACGTCACCCGCACGCCCGCAGGCGCCTGCCGCACCGACACGGTCACGCCCGACGCGTCTGAGCCGCCGCCGTTTGAAAGACGCAGCAGGAACGGCTCGGCCCGGCCCGCGCGCGGCAGCGCGTCCTCGAGTCGCGCCTGCTCCACGCGCACGTCCGCCGGGCCCTGGGGCTCGTCGCCGACCCGCACGGCGCGGAGGCGCGCCCGCCCGCCCGGCGCGGCGGGCGCCAGGCCCAGCTCCAGCACGGTGCCCTCCCACCCTTTGGCGGCACCAAGGTCCACATTGTACGTGTGCATCTGGCCGTCGGGCCGCACCCGGAACGCCTGCCGCTGGAGACCGCTGACCCGATCGGAGGCCCAGGAGAGCGTCCAGTGTTCGCCCTCGTGCGCGGCAAGCTCCAGCGCCACCACAAACGCCTCGTCGGCCTTCAGCGCCAGCGGCGGGCTCGACAGCCCGCCCGGCCGTGTGCCGCGCGCGACCACCGTCCGGCCGTCGCCTTCGGGGCGCACCTCGGCGCCGTCCGTCGGCCGCCATACCGCGAGCGCCTCACCCGACCAGACCGGCTCGCCCGCGTGGGCCCCGGCCGCCTCCTCCTCGACAATCCTCACCTCGGACAGCTCGAAAGCGACGCCGGTCGCGCCATTCGGGAAATCCAGCCGGAAGGCGCCGATCCGCCCCTCGCCCTGCCAGTAGGGCCGCACCCGGTATTCGCGCCACGCGTCGCCGCCCTGCCAGTCAAAGGTGACCGACCACTTCTGCTGCGGCTCCTTCGCGCCCTGCGGAATCCAGAACAGCTCGCCCTTGCCAGCCGCCGCAAAGCGCGCGCGGAACGCCACCGCCTGACGCGGCGTCGCCGCGAGCGCGAACGCCGGGCTGGTCAGGAACGGGTCGGCCCCGGCCGTCACCCCTTTCAGCGAGCCGCCCTCGGCACGCACCTCACGGCACTGGTGCGCCCGCGACACCCATGCCGCACCGTCCGCCGTGTCGAACCGCCACGACACGGCCGGGGTCTCACCGGCGGCGCCGTCAAGCCAGACCGCCATGGCCCACGCGACACACGTCCCAACTCTTCCTACCCGCATCCGCCCCCCCAATTCAATCCGTCCTCCCGCGCCTGGCACCTTGTCCGTCTCACACGACTTGAGCCCCTCACCCCACAAACGCAGGCAGCTCGGCCGCCCTCAGCAGCGGCTGCCGCGCGTCCTTGGCCGACAGCACAGGCGCGGAGACCGGCCACGCGATCGCGAGTTCCGGATCATCCCAGCGCACCCCCCTGTCATCCGTCGGGTCGTAATAGGACGAGCACTTGTAAAGGATCTCCGCCGACTCCGAGAGCACGCAGAAGCCGTGAGCGAAACCGCCCGGTATGTAGAGCTGGCGGCAGTTCTCCTCCGACAGCACCTCACCCACCCACTGTCCGAAAGTCGGGGAGCCGCGCCGGATATCCACCGCCACATCAAAGATCTCGCCGCGCAGACACGTGACCAGCTTACCCTGCGGCCGCGCGAGCTGGTAGTGCAGCCCGCGCAACACGCCGCGACAGGACCGCGACCGGTTATCCTGAACAAAAACCGCGTCCACCCCTCCGGCGCGGTATTTCTCCGCGTGGTGACACTCCATAAAGAAGCCGCGCTCATCCCGAAACACGTCCGGCACGCAGACCGTCACACCTTCCAGCGCCGTCCGCTCGAAACGTACTGCCATACACCCCTTCCCGCCTTCCGGCTCAGGCGCGTCCCTGCGCCGCACGATACCTTGAGATCAGCGCGTTCGTCGAGGCGTCATGCCGCAGCACCGGCGGCTCGGTCTCGACCAGCTCCGCCAGCACCCTGCCCGCCAGCACCTTGCCCAGCTCCACGCCGTACTGGTCGAACGAGTTGATGTTCCAGAGCACGCCCTGGACGAACACCTTATGCTCGTACAGCGCGACCAGCGCGCCGAAGGTCTCGGGCGTCAGCTCCTCCGCCAACAGCGTGTTGGTGGGGCGGTCGCCCTCGAACACCCGGAACGGCACAAGGCGCTCCGCAACCCCTTCCGCACGGCACTCCTCCGCCGTCTTGCCGAACGCGAGCGCCTCGGTCTGCGCGAAGAAGTTGGCCATCAGCTTGTCATGATGGTCGCCGGAGGGGTTGTGCGACTTGCAGAAACCGATGAAATCACACGGGATCAGGCGCGTCCCCTGATGGATGAGCTGATAGAAGGCGTGCTGGCCGTTCGTGCCGGGCTCGCCCCACACGACCGGGCCCGTATGGCACGTCACGCGCCGCCCCTGCCGGTCCACCGACTTCCCGTTGCTCTCCATGTCAAGCTGCTGCAGGTAGGCCGGGAACCGCGCCAGATACTGGTCGTACGGCAGCACGGCATAGCTCTCGGCGCCGTACCCGTTGGAGTAGAGCACGCCGAGCAGGCCCATCACCACCGGCATGTTGCGCGCCAGCGGCGCCTTCAGGAAGTGCTGGTCCATCTTGAAGTAGCCCTTGAGCATCTTCTGGTAGTTCCGCCGCCCGATCGCGATCATCAGCGGCAGACCGATCGCCGACGGCAGCGAATAGCGGCCGCCGACCCAGTCCCAGAAACCGAACATGTTCGCGACGTCGATGCCGAAATCCTCAACCAGCTCCCGACACGTGGAGACCGCGACGAAATGCCGCGCCACCGCGCGCTTATCGCCCAGCGCCTGCACCAGCCACTCTTTCGCCGTCTCGGCGTTTGTCATGGTCTCCTGCGTCTTGAACGTCTTGGAGGCCACGATGAACAGGGTCTGCTCGGGCTTGACCGCGCGCAGCGTCTCCATCAGATGCGTGGCGTCGACATTGGAGACGAAATACATCGCGATCGAACGCTTGGCATAGGCCTGCAGCGCCTGGCACGCCATGGCCGGGCCCAGGTCGGAGCCGCCGATCCCGATATTGACCACATACTTGATCCGCTTGCCGGTAAAGCCCAGCCATTTGCCGGTGCGTACGCGGTCCGAGAACTCGCCCATCCGCTCCAGCACCTCACGCACGCCGGGCATCACGTCCTCGCCCTTCACCAGGAGCGGCTCCGCCTTCTGGTTGCGCAGCGCCGTGTGCAGCACCGCGCGCCCTTCCGTCGCGTTGATCGCCTCCCCGGCGAACATCGCGTCACGCCAGCGCTCGACGCCGCTCGCCTCGGCCAGCTCCACCAGACGGCGCATCAGCGCCGGCGTGATGCGGTTTTTCGAATAGTCCAGCGTCCACCCGGCCGCCTCGAGCGTGAAGCGCTCAGCCCGGCGGCCGTCCTTCGCAAATAGCTCTCGCAACCGCAGGTCACGGGTCGCCTGCCGCTCACTCTCGACCGCCTGCCAAGCTTCAACATTCATCCTCAGTCCTCTGGTTGGGTGTCGGCATTCTCTGCCGTATGGTGACGGGGAAGTATAGCGGCTCCGCCGCCCGGTGAGAAGCCCGAATCACCGGGGCGCAAAGATTCCTTTTCACCGGCGGAACCGCGGATTGACTTACGGGTTCTGAGTTGTGCATAATTGGCAAATGAATGTGTGTTTTTCGCGTCTCTGCGCGTTCCGCCTTGCTGCCGCCGCCGTCTGCGCCGCGCTCTCCGTGTCCGCGCAGTCCCCACGCGATTTCGCACTCGACCTTTCCGCCGCCGTCTCCTCCTCCAGCCCGCGCATCACGCTGAGCTGGTCGCTCCGCAGCCCGTCCAACATCGTCTCGCAACAGCTCTACCGCCGCACCCTCGGCGAGCCCGCCTGGCAATGGCTCGCCGACCTCGCGACCAACCAGACCTCCTATGCCGACAGCACGGCCGCCGTCGGCGTCACTTATGAGTACTGGGTCAGGCGCACGTATAACGGCATCTACCCGTCCGTCGCCATCGGCTACCTGTGCGCCGGCGCCGAAGTCCCCATGAACGACGCGCCCGGCCGGCTGCTGCTCGCGGTGGACGCCTCCCTCGCGCCGGAACTCGCGCCGGAACTCGCGCAGCTTACGGAGGACCTCACCGGCGAAGGCTGGGACGTGCACACCCTCACCGTGCCCCGCAGCGCCACCCCCGCCGCAGTCAAGGCCCAGGTCCTTGCCGCCGTACAGGCCGCCCCGACCGCCCCCACCACGCTCTACCTGCTCGGCCATGTCCCCGTGCCCTACTCCGGCAACCTCGCCCCCGACGGCTGCGGCGACCACGCCGGGGCCTGGCCCGCCGACGGTTTTTACGCCGACCTGGACGGGCTCTGGCCGGACACCTCAGTCAGCGCCGTCACCGCCGCCGGCACCCGTAACGACAACATCCCCGGCGACGGCAAGCTCGACCCGAGCCTGCTCCCCACACCGCTCGAACTCGCCGTCGGCCGCGTCGACCTGCACAGCCTCTCGCGCGCGCCCGCCGCCGCCGTCTCAGAGGCCGCCCTCCTGCGGCGCTACCTGCGTAAGGCCCACGACTTCCGCATGCGCCAGGGCGCCTACGCCACGCTCCCGCGCCGCAGCCTCATCCTGGACAGCCTCGGCTACCTCGCCGGCGAGAACCCGGCCGCCTCCGGCTGGGCCCTGGCTTTCGCCGCCTCCGGCCCCGCCATCGACGAGCCCGCCGCCGGACAGTGGTTCTCCGAGACGTTCGCAGGCGGCAAGACCTACCTCTTCGGCTACGCCTGCGGCGACGGCGCCTTCGACCGCGTCGGCGGACTCGGCCACACCTCCGATTTCGGACAGCTCCCCAGCCGCGTCCTCTTCCTCAGCCTCTTCGGCAGCTATTCCGGCGACTGGGACGCCCCCGAGAATATCCTGCGCGCCGCCCTGGCCGGCAACGCCACGGGCGACTCGCTCGCGCTCGCCAGCTTCTGGGGCGGCCGCCCGCACCGCTTCCTCCACCCCCTCGGCATGGGCGCAGCCCTCGGCCACGCCCTCCGCGCCTCCCAGAACGCCGCCTTCCTCGGCGAGGGCGGCTACCAGCCCGGCAACTACGCGGGCGTCCACGCCGGCCTGCTCGGCGACCCCACCCTCCGCCTCTACCCCGTCGAGCCGCCGCGCAACCTCAACGCGACCTCGGCCAGCGGCCTCGCCGAGCTGGCCTGGTCCCCCTCCGGCGAGTCCGGCCTGCTCGGCTACCACGTCTACCGCGCGACGTCCCCCGCCGGCCCGTTCACCCGCCTCACCGCCTCGCCCCTCGCCTCTCCCGCCTTCACCGACTCCTCGGCCGCGCCGGACACCGCCCACACCTACCTCGTGCGCACCCTCAAGCGCGAGACCGTCCCCGGCGGCACCTTCCAGAACCTCAGCGCCGCCGCCCGCCTCACCCTCACCGTCCGCCCAGGCCCCGCAGCC
>JAKJGY010000249.1 GCA_022704145.1 Verrucomicrobiota bacterium
CGTACTGCATGGACCGGGGGCACGGGCAAGATGCCCGTGCGACGGGGTACCGGACCGGCCGCACGGACGGAATGCCCGCAGGTAGGTCGCATGGGCATCCTGCCCATGCCAGGCCGGGCGGGCGGGGAAGCCCGTGGGGAGCGCTATCCAATAGCCAACACGGAATGACCAAGTAAGAAGGGTGCGAGGCACTTTGACGGTCGCGGGAGAGCGGCAGGCTCGTAGCGCCTGCCGTACTGCATGGACCGGGGGCACGGGCAAGATGCCCGTGCGACGGGGTACCGGACCGGCCGCACGGACGGAATGCCCGCAGGTAGGTCGCATGGGCATCCTGCCCATGCCAGGCCGGGCGGGCGGGGGAGCCCGTGGGGAGCGCTATCCAATAGCCAACACGGAATGTCCAAGTAAGAAGGGTGCGAGGCACTTTGACGGTCGCGGGAGAGCGGCAGGCTCGTAGTTACTGCTGTGCTGGACGGGGCACGGCTTGTGCGCGCCGGTCACGCGCCGGGCAACGTTTTGGAGCGGCTGTAGGCGGCGGGCGTGAGGCCGTACTGGCGCTTGAAGAGGCGGTGGAAGTGGCTGAGGCTGGCGAACCCGAGGTCGGCGGCCACGGCGGCGACCTTGGCGTCGGGCTCGGCCAGCGCGCGCACGGCTTTGCGCAGGCGCAGGCGGTTGAGGAAGTCGGTCGGGGTCTCGCCGTAATAGCGGCGGAAGCACTTGCAGAGGTGGCTGGGGTGGCAGGCGCAGCGCGTGTGCAGGCGGCGGGGGGCGTGGCGCAGCGAGTCCCAGCCCTCGGCCTCGTCGCGCAGCTTGGCGAGCCAGGCGGGGGGCGCGGGCGCGGCGTGCTCGCGCGTGCGGGGGTTGAGCAGGTAGCCCGCGAAGAGCTGCGCGGCGAGGGCGCGGCCCAGCAGGGCGGCGGTCTCGGGCGAGCGCGCCTGCTCGTTGCTGACGGACTCCATCTGGAGCATCAGGCTGCGGGTCTCGTCGGGCTGGAGCTGGAAGCTGGGGGCGGAGGGGGCGGTGTTGAACAGGTGCGCGCTCTCCGGCGAGGCGAGGAAGGCGAGGAGCGCGCGGACCACGTCGGAGGAGAGCACCAGGCTGGCGAAGAGCGTGCGCTCCGAGTTGACCGGCAGCAGGCGGTGGAGGTCGTAGGGCCGCACGAACACGAGTGAGCCGGGGGGCAGGATCTGGTGGCTGCCGTTGACCTCGTGGAGCAGGTAGCCCTTGACGAGCACGAGGATCTCGGCGAACTCATGCACATGGAAGGCGTGGATCTCCTCCGCGCTGAGCAGAAACCCGAGGCGGTGCAGATGCGGGAAGCTGTTCATGGCGTGAACCTCGCCGTCCTGAAGCACATACAGGAAGACGGCGGTGCCGGTCTCGTTCAGGAAACGCTCCTGCTGGAGCGCGAATACAGGCGGTTCGGCCTCATGCATAGAGGCAAATATAAGGCATGTTTCTGGAAAAGCAAGCGCATTTGTTCCGGCTCGTCGGCGGCTTCCTGAATGTGTAAAGTATGACTGTCGTTTTAGCGAAACTGAACGTACAAGCGAAAGGGTCGTGTCATGCCGGATTTTGATGTGCTGAAGGTGGCGATGAAGGGCGGCAAGGTGGCGGATGTGCGGCGGCTGGTCGAGGGCCTGCTTGCCGAGGGCGTGGCTGCGCAGGAGATCCTCAACAACGGCCTGCTGGAGGCGATGGGCGAGGTGGGGCAGCGGTTCAAGCGCAACGAGGTGTTCGTGCCCGAGGTGCTGGTGGCGGCGCGTGCGATGAAGGCGGGGACGGAGCTGCTCAAGCCGCATCTGATCCAGGCGGGGGTGCAGGCGGTGGCGACTGCGGTGATGGGGACGGTGAAGGGCGACCTGCACGACATCGGCAAGAATCTGGTGATCATGATGCTGGAGGGGGCGGGCTTCGCCGTGGTGGACGCGGGCGTGGACGTGGCGCCGGAGAAGTTTGTGGCGCTGGCGCAGGAGCACAACGCGAAGATCGTGGGGCTTTCGGCGCTGCTGACGACGACCATGCCCAGCATGAAGGGGGTGGTCGAGGCGATCCGCACGGCGGGCGTCCCGGCGAAGGTGATGATCGGCGGGGCGCCGGTGACGCAGGCTTACTGTGACGCGATCGGCGCGGACGGCTACTCGCCGGACGCGGCGTCGGCGGCCGAGCTGGCGAAGAGCCTGATCGCGTGAGGGGCGGCGCTATGACCGGAAAAGAGATCCTGTTCGCGGCGCTGCGCAACGGGCTGACGCCGCGGCCGGCCTGGGTGCCCTTCGTGGGTGTGCACGGGGGCAGGCTGGTCGGCGTCAAGGCGTCGGAATACCTGCGCTCGGCCGACCGGATGGTCGAGGGCCTGACGCAGGCGGTGGCGCGTTACCGGCCGGACGGCCTGCCGGTGATGTTCGACCTCCAGCTTGAGGCGGAGGCGATGGGCTGCGGGCTGGCCTGGGCGGACGAGACGCCGCCTGCGGTGAAGACCCATCCGCTCGAGGGCGGCGGCTCGCTGGCGGCGCTTCCGCCGTTTGACCTCGGCGCCGGGCGGCTGCCGCTGGCCTTCGAGGTGACGCGGCGCATGAAGGCGCAGGTCGGCGCGGAGGTCGGGCTGTACGGCCTGATCTGCGGGCCCTTCACGCTGGCCATGCACCTGATGGGCAACGACCTCTTCATGCAGATGTACGACCACCCCGACTATGTCAAGGCGGTGGTCGGCTACTGCGCGTCGATCGGCTGCAAGATGGCGCAGGCGTACCTGGAGGCGGGGGCTGACGTGGTGGCGGTGGTGGATCCGATGACGAGCCAGATCTCGCCGGAGCACTTTGTCGAGTTCGTGACGCCCTATGTGGACCAGATCTTCGGCGCCGTGCGCGAGCGCGGCCGGTTCTCGTCGCTGTTCGTGTGCGGCGACGCCTCGCGCAACCTGTCGGAGATGGCGAGGACGGCGTGCGACAACCTGTCGATCGACGAGAACATCCCGCTGGGCCTGCTGCGCGACACGTCGCGCACGACGGGCAAGAGCTTCGGGGGCAACCTCAAGCTGACGGCGGTGCTGCTGTTCGGCGACGAGGACGACAGCCGGCTGGACGCGATCCGCTGCATCGATGTGGCCGGGAGCGCGGGGTTCATCCTCGCGCCGGGCTGCGACCTGCCGTACGGCGTGCCGCCGCAGAACCTGGAGGCGGTGGCGGAGATGGTGCATGACGGCTACCGGCGCGAGGTCTGCAAGCGGACGATCATCGTGAAGCAGGCGGCGGCTGCGGTCTGCGACCTGCCTGAGCGGTACGACGCGCTGGCGCATGTGCAGGTGGATGTGATCACGCTCGACTCGGCCTCGTGCGCGCCCTGCCAGTACATGATGGACGCGGTCCACCGTGCGGTCGCGGCGACCGGCGGCCCGGTGGTGGTCAAGGAGCACCGCATCGCCACGCGCGAGGGGCTTGCGGCGATGCAGCGGCTGGGGGTGCGGAATCTGCCGACGATCTGTATCGACGGCGAGGTCGCCTTTGTGTCGCTGATTCCGGACCTGCGCACGCTGGTGGCGCGGCTGGAGGCGGCGGTGAGTCGGAAGGGCGCGCAGCGCTGAAGGGCCGGGCTTGTGGCGGCGACGATGCCGATCTGGCTGGTGGTGGGGTTTCTGGGCGCGGGCAAGACGACGCTGCTGCGGCGGCTGGTGCGCGCGCCGGGCGGCCGTCGGCTGGCCTTTGTGGTGAACGAGTTCTCGGCGGTGGACGTGGACGCGGCGCTGGTGGAGCGCGAGGGCGGGACGGCGCTGGCGGTGGCGGGCGGCAGCATCTTCTGCCGTTGTCTGGTGACCGAGTTTGTGACGGTCTTGCGGCGTGTCGCTGACGGTATGCCGGATCGGGACGGCGCGCTGTGCCAGCCGGAGGGCGTGGTGATCGAGGCCAGCGGGGTGGCGGACCCGCGCTCGCTGCGGCGGCTGCTGGACGAGAGCGGGCTGTCCGCGCGGTTCCATGTGGCGGGGGTCACGGCGGTGGTCGATCCGGGGACGCTGGCCAAGCTGCTGCTGGTGCTGCCGAACATCCGCGGGCAGGTCGAGTGCGCTGACCTGATCCTGGTGAACAAGGCCGACCTGCACGCGCCCGAGGGCGTGGCGAAGCTCTGCGAGCGGCTGGCGGCGATCAACCCGCAGGCGGCGATCATCCGGTGCGAGCGGTGCGGGGTCGATCCGGCCCTCGTGCTGGCGGACGGGGTTTCGGCGCGCGCGGCGGGTCTGGATGCGGCGTTCGGGGCGTGCCGCGACCCGCGTTTCGGCTGTGAGGCGCTGACGTTCGGGGGGCCGGTGGCGGCGGATGCGGTGCGCGAGGCGCTGGCGGCGGCGGGCGAGGGGCTGTACCGCGCCAAGGGGTTTGTGCTCACGGCCGAGGGGTGGGCGTATCTGGACTGGAGCGGGGGCGTGTTCGAGGCACGGGGTACGGGGCCGGCGTCGGCGTCGGCCCTGATGCTGATCGGCGCGCCCGCGGCCGTGGGTGAGGCGGCCCGGCGGCTGCGTCAGTTGAGCTTGTCGAGGTAGGCGGGCTCGCCCTTGTGGTTCTTGCCTTTGAGCGAGAGGGCGGTGCGTCCGTCGCGCGCCTCGCGCTTGGGCGGCAGGTCGTAGGTGTCGGTGAAAAGGGTGCTGTCGACGAGCAGCTTGCCGTTCTCGACGCGCCAGGTGCCCGCCCATTTGAAATTGCCCGCCTCCGCCGCGAAGGTGCGGCCTTTCTCGAAGGTGAAGAGGGCGCCGCTGCCCGCGCGCCATTTGCCGGGCAGGAAGTCGGTGCCGGAGCCTGCTGACTGGGGATTTTCCAGGACCTCGATCTCGGCGGCGAGTGTCTTGAGCCGCTGGTCGACGGCGTTGGCGGACTTGAGCCGGCCGGCGCGGGTCTCGGTGTTCAGCACGGCGGTGAGGTCGGCGACCGCCTTCTTCTTAGCCTGGATTACGGTGGTTTCGAGCTTGGTGAGCGCCTGGCGCGCGGCGAGCGGGAGGTCGGCGGGATCCTGGGCGGGCGCGGCGGGCGGGAGCGCGAGGGCGAGGGCTACGGCGGCGGCGAGCAACGGCAGGCTTCGCATATGGCGGGATCTCCTTTAGGTTTTATGTTCGTGAGTA
>JAKJGY010000052.1 GCA_022704145.1 Verrucomicrobiota bacterium
CCGGGCGGCGCCGTCGCGGACGCCGAGCGCGACACGCGCCTGGCCGCGCACGCGGCCTGGTCGCCCGACCAGTATCAGGTGGCGCCGGCCGAGGATAAGCGCCGCTTCCAAGATTTCGACCTCCCTTCCGAGATCCTGCACGCGGTCTGCGACCTGGGTTTCCAGTACTGCACGCCGATCCAGTCGCTGAGCCTCGAGCATGCCCTGGCCGGTAAGAATGTGGCGGGTAAGGCGCAGACCGGAACCGGCAAGACCGCCGCGTTCCTGGTGGCGATCCTGACACGCTACCTGCGGACGCCCGAGGCGCGCCAGCAGGCCGGCGGCGCGCCGCGCGCGCTGGTGATCGCGCCGACGCGCGAGCTG
This sequence comes from Verrucomicrobiota bacterium, assembly GCA_022704145.1. Classification (GTDB taxonomy): domain Bacteria; phylum Verrucomicrobiota; class Kiritimatiellia; order RFP12; family UBA1067; genus JAKJGY01. The sequence continues at coordinate 364 of JAKJGY010000052.1, forward strand.
GTGATCCAGATCTGTAAGGACGCCGACGCGCTGGGCAAGTACTGCGGCCTGCGCTCGCTGGCGGTCTACGGAGGCATGGACTACGAGCGCCAGAAGCGCGAGGTCTCCGACGCGCCGGTCGACCTGCTGGTCGCCACGCCCGGTCGCCTGCTGGATTTTGTGCGGTCGCGCGTGGTCGACCTGTCCAAGGTGGATACGCTCGTGATCGACGAGGCGGACCGCATGCTGGATATGGGGTTCATCCCCGATGTGCGCTCGATCATCAACCGCCTGCCGCCGAAGGAGAAGCGCGCCACCCTGCTCTACAGCGCCACCCTCACCGACGACGTGATGCGGCTGGCGTCGCAGTGGATGGAGGCGCCGGTGCGCGTGGAGGTCGAGAGCGAGCAGGTGACCACCAAGACGGTCAAGCAGATCGTCTACGTGGTGACGGCCCGTGAGAAGTTCACGGTGCTCTACAACCACATCCAGCAGTATCCGGACTCGCGCATCCTGGTCTTCTGCAACCGCCGCAACACGACGGAGGATGTGGCCGCCAGCCTGGAGCGGCGCGGCATCCGCTGTGAGCTGCTCAGCGGCGACGTCAACCAGAACCGCCGGCTGCGCGTGCTGGAGGACTTCCGCGAGGGGAAAGTCCGCATTGTGGTCGCCACCGACGTGGCCGGACGCGGCCTGCATGTGGACGATATCGGCTTTGTGATCAACTTCGACTTCCCGTACGAGCCCGAGGACTATGTGCACCGCATCGGCCGCACGGGGCGCGCCGGCGCGAGCGGCACGGCGATCTCGTTCGCCGACGAGGACGAGTCGTTCATCATCCCGGACATTGAGAAGTACATCGGCGAGGAGCTGAAATGCACGGTGCTGCTCAGCGACGACCCGTTGCTGACGCGCCTGCCGGACGGCCCGGGGCGCGGCCATTCGCGCGGCCCGCGGCCGCAGGAGACGCACCAAGAGGACCGCCCGCGCGAGCCTGCCGCCGTCGCCGCGCCGCCGTCTGCCGAGCCCGCGCCGACCCCTGTTGCCGAGCCTGCGCCGCAGGCTGTCGAGCCCGTGCCGGTGACGCCGGCCGCTGAAGCTGCGGCGGCCCCTGTCCCGCAGGTGCCGCGCCCGCAGGTGCCGCGTCCGCAGGCCCCGCGCCCGCCCGCTTCCGCCGCCGCGCCCGTAGCGCCCGTTACGCCCGCAGCGGCTGCGTCGGCCGCGCGTCGGCCGCGTTTCTCGGAGGAGTGGGTTCCGGGCCAGAGCAACACGTGAGGTTGGGTCATTTTGGGGCGGCTTCGGCCGTCTGGTGAGAGAGGTGTGGGAGTCAAGGAGGTCGCGATATGAAGAGGTCGTCGATAGTCGTTGGTGTCCTGTTCGGTATCCTTCTCGGCACTCTGCGTGCCGAAACGGTCAGTATTGTGCAGATCACCGATATGCAGGGGCTGGTCGGGTATCAGGTCATGAACCGCGAGGAGCAGACGGCCTTGCAGAAGGAGATCAAGGACGAGACCGCGGCGCTGACGGCGATCATGGCCGAATGCAAGAAGGAGTGGGAGTCGAACAAGGAGAACAAGCTCCCCTTCCAGGGCGGCCGGATCAAGCCGCGTGCGGCCAAGAAGATGGGCGCGGACTTCTCTGACCGGGCCAAGGCCGACCTGAAGCGGGCGCAGTACGAGGAGCGTACGAACGAGCGGCAGCTTGAGGAGCTGAACAAGGAGGCCGCCAAGCTCAAGATGATCAAGAACGAGCAGGCCAAGGCGGAGTATCAGGCCAAGGAGGAGGCCCGCCTCAAGGCGTTCAACGACTCGTTCGCGCTGGTCTCCAAGAAGCTGGGCGAGAAGCTGGGGCGGCCCGTGCCCGGTTTCGGCCTGCCTTTCGCGGAAGGTAAGAAGGAAGAGAAGAAAGCCGCCCACTGAGTCCTGTCGCGCGACGCGCAAGGGAGCGTCGCGTCAGGCCGTCGGCGCGCCTGTGTCCGCGAGGTACGCGCGCCTCCGGCGAAAGGGAGCCGACATGTACGCCAGACTCGCGAGATGGTCCGTCAGGAAACCCGTTCCCGAGGTCGAGGCCTTCCTCGCCCGGCCGGCGTTCGCGCCGGAGGCCGAGGAGGCCGCGGCCGCGCTGTTGGCCGATGTGCGGGCGCGCGGCGACCGGGCCGTGCTGGAGGCGGCGCGGCGGTTCGACGGCGCGGCGCTGACGGTGGCCGAGCTGCGTGTCTCGCCTGCGGAGCTGCGTGAGGCCGCGAAGGCGGTTCCGTCACGCGTCCGGCAGGCGGTCCGCGAGGCGCACGCCCGTGTGCTGCGTTTCGCCGAGGCCGGGCTGCGCGAGCCTTGGCATATGCGCACCCCGCAGGGCGGATACACCGGGGAGTTCTACTCGCCGATGGACCGCGTGGGCGTCTACGTGCCTGGCGGCACCGCGCCGCTGGCCTCGACGGCGGTGATGACCGTGACGCTCGCCAAGGCCGCGGGCGTGAAGGAGATCGTCGCCTGCACCCCGTGCGGCAAGGACAAGACGGTCAGCCCGGTGCTGCTCTACGCGCTGAAGCTGGCGGGCGCGACCGAGATCTACAAGGTCGGCGGCATCCAGGCGGTCGGGCTCATGGCCTTCGGCACCGCGAGCGTACGGGCGGTGCAGAAGATCGCGGGCCCAGGCAACGCCTACGTGACCGCCGCGAAGCGCCAGGTCTACGGCCATGTCGCGATCGACCAGGTCGCGGGGCCGAGCGAGATCGCGATCCTGGCGGACGAGGCCGCGAACCCGGCCTGGGCCGCGGCCGACCTGCTGTCGCAGGCCGAGCATGGCAGCGGCCATGAGAAAGCCTTGCTGGTGACCGACTCTCAGGCGTTCGCCGAGGCGGTGGCGGATGAGCTGGAGTGGCAGGCGCCGCGGCTGCCGCGCGAGGCGATGGTGAGGCGCGTCGCCGAGCAGGGCGGGCTGCTGCTGGTGGTCGTGCCGGACCTGCGCCAGGGGCTGGAGCTGGTGAACCGCTTCGCCCCGGAGCATTTCGAGATCATGACGCGCGACCCGCGCCCGCTGCTGAACGGCGTGCGCGCCGCAGGCGCGGTCTTCGTGGGCGGGTGGACGCCCGAGGCGGCCGGCGACTTTGTGGCCGGCCCGAGCCATGTGCTGCCGACAGGCGGCGCGGCGCGGATGTTCAACGGCCTGACGGCCGACGATTTCCGGCGGCGCCACAGCTTTGTCGAGTTCACGCGCGAGGATCTGGCCGCGACCCGGGGCGCGCTGGAGACCTTTGCTGAGGTCGAGGGCCTCGCGGCGCACGGCCGCTCGGCCGCGGTGCGCTTCGACGTCTAGGCGCCGGTGGAGCCGAAGCCCCCTGCGCCGCGGGCGGAGCCGGAGACCGCCTCCGCCTCCGCGACTGCGACGCGCAGGACAGGCGCCACCACAAGCTGCGCGACGCGCATGCCGGGACGTACCTCGAACGGCTCATGCCCGTGGTTGATGAGGATCACGCCGAGTTCGCCGCGGTACCCCTCGTCGATCGTGCCGGGCGCGTTCAGCAGCGTGACGCCGTGCTTGAGCGCGAGGCCGCTGCGCGGGCGCACCTGCCCCTCGGTCCCCGGCGGCAGCTCCAGCGCGAGACCGGTGCGCACGAGGCGGCGCTCTCCGGGCTGCAGCACGGCGGACTCGCAGGCGCTCAGGTCGAGGCCGGCGTCGCCGGGGTGCGCGTAGGCGGGCAGAAGCGCGTCGGGGTGAAGGCGTTTAAAAGTGACGGTCAAGCTCATGTGCAGAGCATAGCACAGGCCGCCCCGCGCCCGCAATCGCCCCGCCGGATCTAACGGGCGGCGGGGCGGCGGGCCAGGGCCTCGAGCGTGGCCCGGTCGGCCGCGTCGGCGTGTGCGCGCTTGGCCAGGAACCGCGCATATTTGGCGTGCTCGGCCTCGTCCCAGAGGTTCGCCTCGGTGTAGTCGCCGCAGAAGGGCACGCCGAGGTCCACCCATGCGGCCAGCCGCGCGGCCTCGTCAGGCGTCAGCCCCTTGGCGTGGCCCTTGTCGAGGCGTTGCGCGAAGAGCGCGCTGGTGTTCGAGCCTGCGGAGAGCGGCTTCTGGAGGGGCGGGGCCGAGGCGGACGAGACCCAGTTGAGCAGGCGGTGCCCCGCGTCGCCGCGCCAGCGCGCGGGCCCTTCGGGGTTGTCCGGCTTGGCGTGGGTCAGGGCGAGGTAGGCGCGCGTCCAGCGGCGTTTGGCGGCAGGATCGTCGACGGGCGTCGCCGTGAGGTCGGGGCGGCCCTTTTCGCGCCCGTCGTGGCAGGACGCGCAGCGGGCGTCGAGGATCGGCTGCACCTCGCGCAGGAAGCTGAAGGCGCGGCGCGGGCCGCCTGCGGCCGGTCCGAGCGGCCGGGCGCCTGCGGCCAGCGCCAGCGTGGGCCGGGCGCTGGCGAGCGGCACGCTGTTCTTATGCTCGTGGCAGCCGACGCACGAGGCGTTCTCGCCGGGCTGCAGGACGGTCCAGCTCCGCATGGTCTGGACCATCCGGCCCTGGGCGTCGAGCAGCATGAAGTAGACCGGCTCGCGGGCGTCGGTCGTGAAGAAGACCGAGCCGTCGGCATGCACCGGGGCGTCGCCGATCAGGGTCTTGGGGTCCCAGGCGCCGTTGCCGACGGAGGGCGGCGTGGAGACCAGGGCGCCGCCGCCCGGGCCGCCGTTGCCATTGCTGCCGACGCCCGCCACGCGGTAGTCGATGCCGACCACGCGCAGCGTCTTGACCGTGCCGCGGGGCACGCCGGACATCGCCTCTCCGGCATAGACGTCCTGGACGTAGAAGGTGCCGGTCCGCTTCGTATAGTCCACAAGGCTCGGCCGCACGGGCGGCCGCGCGCGCGGCCGCAGCGGCACCGCCCGCCCGCAGGCGAGGCCCCGGCGCGAAACCAGAAGTTCGCGGTTGCCGTCGAGGTCCATCCAGTAAATGCCGAAGCCGGTCATGCGGTCCTCCTGGCGCTTACCGTTCACGGCGCGCCAGCCGTCGGGGTTGTACGTCACGAGGAGGCTGCGCTCGTCGAGCGGGTACGGGTAGGCGAAGAGGTCGCCGTCCTGGCCGTAGGCGTCGACGATCACCGAGCGGGTCGGGCGCACCGGGGCGACCAGCGTGACGCCTTCGGCCTCCTGCCGCCCGCGGGCGGGGTCGATCAGGATCAGGTCGCCCGGCTGCCGCGAGTGGTGGCCGGTGGCGATGGCGAAGAGCTTGCCGCTGTTCGGGATGCCGCGGGCGTGGATGATGGTGGTCGGGAACCACGAGTTCTCGCCGTACACGGCGCTCTGCTGGGTGCCGTCGGGCGCCATCTGGAAGAGCGGCTGCGGGTACATCTGCGAGCGGTCGTTATATTCCCAGCGCGTGTAGAGGACACGGCCGTCGTCGGTGACGGCCGGGTAGTTGTCGTGGACCTGGTCGAAGGTCAGGCGCAGGATGGAGCCGCCGTCGCGGTCGCACCGGTAGAGGTTGCTGACCTCCGTCCACCAGCAGTCCACGATCTGCATGCAGCGTGTGGAGTTGAACAGGATGTTGCCGTCGGGCAGGTAGCAGCCCTCATAATCGGCCACGCCGGCGCCGTCGGTCAGTTGACGTACGGCGCGCGAGGCCGCGTCCATCTCATAGAGGTGGTAGTCGTCGCCGCGGTCAGAGGCCTTGCGTGCGAACAGGATACGCGCGCCGTCATAGTCGACGTCAGCGTCACGGATGATCCCTTCGGCGGTCTCCGTCAGCACCGTCTCCTGCCAGAGGCCGTCGCGCCACTCGGCGAGGCAGAGTTTGCCGCCGGGCCGGAAGTTGCGCTCGGCCTGCGCGTCGGAGAGCGCCTCGGTGTAGGCGTAGTGCGAGCCGCCCATGACGAAGTGGCGCGCGTAGACCAGGCGGGGCATCTCCGCGCACACGCGGGCCAGACGGCGCTCGCGGCGCTGCTGGCAGAAGGCGCGGTAGGCGGAAGCCGTGTCGGCCGCGTCCTGACGGAGCAGGCCGCGGACGCGCTCCAGGCATCCTGTCCCGAACAGGGCTGTGCGGGCGTCAGGCGCGAAATCCTGCCTGAGCCAGTCGGCCAGCAGCTCGTCGCCATTCTCGACGGCCTGCCAGAGCGACTCCGGGGAGCGCGCCTCCTCGTCCGATAGGCGTCGTCCGAGGAACGCCTCGGCCAGGGCCTTCGCGCCGCCGCCCTCCGCGGCGGCCTGAGCCCTGTCACACCAGCCCAAGCCCGCAGCGATCGCAAGAACCGCCAGTACCGTCGTGACCTTCATCAGCCCCCTCCCCCAAACGTGGCCGCCCGCCGCCCCTCCGGCGAGCCGCGTCACCCATAGAGTAAACGCTGGGCCGACTTTGCGCAAGCGGCGCGTCGGAAAAGCGGGAGGGGGAGGTGCCCCGGAAAGGAAACGGGGCGGGCCGCAAAGCCCGCCCCTGTGAGTGCGCGCGCCGCCGCTGTCGCGCTAGGCCGACGTGATCGCGATGCGGCGCGGCTTGACCTCCTCGCGTTTGGGCAGCGAGAGCACCAGGAGCCCGTTACGCTGTGCAGCCTTGATTCCGGCCGTGTCCACGCGCTCGGGCAGCTCGAACGTCGCACGGTAACGCACCTCCGGGATCTCAGTGAGCGTCAGGGCGTAGTCCTTGTGACGCGCCACCGTGTTCTCGGCCGTGACGGTGAGCGTGCGATGCTCGATGGTCAGCTCCGTGTCGCGCTCGTCCACCCCCGGCAGCTCCAGGGCCAGGGTGTAGCCCTCGTCATTCTCGGTCACGCGGGCGAGGGGGGCGGTCTCCACACGGGTCTCCTTACGCGCCTCAGGCGCCTGTCTCGGGATCATGTTCATGGCTGTTCTCCTTTCGGGTTCGGCAATGGTTTACAGTTTGGCGATGGCGATCTTGCGCCGCTCCGGAGCGGCCTTGCGCGGGATGGTCACCGTGAGCACCCCGTTCTTGGTCGCCGCCTTCACGGCCTCCTCGTCCAGTTCGAACGGCAGACTGAAGCTGCGCTGGAACTCGGCCGTCTCACCCGCCACCTCCTTCGTGCCCTTCAGGGTCAGCACGTTGGCGTCCACCGAGACCTCCATCTTCTCCGGATCGACCCCGGCGACTTCGGCCTCGACGACCACCTCACGCTCGCCTTCCCAGACGTTCACACGCGGATACTGACCTCCGCGTCCGCGCCACACAGCCGAGAGGGGCTCGAACGGAAAGTCGCCCAGCAGCTCGTCGAAGAGGCGCCAAGGATTGTTGATCGTGCTCAGGTAGGTTCTCATGGTTGTTCTCCTTTCTCACTTTAAAGAGGTCTCCGACCCTTCATCTGGATCGTTCTCGTCAGTTTTGTTTGCATCGGGCGTGCCAGAATCATAATGTCAATCTTAAATATAACGGGATTAAGCACTTAATAGAATCTATGCGGCATCCTTGAATTGAATAACATGAGACTATTTGGCACTTTTCATTTAAATTGATAGCGACATAATAGCACATCCTGATGCGGGCGAAGCCCGCAACCCAAAGTGGAAGACTGGGAAACTGGAATGATGGAATGATGGAATGTTGGGAGAGAAAGAAGACTGCTGGGAGAAATCTGGAACTCAGGAACTCAGGAAACCGGAGGACTCGACAGTCACGGAGAGTTTTCAGAAATGAGATGCTGGGACTCCCTTCCTGATTTCCTGAGTTCCAGATTGGGAAAGACCCGCGCGATCGAGACAACAGCTTCGCATTCTGCCCGTTCTTTGAGCGACAAGACCCGACCCGTCAAGTTTGAATTAGATGCGTTTTCCCTGAGGGGGAGGCCAGGGCAAACGCATCTAAAGTCCAACGTATGGAGTCGGATCGGGGATGGTGAAACGGATTTAGATTACGATTACAATTATGATTATGACAGACCAACAATGCCAACAAGAAGAGCAGTTTGAAGTTTGGCCGCAAAGAACGCAAAGGACGCAGAGAAGGTATAACGCCCGAGACTGATCGATGCTAACTCTTTCTTTGTGTTCTATGCGATCTTTGCGGCAATCCTACCTCTACGAGGAGCCATACACAGCCGCGTCATCTGCGGACAAAAAGGTGCTGTCAATGATGATTGAGATGCGTCTGCCCTGGGAGGCGTCCCGCGCTTGATACGCCTGGTGGTCTCTGTTATGGTATCCCCTGACGCGTTTGTCAGCCGCCGCAGGCGGATCTGCGGGTGGCGACGCCACGTCGGCGGCCAGGGAACGGGAGGCGCCGCGTGTGCGGGCTCGCGACTGGGGGAGGTCGGCATGAACACGCAGTCGAAGGGTGTGGGCGTCGGGCGGCTGTCAGGCGGCTGGAGACCTTTGCAGGCCCTGCTGCTGGCGGCAGGGGTTGTCTGGTGCGGGCGCGCGGCGGAGGCGTTCTCCGCCAAGGCGGTGGCCTCGGACTACCGCGTGGCCAACGTGCGCCTCGCCTCGAGCAAGTCGACCGAGAGCAGGCTCTACTGCCGCGAGCAGCACTTCCTCTCGATCCTCCGCGACCCGAACGGCGCCGTGGCCTTCCGTCCGCACCCGGGCCACGACGTGAACGGCTGGGGCTCGACCTGGTACCCTGGCGCGTTCCTGCCGGGGGCTGTGCTGCGGGGCGGCTCGGTGAGTGTGCGCGCGACGCCCGACGGCGTCGCCGTGAAAGCGGGCGGCACCGTCTGCCGGGACGTCCGCGGCAGCTTTGGCAAGTGGACGCTCAACCTGCTGTTCGCCTACAGCGCCGCGGAGCGGCGGGTCTCCGCCTCAGGCGAGTACGTGGTGAAGCTCAAGGACGCCCTTGACGAGACGACCGGCGACCTCAACCTCTGCAAGGTCGCCAGCAACTACCTGACCGACGTCCCGCTGCTCGGCGGCGGCACCGGCTGCACCGGCGACACGGCCGGCGTCGAGGTCACCGACGACGCCGGCACGTACCTGTGGGACCCGCCCGCCGCGCCGGGCTTCTTCCCGCTGCGCCGGACGTTCAGCCTGACCTTTGACGCGCTCGGCCAGTACAACAACGTCGATACCGGCGCGCAGGGTTACGCGCCGATCGCCGCGGCGTACAAGCCCAGCCTGCGGGTCTCCTATGCGCTGCGGCTGCCCCCCGGTTCCGATAACGCGTGGGACCTGATCCCGCAGGTCGTGCTTGCGGACGATTTTTCGCGCGCGAAGGTCGCCAGCAAGGAGTGGCTGATCCCGAAGTGGCGCTCGCCGAGCGACGGCACCTTTGTCGGCCGGACCCAGTTCAGGTGCAGCCAGAACGCCTCCCTGCCCAAGGCTGCGGACGGCAGCGCGCGGGTCACGCTGGACACGTACAACCCGACGGGCTACTCGTTTTACGGCACGGACCTGATCGCCAAGCGCCCGATTCTCCTGAACCAGGGCGTGCTGGTCACGGTGGTGGCCCGGGCGGAGGCGCCGTTCGCGCGCGGGCTGGTCGGCGGGATCTTCCTGTACGGCCTCAAGGAGGGCTCGGACACGCTCCACGACGAGATCGACTTCGAGCTGCTGAGCAACCGGCCGGACCGCATCCAGACCAACCTCTACGGCAACGAGCCCCTCGGCGTGGGCCATCCCGAGTCGCATCCGTTCCCTGCGGGCTCTGCCACGGACGCGCACGTCTACCAGATCCTCTGGCTGCCGGAGAGCGTGACCTGGTATGTCGACCACGTGCCGATCCGCACCGAGACGGATGTGGCGCGCCTGCCGACCGGGCCGATGTTCCTGCACATCAACCTGTGGGCGCCGGGGGACGAGTGGGCCGAGGCGTATGACGGCGCCCTCCAGCCGACGCGTGACGCGCGCGCCAACCAGGCCTTCGCGCTGCTGGTGGACTCGGTCAAGGTGGAGACGGTCGAGGAGTCGCCGCTGATCTTCGGCGCCCTCTACGACACCGCCGCCAGCAAGCTGTTCTTCGCCGACAACGTGGGCGTCACCCCGCTGGTGCTCAAGACGACGTCGCTGAAGACCTTCGCGTTCGACGTCGCGTTCGAGTCGGAGGCGCTGGACGAGGAGCCCTGACCCGTCGGCGCGTCAGCCGGCTTCAGGGCGGCCAGGCGACATCGGGCAGGCGGCGCACGGCAGGCGTGGCCGGGAGCGCGCGCAGCAGCTCCGTCACGGTCTGCGCCTGTCCGGGCAGGCGCAGCGCGGGCCGGAGGTCGGCGAGGGGCTGGAGCACGAAACGGCGCGCGTGGGCGCGCGGGTGCGGCAGCGTGAGGCCGGGGGTCTCGAGCCGCTGGTCGCCGCAGGCGATGAGGTCGATGTCGAGGGTGCGTGGCAGCCCGGCGGCGCCGGGCGTGCGGACGCGGCCGAGGCGGCTCTCGATGGCGTGGGCGGCGGCGGCCAGGTCGAGGGGCGTCAGGCCGGTCTCGAGGAGGACGATGCAGTTGAGGTAAGGCAGGCTGGCGAAGGCGTCCGGCACGCCGACGGGGTCGGTGTCGTAGACGGGCGAGAGGGCGACGCCGCGGGTCTGCGGCAAGGCGAACAGCTCGCGCGCGGCCTGCTGGAGCCAGGCGAGGCGGTCGCCCTGGTTGCTGCCGAGCGAGAGGATGGCTTCGGCGGGCGGCACGGCGGTCAGTCCTCGAAGCCGAGCACATGCCGCATGGAGTAGATCCCGGGGCTGCGCTGCGAGAGCCAGAGGGCGGCGCGCAGCGCGCCGGTGGCGAACGCCTCGCGGGTGTTGGCGTGGTGCGAGAGGTCGATGCGCTCCTCGTCGGCCACGAACGAGACGGTGTGGTCGCCGATCACGGCGCCGCCGCGCAGGGCGTGGATCCCGATCTCGCCGCTCGGGCGCTCGCCCGTGATGCCCTCGCGGCCGTAGCAGGCGACGTCATCGAGGCGCACGGCGCGCCCTTCGGCGACGGCCTCGGCCAGGCCCAGCGCGGTGCCGCTGGGGGCGTCCTTCTTGAGGCGGTGGTGCATCTCGACGATCTCGACGTCGTAGTCCGTGCCCAGCACGGAGGCCGAGCGGCGCACGAGTTCGAGCAGCAGGTTGATGCCCAGGCTCATATTGGGCGCCCAGACGATCGGGAGCTGCTCCGAGGCCGCGAAGACCGCGCGCTTCTCCTCCTCGGTCAGGCCGGTCGTGCCGAGCACGTAGGCCTGGCGGCAGGCGAGGGCGTGGGCGAGGTTGTCGCGGATGCTCGTGTGGAAGGTGAAGTCGATGACCACCTCGGCGTGCCCTGGCCACTCGTCGGTATAGCGCAGGGCGTCCGAGAGGCACTCCGAGCGGATGCCCGAGACCTCCTTGACGGGCGCGCCGATGGCGGGGTGGTCAGGCCGCTCGACCGCGGCCACGATCTCGCAGCCCCCGATCTTGCAGGCGCAGCGCAGGAGGTTCTGGCCCATTCGTCCGGCCGCTCCGAGGATGGCGATTCTCATAGGTGTTGGGGTGGGTGCGTGTGCGGGTTACAGGAGGTTGAGGCTGCGCAAGGTGCGGCTGAGCTGTTCGCGGACCTTGTCCGAAGGCTCGCAGAGCGGCAGGCGGTAGACCGGGCTGATGCGGCCCAGCAGGGCGAGCGCGGCCTTGACCGGTATCGGGTTGGTGTCGAGGAACAGGTCGCGGAAGAGCGGGTAGTAGGCGCGGTGCAGCTCGCGCGCGCCCGCCAGGTCGTTGGCGAGCGCGAGGCGCACGAGCGCGGCGACCTCCTTGGGGATCACGTTGGAGGCGACGCTGATGACGCCGCAGGCCCCGACGCTGATCATCGGCAGGGTGAGGCTGTCGTCGCCGGAGAGCACGGGCAGCTCGCAGGCGTCGCGGATGGCGCTGACGCGGTCGACGCTGCCGGCGGCCTCCTTGATGCCGGCGACCATGGGGTTGGCGGCCAGCCGCACGACGACATCCAGCGGGATCTCGCGGCCCGCGCGGCCGGGCACATTGTACAGCACGACAGGCAGGCCCAGCTCGGCGACGGCGCTGAAGTGCCGGTAGAGCCCCTCGGCGTTGGGCTTGTTGTAGTAAGGGGTGACCTGGAGCGTGGCGTCGGCCCCGGTGTCGAGCGCCGCGCGCGTCAGCTCGAGCGCCTCCGCCGTGGCGTTCGCGCCGGTGCCCGCGATCACGGTCGCGCGGCCTGCCGCGACCTCGACGGTGGTGGCGATGACCTTGAGGTGCTCGTGCACGTCGAGCGTGGGCGACTCGCCGGTCGTCCCGACCGGCACAAGGCCGGTCACGCCGCTGGCGAGCTGCCACTGCACGAAATCACGCAGGGCCGGGTAATCGACCCGGCCGTCGGCCGTGAACGGAGTGATGAGGGCTGTGAAGGTTCCGGTGAGCGTCATACTGTCCTTCGTGTTGTTGCTTCAATTATGGGATACGGCGGCGGTGCGGGTCAACGGGCAATCCGGGCCGGCCCTGATTTTTGCCGCGACCTCCGGGAGGGAGAGCACGTTCTTCGCGCCCTCCGCCACCTCGCGGATGATCGCGCGGGAGGAGAGCGTGGCCTTGGTGACCGCATCCAGGCCTTCGGTTCCGGCGTCGGCGCGCCGGTTGTTGAACTGTGCGAAGAAGGTCGGCTTGAGGCGCCCGAAATAGGCGGCGTCCTCACGGTGGCCCAGCACGCGCAGGCCCTTGATCCGCGTGTCGGCCCCGAGCGCGACCAGCAGGACGATCTCGCCCCGCTTGCCGCGGGCGGCCGGCGGGATCTGGTCGGTGCGGAACAGCCAGCCGGCGGTCTGGCCGTCGAGGCGGACCTCGCGCAAGGCCGCGTTGGTGGCAGAGGCGGGCAGGGGGACGAGCGTGGCCGACGCCCCGAAACAGTCGCGGCTGAGGGTTTCCGGGCACAGGTCGTCGGTCGCCGCGTCCGCCTGGGCGGCCGCAAGCAGGAGCCACATTCCGGTGAACGCGGCGAGATGGCGTATGTGCGCGTACGTTCTCGTGCCTATTCCCTCGCAGATGGTTCCAATTGTGCCGTGTCGGCGCGGCCCGCGCAACCGAAAAATGAGGGTTGGGCGATTGTCGGGTTGACGTGGATACGGTCATCTTCTATCGTTCTCCCCATACGATACGGGAGGCGTTCATCCGGTTCAACGTCGCGGGGATGGCGTCGGTGCAGAACGCGCGGCTGCGGCTGATGCCCTCAACGTCTCTGGAGGCCAACAAGACCTTGCTCACCACCTACGTCGATGTCGAGGCGTTCGCCAGCGGCGAATGGAGCGAGACGGCGGTGACGTGGAACAACTCGCCCTACGGGTACGCGCTGCCGATCCGCACGCAGGACCTGACGTGGCCGGACCAGGTGCAGAAGGTACGCTTCCGCATCGGCATGCCGAATGTGCAGCAGGAGATCGACATCACGCCGCTGGTGCGGCGGGTGGCGCGGGTCGCGGACACCATGACGCTGCACCTCTGGCGCATCGACAGCTACACCGATAACAACGGCATCTTCTACAGGCGCGAGGAGCCAACGGCGGCGCGGCGTCCGGCGCTGCTCTACGCGCTCCAGCGGCCCGGCGCGCCGGACGCGGCTTTCTCGAACGGGCTGGTCCGGGTGAGCTGGCCGGCGTATGCGGGCGCGACGAGTTATGCGCTCCAGCGCGCGGAGGGGGCGCAGGGCGAGTTCGTGACGGTGGCGAGCGGGCTGACGCCTCGGCCCTGACGTGGACGACCAGCCGCGGTGTGGGCGCGACGGCGACGCAGGCACCCGCCTCGCCCCTGGCGAACGAGGCCGCGAACCGCATCGGCGTGGCCACGCTTGAGGTGGGCAGCGTGGCGGAGTTCGACATCGCCCGGCTGGTGCAGGCCGCGCAGGCTCAGGCGTTGCCGACGCTGGTGATCCATATCTATTCGGCGAATCCCGGCTCGCAGAAGATGCTCTGGTTCCACTCGAGCGAGGCGGCGGATAGGGGCGACCAGCCGGACGTCCTCTTCTCGGTGGCGGTCTACCCGCCGCCGGGCACGCGGCTGATCCTGAAATAGCGCGACGCGCTCGTGCGCGGTCAGTGAAACGGAGGGCGAATACGTTGACGGCGCGCGCGGGGGCGTGTTAGACTCACGCTTACCTTGAGGGTTGCCGTGCGAACGAATACCGAACTCCATCTGGACAAGCGTGTGTACGCGTTGCCGCTCCGGCGCGAGCTGGCCGACGTGTTGCATGTGCTGAACGCGCAGCGCGGCAGGGTGCGGACGGGGCTCGACTTCGGGTTCACGCATGCGGGCGTCAGCCAGCACCTGCGCCAGCTCGGCGGGTATTGGGTGACGGTTGAGCCCACGCCAGCGCGGCGGGCGCTGGTGGCCGCGGCGCTCGGCGAGGAGGCCGTTTTCTCGGCTGGGGCGGGGGGCGAGCTGCCGTTCGAGGACAAGCAGTTCGACGTGGTGGTGCTGGCCCACGGGGCGCTTCCCGGGGAGTCCGAAGAGGCCTCCGCGATGATTCGAGAGTGTCACCGGGTGATCAAGGCGGGCGGCTCGATCATCCTGACGGTCGAGTACCGTAAGCGTTACGGTGTCGCGTCGGCGCTGAACAGCAGCCGGGTGGTCTCGGGCGCGGGCGGCAGCTACAACGAGGCCGAGATCTTCAGGCTGATGAAGGACGGTTTCGACGTGCTGGGGTTCCGGACCTCGTGCCGGTTCTGGGTGCAACTGGTGCGGCAGTGGGCCGACCGGCGGCGCACCGACGGGTCGCGGGCGCCGTCGAACCGCTGGCTGCGCGTGCTCTACGCGTTCGCCTATGTCCTGGACGCCGGGCTTCTGCTGACGCGGGGCTACCAGATGACGGTGCACGCCCGCCGCAAGGGGTGGCGCGGGCAGCGCTCGAATGTGCTCGGCGACGGCACGCCGGTGTCGGACGCGCTGCTGTCGGATCCGCGCCGCGAGGGCCACCGGGTCTCCCTGTCGCGGTTTAGGTGAGGTCTGTTGCGCGGGTGTCGGCGCACCGCAGCAGGCGGCGCCCGCCGAGGCTGATCAGGGCCGCGCCGAGCGGTGCCGTCAGCAGGATGCTCAGCACGGCCACCGCAAGGATCGTCTCGCCGGGGGCGGTGTCCAGATGCGCCGCCGACATGGCCGCCAGCGGCGCGGCCCCGACCGCCGCCTGGACGGTCGCCTTCGGGAGGTAAGCGAGCGCCACGAAGAGCCGCTCGCCGCGTGTCAGCTCGGAGCGCAGCAGGCAGAGGCCGACGCCGACAGAGCGGCCGACCAGTCCGACGCCGATCGTCGCGGCGCCGGCCAGCCCGACCGACCCCGCCACGCGCAGGTTGACCTGGGCGCCGACCAGCACGAAGAGCAGGAGCTGGGCGAAGATCCAGAGCTTGCCGAGCTTCTCCGAGAGTTCCGTGGCGGCCCGCACCTCCAGCTCGTAGATCATCACGCCGATCGCCAGGACGGCCATCAGCGCGGAGAAGGGCACATAAGCCTCGACGGCACCCTGGACTTTCGTCAGCAGGACGGCGAGGGCCAGCAGGGTGAGCAGCCGTTTGGTGGCGCGCGGGTTGACCGCCTGGAAAAAGCGGTGCAGGATGAAGCCGAGGGCCAGGCCGGCGAGCACGCCGGTGGTGACCGAGACAGGGATCGAGGCCAGGTGCGGCAGCACGCGCGAGGCGTCGCCGACATAGGCGGCGGTGAGGGCGGCGCCAAGCACGATCGCCACCGCGTCATCGCAGGACGAGCCGGCCAGGACGAGGGTCGGGATGCCTTTGTCAGTGCCGCGCTGCTCGCGGCTGAACTGGATCATATACGGCACGATCACGGCGGGCGAGACGGCGGCGAGCACGGCGCCCAGGATGGCGGCCTCGAGCAGGGTGAGGGGCAGCACGAGCGGCGCGAAGAGCGCCACGGCGGCGGTCTCGCAGAGGCAGGGGATGAAGGAGAGGAGGACGGCCCGGGCCCCGACGCGGGCGAGCTGCTTGCGGTTCATCTCGAACCCGGCCCGGAACAGGATCACGACGAGCGCGACCAGGCGCAGGTCGGAGGCGACCGCGTAGATGCCGGGGTCGAGCAGGTTCAGCGCGAACGGCCCGGCCAGCAGTCCGAGCAGGAGCAGGCCCAGCAGGCCCGGGGCCTTCAGCCGTCGGGCCAGCCAGTCGAACGCCATGCCGGCGAGCAGGATTTCAGCGATTCCTAGGAGCATGTGTCGCTTTCTCCCGCCCTTCCGCGCCAGCGGCCTCGCGCATGGCCGCGGCTGACAGAGGGGCCGGGGAAGGTGGTTTCAGCGCAGGTACATTAGCCCTTTCGCGCGCTGACGCAAAGCTGAAAACAGGAGCGGAAGGCTTTTGGCGGAGAGGTTTGAGCTTGTTGCGCGTGCGTCCCGGGGCCTATACTACGCGCCTGTTACCGGCCTGTGCGGCAGGCCGAATATCTTGTGACAGGGAGTACGATCACTATGAGCGCGACCCTTCTGGACGGCAAACAGCTTGCGGCGGACATGCGGGCGGATATCGCGAGGCAGGTGGCCCAGCTTCAGGCCGAGAAGGGCGTGAGGCCCGGACTCGGCGTGATCCTGATCGGCGCGGATCCGGCCTCGACCTCTTACGTGACCGCCAAGGAGCGGGCGTGCGAGGAGGCGGGGATGTATTCGCAGGATGTCCGCGTGCCCGCCACGACCACGCAGGAGGAGGCGCTGGCCCTGGTGCGGCAGATGAACGCCGACCCGCGCGTGCACGGCATTCTGGTGCAGCTCCCGCTGCCGAAGCATATCGACGAGGGCGCGGTGATCGACGCCATCGCGCCGGAGAAGGATGTGGACGGCTTCACGCCGGTCAACGTCGGGCGCATGCTCATCGGGGGGGCGTGCTTCTTGCCGTGCACGCCTCACGGCATCATCCAGATGCTGCTCAAGGCGGGTGTCGAGACGGCCGGCCGGCACGCGGTGGTGGTGGGGCGCAGCAACATCGTGGGCAAGCCGGTGGCGCACCTGCTGATGCGCAAGGCGGCGGGCGGAAACGCGACGGTGACGGTCTGCCACACCGCGACGCGCGACCTTGCCGCCTATACGCGTCAGGCGGACATCCTGGTGGTGGCGGCCGGCAGGCCGGGAACGGTGACCGGCGCGATGGTGAAGCCCGGCGCGGTGGTCATCGACGTGGGGGTGAACCGGATACCGGACGCGGGGCGGCCGAGCGGGTTCCGCCTGGCCGGGGATGTCGAGTTCGACTCGGTCCGTGAGGTCGCCTCGCTGCTGACCCCCGTGCCGGGCGGGGTGGGGCCGATGACGATCACGATGCTGCTGTACAACACGCTGGAGGCCGCCCGGCGCGCGGGGGGCTGACCGTATGGCGGCGCGCGCGCTCCTGTTCTCGGGCGATCAGCTTTGGCTCCGCCGCCGCGGCGAGGGTGCGGCGGAGTGCCTGTTCGAGCTGCCTGAGGAGGCGTGGTGCGAACGGGTGGACGCCGGGTGCGGGGTGGGCGTCTCGGACGTGCCGCCTGCACCTGAGGCGGAGCGGGTGGGGGTTCGCGCGGCTTTCGACTGGGTCTCGGCCGAGGACTTCGCGCGTGTCGGCCTGGCGCGACAGCTTCTGCACTGGCGGCGCACGCACCGCTACTGCGGCGTGTGCGGGGCGGTTCTGGCGCGGCATCCTACGGAGCGCGCCATGCGGTGCGCGCCGTGCGGCGAGGACTCCTACCCGCGGATCAACCCGGTGGTGATCGTGCGGGTCACGCGCGGCGAGCGGGTGCTGCTGGCGCACAAGTCGGGCGGGGCCTTCCCCTTCTGGAGCCTGGTCGCGGGGTTCGTCGAGGCCCACGAGACGCTGGAGGAGGCGGTGGCGCGCGAGGTGGCGGAGGAGGTCGGCGTGCGCGTGACGGCGGTGCGCTATGCGGGGAGCCAGGCGTGGCCGTTCCCGAACAACCTGATGCTCGGCTTCACGGCCGAATACGCGGGCGGGGAGATCCGGCCGGACGGCGTCGAGATCGAGCAGGCCGGCTGGTTCGGCCGCGATGAGCTGCCGCCGCTGCCGTCACGGTTCAGCATCGCGCGGCGGCTGATCGACGCGCATTTCGAGTCGGCGACGCCGGCCCCGGCGCAGGGTTAAGGTGCGGCTGGGGAGGGCGAGCGGAAGGGTCACTTCACGACCGGCGTCAGGAGCATGTTGCGGTAGTCGACGTCGGTGTGGTCGCCCTGCAGATAGAGCGGCCCGGGCTTGAACTCGTCCGAGGTCATGGCGCCGCCGGTGCAGCCCAGCACGGGCTGGTTGTCGATGATGGTCTTGCCGTTGAGGATCACGGTCAGGTGGCGGTCGACGAGCGTGATGTCCAGGGTCTGCCACTCGCCCGCCGGTTTCTCGGCGGCCACGGCGGGCGTGATGCGGCTGTAAAGCGCGCCCATGTTGTGCGAGTCGACGGGCCGGCCGAACGTCTCGGCCACCTGGACCTCGTAGATACCGCGCAGGTAGATGCCGCTGTTGCCGCCCTGGGGGACGCGGACGTCGGTCTTGAGGTTGAAGTCCTCGAACTCCGCTTCGGTGCGGATGTTGGTGCCGTGCTGGTTCTTGCCGTCGGGCCCTTTGACGCGGTTGCTCAGCAGGCCGTCCGCGACCTTCCAGCAGTTGGGCGCCTTCTCGTTCATGACCTTCCACCCGGTCATGTCCTTGCCGTTCAGCAGGGCGACCGGTGCGCCGAACTTGACCTTGGACAGGTCAGGCCGCGGCGGCAGGTCGGGGATCTTCTTGCCGGTGAATTCCGCCTTGCCGACCTCTTTGCCATCCTCGTTCACGGTGCGCGTGGTGAGCGCCAGCCTGCCGCCGTCGAGCTTGGCGGTGAGCGTCTCGACATGCTGCACGTTCTTGCCGTCCTTTTTGCGGTTGTGCTTACGGATGACGACGAGCGCGCCCTCCTCGACCTTGGTCTCGCTCACAGGCATCACGCTGCCGCCGCCCCAGAGCAGCGAGCCTTTCAGGGAGCCGTCAGGCTGGGCTTCGACGCCCAGCCAGCCCGCGCCGCCGCCGGGGAGCGTCAGGGCCCAGCGGCCGACGTATGGCGCGGCCGCCGTGTCCGCGGCGTGAAGGGGGAGGGTCTGGAGGAGGCTGGCGGCCGCGAGGCCGCAGGCGAGAAGAAAGGAGGTGTTTTTCATAGTGTGAATTATTGTGGCCTGCGGAGGCCTTGCGGTTCAAGCCGAAACTGCGGCCCAGCGAAATACGCTAGCAGAACACATTGTCTGTTTTTCGAAAGGGTGCTATTCTTTCACTCAACATGGTGCTGGCGAGTCGGTGACGCGTCGGCCCGAAAGGAGTCTTATGCGTATCCGGCCCGGATTCTTGGCGGCGGTAGCGGCTGTGGCCGCTTGGCCCTCCCTCATCATGGCGCAGGCGGTGTTCGACCAGTGGCGTTTCACGCTCAAGCCTCCGGAGGGCGCGTGGCAGGCGGCGGCGTACGACGACGCGGGCTGGAAGACGGGCCCGGGCGGTTTCGGTACGGCCGGCACGCCGAACGCGCGGATCGGCACGGTATGGCGCACCAAGGAGATCTGGCTGCGCAAGCGTTTCACGCTGGAGCGCGCGCTGCAGAAGCCGGCGTTGCTGGTCTACCATGACGAGGACGTCGAGATCTTCCTCAACGGCGAGCCGGTGCTGTCGCTGAAGGGCTACGTCACCGAGTACAAGGTCTTTCCGCTCAAGGAGGGGCAGGCGGCGCTGCTCAAGACCGGCGAGAACCTGCTGGCGGTGCACTGCAGGCAGGAGGCGGGCGGGCAGTTTGTGGACGCGCATGTGGTCGAGGCCGACGCCGTGCCGGCGCTGCCGACGCCGGAGCGTCAGCCGTTCGTCAGCGCGCTGGTGACGCCGTGGGGCGAGAAGGTCACCGAGCAGAACGCGTGGCAGGCCTACCCGCGGCCGCAGATGCGGCGCAAGCAGTGGCAGAACCTGAACGGCCGCTGGGAGTACGCCGTGACGCCGGCCGCGCGGCAGGAGGCGCCGCAGGCGTGGCAGGGCCGCATCCTCGTGCCGTTCTGCCTGGAGTCCAAGCTGGGCGGCGTGCAGAAGATGCTGCAGGGCGGGCAGGCGCTCTGGTACCGGCGGACTTTCACGGTCGAGCGGGCCGAGCGCACGCTGCTGAACTTCGAGGCGGTGGACTACCGCTGCCAGGTCACCGTGAACGGTCAGGCGGTGGGCGAGCACCGCGGCGGCAACACGCCGTTCTCGTTCGACATCACGGCGGCGGTCCGGGCCGGCGAGAACGAGGTGGTCGTGCGTGTGGAGGACGAGCAGGAGGGCTTCCAGCTTCGCGGCAAGCAGACGGTGAACCCGCACGGCATCTGGTACACGCAGGTCTCGGGGATCTGGCAGACGGTGTGGCTGGAGCAGGTCGGCGCCAGCCGGTTTGAAGGCCTGGTGATCCGGACTGACGCCGCGGCGGGCACGATCCAGGTGGCCGCGCGGGCGTCGGGAGGCGCGCGTGCGGTCGAGCTGCGCGTCAAGGACGGCGACCGGCAGGTGGCGAAAGTGGCGGGCGAGGTCGGCAGGGAGGTCGTGGCCAAGGTCGCGGACGCCAAGCTCTGGTCGCCGGCCGCGCCGTTCCTCTACACCTTGGAGCTGGATCTGCTCGACGGCGCCGGAAGGGTGGTGGACACGGTCGGCTCCTACGCCGGTATCCGTACGGTCGGCAAGCGCAAGGACGCGCAGGGGCATCTGCGGTTCACGCTGAACGGCCAGGATATCTTCCACTGGGGTCCGCTGGATCAGGGCTGGTGGCCGGACGGGCTGCTGACGCCGCCTTCCGAGGAGGC
This sequence comes from Verrucomicrobiota bacterium, assembly GCA_022704145.1. Taxonomy (GTDB): domain Bacteria; phylum Verrucomicrobiota; class Kiritimatiellia; order RFP12; family UBA1067; genus JAKJGY01. The sequence continues at coordinate 20,938 of JAKJGY010000052.1, forward strand.
GATGGTCTTTGAGATCGACTGGCTCAAGCGCGCCGGCTTCAACATGATCCGCAAGCACATCAAGGTCGAGCCGCGGCTGTACTACTATCATTGCGACCGCTTGGGCATGATGGTCTGGCAGGACCATGTGAGCGGAGGGAAGGGGCCGCCCTGGACCTTCCTCAAGCCCGACCCGAAGGACGCGGAGTGGCCCGACGAGCACCACGCGCAGTTTAGGGTCGAGCTGGAGCGGATGATCGGCACTCTGGAGAGCCACCCGTCGATCGTCTGCTGGGTGCCGTTCAACGAGGCGTGGGGCCAGCATCGCACCGTCGAGGTCGGCGCGTGGGTCGCGCGGCGCGACCCGTCGCGGCTGGTGAACATCGCGAGCGGCGGCAACTTCTGGCCGGTGGGCGATATCGTGGACGCCCACAAGTATCCGCACCCCGGCTTCCCGTTCGAGCAGGGCCAGGGCGGGCGCTTCGACGGTTTCGTCAAGGTGGTCGGCGAGTTCGGCGGGCACGGCTATCCCGTGAAGGGCCACCTGTGGGACGCCGAGCGCGACAACTGGGGCTACGGCGGGCTGCCCAAGACCGAGGCGGAGTATAAGGAGCGTTTCGCCACCTCGATCCGCATGCTGAACGAGCTGCGGCCGCAGGGCGTCGCCGGCGGCGTCTACACGCAGACCACCGATGTCGAGGGCGAGATCAACGGCCTGATGACATATGACCGCAAGGTGATCAAGATCCCGGCGGAGGAGCTGGCCGAGCTGACGGGTGTGCTGTTCAAGTGAGGGGCGGCAGAGATTACTGGAGACGTGTGTTGCGGCGGCTGATCCTCGGCCGCACGAAGGGCAACTGAACGGAGGAGCCTCGTCGGCGTGCGCCTGTGAGGAGGCCGTTGGGCCGAGCAGGGTGACCCTGCCCCGCCTCGCGTTTCCAGGCCTGTCCGTTGCATGCGAACGTCAATTCACTTATCATGAGAAGTGAATTGAAGGGCAACGCGGCAGGGACGTAGGGACAGGTGGGGGGGCGGGCTGCCGGGACTTAAGTCCCAGCCTTTTTGTTCTGGGGTGAGCGCGCGCGCAGGGCATGGCGGGTTTGCTTCGGCGGGGACGATTCGGTACACTGTCCGATGCGTGTACAACCCTTACGGAGAAGATGCCCTATGCAGAAGCTGCTGCTGTTTATGACCGGAACCCTCTGCCTCGCCGTTGCCGCGCGCGAGTGGGAGAACGAGCAGGTTAACGCCGTCAACCGCGAGCCCGCGCGCGCCGCAAGTTTTCCGCTGGCCGACGCCAAGGCGGCGCTGACGCCCGAGGA
>JAKJGY010000053.1 GCA_022704145.1 Verrucomicrobiota bacterium
ACGTGTTCGGGCGGCGCGGCGGCGGCGCGCCGGAGCGGCTCAACGCGGCGCCGCTCGCGGGCACGCGCTTCGCGGACGCGACCTTCCACGGCGGCGCGGAGGCGCGCTACGCGGTGGTGGCGCGCGCGCCGCGGCGCGCCGAGGCGGCGCTGCCGGAGGAGTCGGGCTGGGTGGCGGCGCGGCCCCTGCCCGCGCCGCAGGGGCCGGTGTTCGCGCTCAGGCCGGACGCGGCCGGGCTCGCGCTGCGCGGCGGCGCGCGCTGGGAGGGGGCCGAGCTGTGCGTGCCTGCGCGCGGTTTCGCGGCGCTGGCGGAGGGCGCCGTCGACCTGCCGGACGGGCCGTTCGGCTTCGTGCTGGAGGTGCGGTTCGACGAGCCGGGGCAGATGCCGGTGGTGCTGGGCTTCGGCCAGTACAAGGGCGACGGCTGGTTCCTGCAGCGCTTCGGCGGCCGCTGGCGCTTCCATCTCGCGGGCGTCTCGTGCGACGGCGGCGAGGTCAAGGCGGGCGCGTGGCTGCGGGTGGTCGGCGCGTACGACGGCCGCACGGCGCGGCTCTATCAGGACGGCGTGCCGGTGGCCGAGGCCGCGGTTCCGGCCGCGCCCGCCGCGGCGCGGGGCGAACGGCTCGTGGGCCAGTACACGGCCGCGGGCGAGGCGTCCTACCAGTTCGTCGGCCGCATCAGGCGCTTTGAGGTCTACGCGCGGCCGCTGGACGCCGAGGGAAGGTGACTCTGCGGATCGTTGCGCGAGGCAAGCAGTAGTTGATTAGAGTGTTGACGTTCGTCATATTTGGGCCATAAGCATTAGGAGGATTTGACCATGCATTTACTCACTGAAGAACATATCCTGCTCCTGCTGGTGCAAATTGCACTGTTGCTGGGATGTGCGCGAGCGCTCGGCGAGGTGTTTCACCGTTTGGGGCAGCCGTCAATAACGGCCGAAATTCTAGTCGGCATCTTGTTCGGCCCCACCATTTTCGGACGTGTTGCTCCGTCTTTACACGCTCGTCTGTTTCCTGCTGATCCGTATCAAATCAAGATGTTCGGGGCCGTCGCTTGGCTTGGCATCCTATTTTTCCTTTTGAAAGCGGGACTGGAAACCAATTTTGCGACCGCCTGGCGACAACGTGGGGCGGCTTTGAAGCTGTCCCTGTTTGACCTTGCCATCCCGATGGCAATCGCCTTTCTTCCATGTCTGTTCCTCCCTGCCCGTTATATGGGGTCGGACGGGAGACGGCTCATCTTTGCCCTGTTCATCGCTGTGATTATGACCATCAGCGCGTTACCCGTGACAGCGCGTGTGCTTCAGGATTTGAAGATTTATCGCACGGATCTGGGACTGTTGATCATGTCGGCCTTGACGATCAACGATGTGGCCGGCTGGATCGTATTTGCGCTGATTCTCGGTATGGTCACGGACGCCGGCATGACCGTGTTTCAAATGGGCTCTGTCTTGGTGTCTACGGTTGCGTTCGCCGTTTTCTGTCTCACCGTGGGATCGGGGCTATTTGATCGGTCGCTCCGATTTCTTCATGAAAAACGCGTGTCCGAACCTTCTGGGTCTCTGACGCTCGTGGTCTTGGCGGGTTTGCTGGGCGGAATAACGACTGTCTGGATTGGCATCCACGCGCTTTTTGGTTTCTTTATCGCCGGTATTATGGCAGGAGAGTCGAAACGGCTTTCGGAGCGTACGCGGCATGTTTTCGATCAGATGGTGCAAGCCATTCTCGTGCCGCTATTCTTCACCGCTGTCGGCATGAAATTGGATTTTCTCAGGAACTTCGACGTCTGGTTGGTGCTCTTTATCCTAGGGATCGGTATACTGGGCCGTTATGTGGCGGCGTATGTCGGCGCGCGCTTCACAGGCCATCCTTCGTTGCACAGCCGTCTTATCGCCGACGCACATATTCCCGGCGGCGAGATGCAGATTGTGATTGGCATGCTGGCCTTGGAGCATGGTGTCATCTCGCAAACGGTTTATGTTGCGATTGTCTTTGGGGCTGTGGTCACTTCGGTCATATCGGGCCCGCTTATGGGACGGCTGTTGCGCAGGATCGAGGAGGTTGACTGGCTGGCGTTTCTGCCCGTCGATCATATCCGCATGAATATGACTGCGCGTAATCGTGACGAAGCGATTCGCGAACTCTGTGCGTGTTTGCGACCAGAAACGGGCGAACACCCTGCGGATGAATTTGCTCAAGCCGTGTTGAGGCGTGAATACGAGATGACTACGTCGATCGGGGGCGGTGTGGCGATACCCCATGCTCGCGTTGTCGGGATCAAGCGCTCGCTGGTGGTCTTCGGCATTTGCGGGCAGGCGCTGGAGTGGAACAGCGCGGACGGCAAGCCTGCCGAATTGGTGTTTCTGGTGATCACCCCCCGAGAGAACCCCAGCATACAGATTCAGTTGTTGCGTGGTATCGCTTGCGGCATGGCGGATACTGATTTACGGCGGAGGTTGATTCAGGCTGGCTCCGCTCCTGAGGTTTTGGAGATCCTTCGCCATCGGCTGTATCAAAGTGAGTCGGGCACGCATTGCGAAGGTAAGCTGTCTTCCGTGGATAACGCCGGATAGGGCGCGTTTAGAAGTGACGTGCGGGAGAATACAAGTCCATGAAACCTAAAATGAGAGACAGGCGACTTGACCGCCAAGGCGTGCTCATCGCCTTGGCGTTCATCGCGCTGATGTATGTCGATTTCTTCCTCTGGCGCGGCGGGCCGTCCGGGCTTGTCGTCGGGGGCGCGTTCAGCCTCCTCGGGCTGGCCCTCATGGTTCAGAATGTGCGGATGATCCGTGCCGGACGCTTGGCGGCGGCCAGGGTCGTCGGCCACGAGGAGGAACGCAGCGACGACGACGTCTACTACTTTCCGGTCGTCGAGTTCACGGGTTTGAACGGGCAGAAGATCAGGGCGCGAACAGATACCGGTTATGGGCTCAAGCGGCCGCCCGTCGGCGCGCGCGTCTGGGTCAGGTATGATCCGGCGGGGAGGCTCGCCTGCCAGCTCACGGGCGCCTCCCGCTGGGTGGTTCCGATCGTGCTGCTGACGGCTGGCGCAGGGGTGCTGGTGCTGGTGGCCCTGAGGAGCGTGACATGATCAGGTTCGGGTTGGCGGTCGGGGTCGGACTGGCGCTCGGCGCGGGCGCCGAGCCGCAGGTGCGGTGCCGCAATTTTCTGGTGAATCCCTCGACCGGGCCGGTCGGCGAGGTGGAGGTCGCGGCGGCGGAGGCCTGGAGCGGCCGGGTGGCGCTCGCGCCGCCCGAGGGGTGGCGGATCGAGCCGGCGGCGTTCGAGGTGGCGCTGCCGGCCGCGGGCTCGACGCGCCTGAGCTACCGTGTGGTCAAGGCGCGCGAGAACGCGGCCAACGCCTACCCGTTCGCGGTGTCGGTGGCGGGCGCGGCGGCGCGCACCCAGACCGTGCGCGTGGCCAGCGCGCCGTACGGCCGGGCCAAGGTCGACGGCCGGCTGGGCGACGAGTGGCGCGACGCGATCCCGCTGCGCTTCGAGACCGGCGGGCTGGCGACCACGGTGCGCGTCTTCTGGGACGAGGAGGCGCTGACGCTCTCGGCCGAGGTGGAGGAGCGGGCGCTGTCGCCCGCGGGCAAGGCGAAGGGCGCGTCGGGGCGTCACGACGCGCTCCAGCTCTGGCTCGGCGCGTCGGCCGGCGCCGCCGAGCGGCACGAGTTCCTGGTGGAGCCGGTGACGGCCTCGCGGGCGGTCTGCCGTCGGCTGGCCGGGCCGGGCGCGGCGGAGGGCGCGGCGGAGGTTCCGGGCGCGCGGGCCGCGGTGCGGCACAGCCGCGGCGTGACGGTCTACGAGGTGGCGCTGCCGCTGGAGGCGCTGCAGGGCGTGCGGGCCGACGCGGGACGGGAGTTCGCCTTCTCGCTGCTGGTCCATGATCCGGACGGCGCGGGGCTGCGCGACCTGGGCGCGGCGCTGAACAGGCCGGAGGCGGAGCGGCGCGCGCCGCCCGCGCGCTGGACGCTCTGGCCGGGGGGCTGCTGGGCGGGCGCGGCGCCATACGACGGCGGTTCGGAGTTCGGCTTCTGCTCGTCGGTTCACTGACGGGTGGCTTCCGGTGACGCAGCGCCGGAACTCGAGGGCGTGGGTTTGGGGGCGCGGCGCCGCCGACGACGGGGGAATGGAATGTCCAATAGCCAACAAGGAATGACCAAGGAAGAAGTGGGGGCGGCCACTTTGTCGCGAGCCTTGTCGGGTTGGAGAGCGGGGGCCCGGGCCGGCTAAAGAAGCCGGTACAACATGCGGGCCGGGGGCGGCAGGCTCGTAGCGCCTGCCGTACGGGCATGGATCGGGGAGAATATCCGAGGCTCTTGCAAAACCCCGTAGGGTTACGGGCTCCCCCGCATAAGAATCCCAGCCCTTGACGTGCGGGGTGGGTCCTGTTATCTTTTGACCATCTTGAATACCGGTACACATACCAGTATGCCAGCTTATGCGCGACTGGCGGAGGAGTTGAGGCGGGGCGTCGCGCAGGGCGAGTACAGGCCTGGCGCGCGTGTCGCGGCGGAGCATGAGCTGGCGCGGCGGCATGGGCTGTCGCGGGTGACGGTGCGGCGGGCGACGGAGCTGCTGATCGGCGAGGGCCTGCTGGAGCGGCGCGCGGGCAAGGGGCTGTACGTGCGGGAGGCGGAGAGCGAGCTGACGCGCGTGGTGAAGCTGATCGTGGGCAATCTCGCCTGGGAGCCGTCGGTGCGGGTGGCGCGCGGCGCGCAGGAGGTGGCGCGCGGTATGGGCGTGGAGGTGCAGGTGTACGACGCGCACGGCAGCCAGGAGCAGATTGTGAAGACGCTGCTGGGCCTGCCGCGGAACGGCGCGTGCGGGGCGATCCTGATGGCGCTGCACACGGCGGTCTTTAACGAGGCGGTGGTGCGTGTGCAGGCGCAGGGGTTCCCGCTGGTGGTGGTGGACCATCATCCGGGCGAGTTCGCGGTGCCTGCGGCGGTGGCGGACAACGACACGGGCGGGGCGCTGGTCGGGCGGTATCTGATGGGCCTCGGGCATCGGCGGCTGGCGTTCGTGGGCGACTGCGGGGCCTCGACGGTGCGGGCGCGGCTGGAGGGATTCCGTGACGCGCTGGCGGAGGGCGGCGTGGTCTTGCCGCGCGCCCGTGTGGTGGACATCACGCCGGAGGACCCGTTGGCCAACTGGGACGCGCGGGTGCGGCTGGGTGTCGAGGGGCTGCTGCGTGGCGAGGCGCGGCCGACGGCGGTCTTCTGCAGTTGTGACGCGGTGGCGCGCGCCTGTTACCGCGTGTGTGCGGCGCTGGGCCTGCGGATCCCGCAGGAGGTGAGCGTGGTGGGGTTTGATGATGATCCGCTGGCGGAGTGGCTCTCGCCGCCGCTGACGACGGTGCGGCAGCCGTTCGCCGAGATGGGGCGTGCGGCGATGCGGCTGCTGGCGGCGCAGCTCGCGGGCGGCCCGGCCCAGGCGCAGACGGTCACGGTGCCGGTCGAATGGGTGGAGCGCGGCTCGGCGGCCGCGCCTGCTGTGGGTTGAACAGCCAATAACCGACAAGGGGATGTCGCATGATGAAGGCGGGAGCGAACAGGTGGGTGTTGTGGGCGGTGCTGCTGCTGGCTGCGGGGGCGCGCGCGGCCTCGCTGATCCCGAACGGGACGTTTGAGAAGGCGAAGGACGGCTGGCCTGAGGGCTGGCCGCGTCATGCGCAGGCGGCCTATCTGGAGGAGGAGGGCAACCACTTCCTGCGCCAGACGGCCGAGCCCGGCAAGATGGTGATGCTGTACCAGAGCCTCCGGCTGCCTGCGGGCGCCGAGGCGTACAAGCTCTCGCTGCGCGTGCGGTGGGAGGGCGTGAAGGTCGGCAAGGAGAAGTGGTTCGACGCGCGGGTGATCCTCGACTTCAAGGATGCGGCCGGGCAGAAGCTGCCGGGCGGGCCGGGGCACCCGAGTTTCAAAGGCTCCTCGAAGGGCTGGGAGACACGCGCGCTGGGGCTGGTCGTGCCGCCGGGCGCGGCGACGCTGGAGATCATGCCGACGCTCTTCAATGCGGCGGCGGGCACGCTGGACATCGACGACGTCGAGCTGGTGCCGATCCCGCTGGAGGAGGCGGGCTTCGTTAATTTCACGCTCAGCGAGCGCCTGCCCGACACCGAAGGGTGCCGCAGCGCGGAGCTGGTGGTCAAGGGCAACCGGCTGGTCGAGAAGGCTACGGTTAAAGAGGTGTGGCTGCAGGGGGTGGCGGTTCCGAGCCTGGAGTGGTCGGCGGGCGGCGACAACATCCTCAAGTCGGTGACGAACGCTGTGACCGAATGGAACGCGAATGTGCTGCGCCTGGCGCTGGGGTCGAAGTTCTGGTTCGGGGTGGGGCCGTGGCAGAACGACAGGGGCGTCAAGTACCGGGCGCTGGTCGACGAGGTGGTGCGGCAGTGCGAGCGGCGGGGCGTCTGGGTCGTGCTCGACCTGCACGAGTACCGCGCGGCGGAGCAGCGGCACGCCGACTTCTGGCGCGATGTGGCCACGCGTTACGCGAACCATCCGGGCGTGCTCTTCGGGCTGCTGAACGAGCCGCACGACGTCTCCTGGGAGGTGTGGCGCAACGGCGGCTGGGTGACGGACAAGCCGAAGCCCAAGCCGGGCGTGGCGGCCGAGAACGCGGAGCCGGTCCGGAAGGGCGTGTCGGTGGGCTTGCAGCGGCTGGTGGAGGTGATACGCAAGACCGGCGCGCGCAATATCGTGAGTGCGGGCGGTCTGGACTGGGGCTATGACCTGACCGGTGTGCTGGCGGGCTTCGCGCTGGAGGACAAGACCGGCAACGGGGTGATGTATGAGTCGCACGTCTACCCGTGGAAGCGCGAGTGGCAGAAGATGTTTCTCGACGTGGCGGCCAAGCACCCGATCCTGATCGGGGAGGTGGGGTGCCAGCCCAAGCCGATGCCCTTCGAGGATCCCAAGGCCTTTGAGCGTCCCGAGACGTGGGCGCCGGACATGCTGGGCTGCATCCAGAAGTACCGCCTCAACTGGACGGCGTGGTGCTTCCACTCCAGCGCTTCGCCCTGTCTGCTGAGCGATTGGGCATACACGCCGACGCCGTACTGGGGCGAGCCGGCCAAGGCGGCGCTCAAGGGGCAGGCCTTCGAGCTGAAGCGGATGCGGTGAGAAGCTTTTAAGTTCTAAAGTGTGAGAGTTCATAAGTACGGGAGAGAAGGAGGCGAGGATGAAGACGGTGAAACGCGGAATGCTGATGGCGGCGCTCGTATCGGGCGGCGCGGCCGTGCTGGTGGCGGCGGACAGGACGTGGGACGGCGAGGCGGGCGACGGCCTGTGGGACACGGCGGCGAACTGGAGCGCCGACACCGTGCCTGGCGCGGCCGACCGTGCGATCATCACGACGGCCGGCGTGCCGGCCGACAAGCGCATCCGGCTGCGCGGCGACAAGACCATCCTGCAGTTGGCGTTCACGGGAACATCCTGCGACACGATCATTGACGGCGAGGGCTCGAACACGCTCACGCTCGTCAACGGCACCATCGGCGGGACGGGGTCGGGGGCCATTAAGGGCGTGGTCGCGTGTGACGTGATCCTGGGCGCGAGCGGTTCGGTCTCAGGTCCCGACTCGTACCTCTCGACCGTCTTCTGCTACGGCAAGGTGACGGACGGCGGGAACGGTTACGGGAGCACGTTCGTCGGTTCGCAGAACCGGTCCGTGGTGGTCGGCGGCGAGTGGGACATCGGCGGGCCGCTGGCGATCAACTGCCGCACGGCCCGCATCGGCGGCGTCTACACGAATGCCGACGGCGTGGCGCAGTACGGGGGGTCCGTCACCAACGCGACGGGCGTCTATCTGGACGGGCGGCTCAGCGACTCCGACAACGAGACCCTATTGACGATCGAGAACCTGTATGCGGCCGACAGCGACCGGATCAGGGGGGGCCACCGCGTTGGGCACGCTGCGCTCGGGCGGGCGGGTGACGTTCAGCGGACACGCCAGCGAGGGGGTTTACGAAAGGATCGCCAAGCTTGACCTGCAAGGGGGGCGGCTGGGGCTCACGGCGGCCGGCAAGACCGCGACGGTCGCGACGGACCTGATCCTTGAGTCGGTCGAGCGCGCCTCGGGCACGGCGCTCGGGATCGGCGCTTCCGCAGGCGGCCGCGTGATCGTGGAGGGCGCGACCCTCACCAACGGGATCTGGAAGCCCTGGTGCTTCATCAACGGCTACTACAGCAAGGTGGACAGCAGCAACGCGCTGGTCGCGACGGTGAACGCGGATTACCTGACGGCCGGCGCGACGGGCAGTGACCCGACGAGGCTGTACCGGTTCAGCACGGCCGAGCTGACGCTCGCCGAGCCCTCGTCGATGTGGGGCCTGCGTGTGGACGGCGCCATGGAGCAGACGCTGGCGCTGGGCGCGCACGACCTGACGATCGGCTCGGGTTCGCTGATCCTCGTCGGCAGTCTCAACAAGACGATCTCGTCCGCGGGCGGGCGGCTGGTGTTCGGCGGCGAGGACCTGCTGTTCGATATCGAGGGGTCGGGCGCGGTTACGATCAGCGCGCCGCTGGCGTGGTCCAAGCCTGCGGGTTCGGAGATGGTACGTCCCAGCCTTGTGCTCTCGCGCGGGCGGCGCACCGACAATGTGATATTGGACGGGGAGGATCAGATCGGCGAGTACCACGCGCTGTTCAGCTACAGCTACTATAGCGCCATGCGCACACTCGTGTTGGGCGGCCCGAGCGACCGCACCTTCTTCGGGCCGGTCGGCGGGTATTTCAACCTTGAGAAGCAAGGGCCGGGAACCCTGACGTTCAAAGGGGCCAACGATCGGCGCGGAGGCGGGCTGAACGTGAAGGAGGGGAAGGTTGTGCTCGCGCATGCGAATGCGCCGGGGCCGACGGTGATGACCAATGCGGTGTGCGAGGTTGCGGAGGGTGTGGCCCTCTCAGGGGTGACGATCGGCGTCCATACCAACGGCACGCTGCGCGGGCTGGGCACGACGGCGGCGGTGGCGCTGCGGGCGGGCGCGCGCATCGCGCCGGGCAATGAGGATACGGTCGGCGCGCTCACCTTGGCGACGAACACAACGCTGCCGACCAACCTGGTGCTGGCGGTGCGGCTTAACGCGGTGACCAACGACCTGCTGAAGGTGAGCGGCAGCCTGACGCTGCCGCCGACGGGCGAGCGGCTGGTGGTCGAGATGAGCGACACCACGGGCGGGGCCGTTTCGGTGAAAGGCAAGAGCTACGTGGTCACGACCTGGACGGGGACCGACCCTGCGACTACGCCGGCGTGGGAGGTGACGACCGCGACGCCGGGCCTGTTGGATGTGAGCGAGGCGGTGGTGACGATCGACAAGACCGGCAACAAGCTTGTGGTCACGGGCCTCAAGCCGGCGGTGCGAGGCACCCTCATACGGGTGCTGTGAGCGACGGAGGGCGAGACCGGGGCGGGCGTTCGGCGCCCGCCCCGTTTCTGTTTAGAGGCGGCTCACTGGATGAAGTGCGGGTGGGGGCCCGCATGCGCGAGGTCGGGCACGCAGGGCTGGCAGGTCCAGCCGCCGTCGGCGTCCTGGAGCAGGGCGGCGCCGTGCAGGAAGCCGACCCAGTCTGACGCGGAATAGGTGCGCAGGCGGAGGCCGGTGAGGAACGCGGCGATAAAGATGTCGTGGCTGACGAAGAGGTTCAGCCGCGCCGTGGCCTGCGCGCGCAGCCAGTCGGCCATCTGGGCGGTGGCGTCGCCGAGGGGCCGCGAGTGGGGGGCGTGGCCCGCGTTCAGATAGGCGAGCATGTAGGCCATGTAGCCTTGCTGCCGCATCAGGTCCTGGACGGCGTAGGGGTCTTCGTAATAGAAGCCCCGCACGCCCAGGGGGTCGGCGTCCTCGATGGCGGCGTCCGGCAGGCCCATGCCCTGGGCGATGAAGTGCGCGGTCAGGCGGCAGCGGGTCATGGGGCTGGCGAGGAAGCGGACATCGCGCAGGCCGGCGAGGCGTGTGCCCGCGTCGCGCGCGAGGCGTTCGCCGCCCGGGGTCAGGGCGAGGTCGCGCCCGAACTCGCGGTCGGCGGGGTCGATGGGCGGCCGTTCGGAGTGGCGGAGCAGCAGGGCGGCGCGCGCGCCGCGCTCCAGACGCTGGCGCAGGAGCGGGTAGTCGAGGGGGTCGGATATCAGTTGCATAGAGAGGCGGGGTCTCCTAGTGGCGGCTTCGGGCGCCGTTTCGTGGATACTATACGGGAAAGGGGCGTGAGGGGAAAGGGCGGATCTGGCGCGCGAAACCGTTGACAGGCCGGTGCGGGGTTTCATACGATTGGGGCAAGGAGGGTGGATGCCTATGAAGACAGGGGGATGGCGCGGGGACGGTACGGTCTCTCGGCGGGGGTTTCTGGTCAGCGGTGCGGCGGGTGCGGCGTGGGCGGGTCTGACGGCTCCGGTATGGGGTCAGGGGTCTCGGCTGGAGGAGGCGCTGCCGCAGTCGGCGCCGGCGGTGCCGCGTCGGCCGCGCAGGCTGCTGATCTTCGAGCTGAACGTGGGCTATGGCGGTCACCGCTCGATTGCGGCGGCGAGCGCGGCCTTCACGCGCATGGGCAAGCGTACCGGCGCGTTCGAGACGGTGGTGACGAGCGATCCCGGTGTCTTCCGGCGCGAGTCGCTGCGGTCGTTCGACGCCGTCTTCCTCAACAACACGGTCGGCAACCTGTTCGAGGAGCCTGCGTTGCGGCAGAGCCTGCTGACGTTCGTCACCAGCGGCGGCGGGCTGATGGGCGTGCATGGCACGTCGGTGGCGTTCACGCGCTGGCAGGAGGGCGGCAAGGAGGACTGGCCCGAGTTCGCCGTGATGCTGGGCATGCGCGGTGCCCACCACCGCGCGGCCGACGAGAGGGTGTTCATGAAGCTGGAGGAGCCTGACCACCCGGTGGTCGCGTGTTTCGGCGGCCAGGGGTTTGCGATGCAGGACGAGTTCTTCCGGCCCAAGGGCACCTATTCGCGCGGCCGCAACCGTGTGCTGCTGGGCTTCGACCTGGCCAAGACCGACCTGGCCGGCGAGCCGCGTGACGGGTGTTACCGCGAGGATCAGGACTACGCCATGGCGTGGGTGCGGCAGTACGGGCGCGGGCGCGTGTTCTATACGGCGTTCGGGCATCACCCGGCGGTTTTCGAGGACCCTAAGCTGCTGGCGTTCTATCTGGCCGGGGCGCAGTTCGCGCTGGGCGACCTGCCTGCGCCGACGCTGCCGAGCGCCAGGCTGACGCCCGCGCTGCGGGCGCAGGAGCGGCTGGGGTGGCGGCTGGGGGTCGAGGCCTACACCTTCCACAAGTACACGTTCTTCGAGACCGTCGAGAAGACGGCCGAGCTTGGGCTGGCCTATGTCGGCGCGCTGAGTTTCCAGAAGGTCGGGGGGGCGATCGCGAAGAACCTCACGCCCGATCTCGGCGATGACGAGCTGAGCGCGATCCGGCTCAAGCTGGATGCGGCAGGCGTGCGCCTGCTGACCTACTACATCCAGAGCATACCCGGTGACGAGGCCGGCTGCCGCAAGGTCTTCGAGTTCGGCCGCGCGCTGGGCATTGAGGCGTTCATGACCGAGCCGGCCGTGGAGTCGCTGCCGCTGATCGACCGGTTCTGTCAGGAGTACGACATCCGCGTCGCGCTGCACAACCACGACCAGAAGGCCTCGCCCGCGTACTGGAGTCCGGAGGCGGTCCTCAAGGCGTGCGAGGGGCGTAGCGCGTACCTGGGCGCCTGTGCGGACGTGGGCTACTGGATACGTGCCGGCGTCGATCCTGTCGCGGGGGTCGAGAGGCTGGGCAAGCGGCTGATCACGCTGCAGCTCCATGACCTCGACGAGGTGTCGCCGCAAGGCTCGGACGTGCCGTGGGGCACCGGCAAGGGGCGCACGGAGGAGCTGCTGCGGAAGATCCGCGAGGTGGGCAACACGCCGGTGATGTTCGGGCTCGAGTACTCGAAGAACTGGCTGACGTCCATGCCGGAGGTCAGGCAGTGCGCGGAGTATTTTCATGCGGTCAGCATGAAGATGGAATGATGGAAGGGTGGAATGATGGAAGGGTGGAAGGGGGCGGGGATGAACGGGGATGCGGTGAGGGGGAAGGGGTTCACGCGGCGCGGGTTTACGGGTGCGGCGACTTCGGCGCTGGCGCTGCCGTGGATTGTGCCGGCGTCGGCGCGGGGCGCGGACGGAACGGTCGCGCCGAGCCGGCGGCTCACGCTGGGGCTGATCGGGCGCGGGGCCATGGGGCGCGGGCATCTGGGGCGGCTGGTCGGCGACGGCGAGGTGCAGGTGCTGGCGGTCTGCGATGTGGACCGGGCGCGGCGCGAGGAGGGCAAGGAGCTGGTCGAGGCCCATTACGCGGCCGCGCAGCCCGGCGGGACCTACAGCGGCTGTGCGGCGGTCAACGACTTCCGGGAGCTGCTGGCGCGCAAGGACATCGACGGCGTGGTGATCGCCACGCCGGACCACTGGCACACGCCTATCTCGGTCTATGCGGCCCGGGCGGGCAAGGACGTGTACTGCGAGAAGCCGGTCTCGATGACCGTGCGCCAGGGGCGCGCGCTGGTCGAGGCCGTGCGCGCGAACAGGCGGGTGTTTCAGAACGGCTCGCAATACCGCTCCATGACGATTCTGCGCGAGGCGATCGGCTTTATCCGCGCCGGCGGCCTGGGGAAGGTCAGGTCGGTCTTTACGCTCTGGGGGCAGGTGGGCGTGCCGACGGTCGGCAACTCGCGCGTGACGCTCAACCCGGCGCTGCCGGAGGAGCCGGTCCCGGAGGGCCTGGACTGGGACCTGTGGGTGGGGCCGGCGCCGTCGCGCCCGTACAACCACCACTACCACCGCAACCCGATCCCCGGGGTGGTGCCGTGGACGTTCTGCCGGGACTTCGGCAACGGCGTCGCGACCAACTATCACTCGCACTCGGCCGACGTGATCCAGTATGCGCTGGGCGTGGAGGAGAGCGGGCCGGTCGAGATCCTGCATCCGGCCGACAAGCAGTACCCGACGCTGACGTGCCGGTATGCGGACGGGGTGCTGCTGCATCACGTCGACCACTGGGGGCAGGTCAAGGAGCTCTATCAGGCCGTTCCGGCCGACGCCCGGCTGGCGGGCTCGTTCGGCGGGCTCTTTATCGGCGAGCGGGGGTGGCTGAGCCTCAATTTCGGCGGCGGGCCGCTGGAGGGGGCGCCGGACAGCCTGTTCCAGGAGATGAAGCTCAAGACGCGCGAGGTGAGCGGCGCCAACCGTCATCACGCCGACTGGTTCGCGTGTATGAGGACGCGCGGGCGGCCCAGCTCGCATGAGGAGATCGGCCACCGCGGGGCCTCCCTGGGGCATCTGGTCGCCGCCAGTTTCCGGCTGGGGCGGTCGCTCAAATGGGATCCGGCGGCGGAGACGTTTGCGGGCGACGAACAGGCCAACGCCCTGCTGGACTGCCCGCTGCGCGCGCCGTGGCGGCTTTGAGGCGGAAACGGGCCGTGTGAGGGGTGCGGCGGTCGCCGCCGGGGCGTCGGGATGAAAAAGATGGGAAGATGGGGCTGTGGCGCGCGACTATACGGTTAGGCGCGAGGAGCGGGCCCGGACGGCCTGCGCGGCACCTGCGGAGGGGCGAACGGTGAAAACGGGCGGCACATACGGCGACGAGGCGCTCTGGGCCTACCTGCACGGCGAGCTGGAGCCTGCGCGCAGGGAGGGGCTGGCGGCGGCGGCGAGGTCCGATTCCGAGCTGGCCCGGCGGCTGCGTGCGGCGCGTCGGATGGACAGGCTGCTGCGCAAGGCCTTGGGCGGCGCTGCGGGCGCGGCGGATTTGGAGGAGGAGGCGCTGGCGGCCTGGGAGCGCGAGCGCGAGCGCGAGCGGGATGCGGCGTGCGGGGCGGACGCTGGCGCGGGGCGGCGTGTGACGGCGTCCCGGTGGGGGTGGTGGACGGCGGCGGCCGCGGCGGCGGTGCTGGCGCTGGCGGTCCCGGTGTTGCGGACGCCGCGCGGGCTGGCCTGGGCGCCGCCGGAATACAGGCCGCTCGTGTTGCGCGGCGAGGGTGCTGGGGCGGACGGCGGCGGGGTCGGCGCGGCTGAGGCCGGGCGGGCCCAGGCGGCGCTGCGCGCGGCGGTCGAGCGGGAGGCGCGCGCGCGCGGCGTGGCGCTGCCGGCCGGGGTGACGGTGGCGTTCCGCGTGCAGGCGCTGCGGGGCGGTGCGCTGTCGGTCTGTGTGGCGGCGCAGGCGCGTGCGGGCGGCGAGCTGGGCGTGTGGGGTGGCGACTACACCGGGATGGCGTCGTTCCTGTCGCACGTGGAGGCGTCGGCGGCGCGTATGGTCGAGGATCTGGGCCGGCATGCGGCGCTGGCCGGTGCGGGCGGAAGGGGGCGGCCATGAAGCGGCGCGGCGCGAGCGGCTTGTGGGGTTTCGCTGCGCTGCTGCTGGGCGTGGCGCTGGCGGGGTGTGTGGTGACGGCCCCGGAGGAGACGGGCGGCGCGCTGCACCGGCACAACTGGTGGAACTACTACGCGCGCGGACAGTTCTTTCTGAAGGCCGGGCGGCGTGAGGAGGCGATGGACGATTTCCGGCGTTGCCTGGGTGAGGCGCGCGGGGCGCGTTTCGGCAACGGGCGGGACATGTGGCGCGCGCGCACCTACGGCCTGCACTTCGTGGAGGGCTATTTCCCCAACCGCGAGCTGGGCGTCTGCCTGTGCGAGGCGGGCGATTTCGGCGCGGCGGTGCGGTATCTGGAGACCTCGCTGCGCCAGGAGCCGTCGGGGCGCGCCAAGCACTACCTGAATGTCGCGCGGCAGGCGCTGGTGGCCGGGCGTGCGGCAGTCGCGCCGCGTGTGACGTTCGCCACGGCTGCGGCAGCGGCCCCGACGCGGGAGCGGTGGCTGGAGCTGGCCGGGCGCGCCGAGGGCGAGGGCTATGTGAGGCGCGTGTCGGTGTGCGGCGAGCCGGTTTACGTGGAGCTGGCGGAGCGTGCGGTCGCGTTCGGGCGGCGGGTTTCCCTGACGGAGGGCACGAACGTCCTGAGCGTGGAGGCCGAGGATCTGAAGGGCCAGCGGACCGTGGCGCGGCTGGTGCGCGTGGCGGACTGGCAGCCGCCGCGCCTCGTGGTGCGCGAGGTGGCGCTGCGCGACGGGGCCTGGTGGCTGGAGGGCGAGTGCCGGGACGTCGGCGGGGTGGTCGGCGTGCGGGCCGACGGGCGGGAGGTCTACCGTGCGTCGGCGGGCGCCGGTGTGCTGGCGCCGCGTGTGCCCCTGACGCTGCGCGTGCCTGCGGAGGGTGTGGCGCTGGAGGCGTCGGATATGGCGGGCAACCGGCTGGCCTGCAGGCTGACCCCTTCGGACTTGGCCCTGACGGCGCGGCGGCCCGACGCGCAGGGGCAAGGCGGGGGCGCGACGCTGCTCGAGCGGATGGAGGCTTGGTCGGGCGGCGGCGGCGGGCTGCGTCTGGTGGCGGCGGGGGGCGCGCCAGCGGGGGACCGCTTGCGGCCGTCGCTGTCGCTGAAGGGCTGCCAGGGTTTCAGCCGCGTGTCGGCCGAGGAGTTTTTCCTGGACGGGATCGCGACGGACGGCGGCGGGCTGGAGGCGGTGACGGTCAACGGCGAGCCGCTTCTGGCCTCGGACGAGCGTGGCGCGGTGCGCTTCTATTTTGCCCGGAGGCTGCCGCTCGACGCCGGGACGAACCGGTTCGAGGTGGCGGCGACGGACCGCGCCGGCAACCGGACGAGTGAGACGCTGACGGTAGAGCGGACGACGCCGGAATATCTGGAGGAGCGGCACCGGCTGGGCGTGGGCGTGCCGCCCCTGACTGCGGCTGACAGCAATCCGCTCGGCGCGCGCGTCAAGCGGTCGCTGGAGTCCGAGCTGGTGCGCGAGCCGGTGCGCTTCCGGCTGCTGGAGCGTGACGAGGGGTGGGATTTCGTGTTGCGGGAGCAGGGTTTGAGCGTGTCCGACCTGGCGGATCCGTCGGCGGCGCTGCGGATCGGGAAGATGGTGCCTGCGGATCTGCTGCTGATGGGGCGGATCTTTAACGAGTCGAAGGGGATCACGGTGTACGTCAAGGTGGTCGAGACCGGTGATGGCGAGGTGGTCTTCGCGAGCGACGTGTACACGGCCGACGTGGAGCGTGGTCTGGACGAGGCGATCGCCGGGCTGGCGCTCAAGGTGGAGCAGGGTTTCCCGCTGCTGGCGGGCGAGGTGGTGAAGTGTCAGGGCCGGCGGGTGACGCTGAACGTCGGCCGGAGCGCGGGGGCGCTCGAACGGAGCCGGTTCCTGGTCAGTGCGGCGAGCGTGGCGGGCTCGACGCTCTGCCGGGTTGGCGAGGAGCCTGTGCAGCTCCAGGTTGAGAGGGTTTATCCGGAGACCAGCACGGCACTCGTGCTTCCGGCCTCCGCCGATGCGGTGGTGAAAGAAGGTGACCATGTCTACACCCGATAGAAAGACGGATGAGGGTGCGCGCAACGGCGCGCCTGAAACGGCCCACGCGTATAAGCTCAACCGGGCGGGGCTGGTCCCGCCGAAGCCTGCCCCGGCGCCCTTGGCGTCGGCGCCTGTGGCGGCGCCGGGCGCGGGCGGCATACGGTCTGGCGCGGGGACGGCGGCGGGCGGCGGCGGGCGGCGGCGTGTGGCCGGTGTCGTGGCGGCGTGCGCGGCGGCGCTCGTGGCGGCGGTCCTGACGTTCTGGCACCTCTCCAAGGGCGACGGGGCGGACGAGCGTCGTGAGCGTGGCGGCGGCCTGCTGGCGGCGGCTGCGGCGCCCGCCTACCGGGCGCTGGTGATCGGCATCAACCAGTACCGGACCTCGCAGGACGGCTGGACGTCGCTGCAGACGGCGCGGGCCGACGCGGAGGAGGTGGCGCGGGTGCTGGCCTCCGACTTCGGGTTCGGGGTGACGATGCTGCTGGACGGCGAGGCGACGCGGGCGAACATCCTGAACGCGCTGGACGGCATGGCCACGACCGGGCGTGACGGGGCTGACCTGATCTACTTCGCGGGCCACGGGTATTTCGACGAGAAGCTGCAGGAGGGGTACTGGATCCCGGCTGACGCGCGCAAGCGGGTGGAGGGGCGCGAGGCCAAGGAGGACTGGCTGTGGAACTCCACCATCACCCGGCTGGTCGGCGCGTCCTCGGCGCGGCATGTGCTGGTGATGTCCGACGCCTGCTACGGCGGCTCGCTCTTCCGCGGCGACGCGCCGCTGCAGGCGCGGGGCGGCTCGCTGTGGTATGAGCGCGCCTTGGCCAAGCCGTCGCGGTATCTGATCACGAGCGGCGGCATCGAGCCTGTGCTCGACAGCGGCGCGGGGCACAGCGTGTTCGCGCAGCAGGTGCTCAACTATCTGCGGCACGGCGACCGTCCGGTGTTTTCGGCGAACGACCTGGGGGCTGCGCTGCGGGAGCGTGTGGCGGAGCTGACCGGCCAGATGGTGCAGATGGGGCCGCTGCCCGTGAGCGGGCATGCCGGGGGCGAGTTTGTTTTCGTGCGGCGCGGCGCCGGCCTGGCGGCGTTGCCGGCGGCTGGCCGCGCGGGCGAGGAGCCCGGGGGCGGCGGGACGCGCGGCCCGCAGGAGGAGGGGCCGCTGGCCGCGCAGGAGCGCGCCGCCGCGATCAACGATGCGGTCGCGCTGGCGCGTGCGGGCGCGGCGGGCGCGGCGAGCAACCTGGTGGCGGCGGTCTTGCGGCGTGACGCCCAGGACCGGCTGGCGCTGGCGGTGGCGGAGTATGTGGGGCGCGCCGGGCGGCGTGAGGTGAGCGACGGGCTGAGGCAGTTGATCGAGCAGGTGGAGGCCAAGGGACGGACGGCTGAGGCGGGCGGCGCCGCGGCGGGCGGTGCGGCGCCGCGCCCGCGCGTGCTGGCCTGCATCGGGCCGGTGCTGGCGGCCGGAAGCGACCCGGCGTCGGAGGGCGCGGCGCTGCTGTACCGGATCGCGCTGCGTGCCGAGCTGCAGGCGCGTGACGGGCTGACCGTGATCGAACGCGAGGAGCTGGAGGCGGTCCTCGGAGAGATGCGCCTCGGGGTCTCGGATCTGGCGGATCCCCGCGCGCGCCTGGCGATCGGGAAGCTGCTGCCGGCGAGCCTGCTGCTGCTGGGCGACGTGATCCCGTCGGGCAACGGCGAGCGGGTGTTCCTGCGTCTGGTGGAGACCGAGACGACCCGGGTGCTGGGCTCGTTCTCGGCCGAGCGCACGCAGGCGGAGCTGCCTGAGCGGGTGTGCGCGGAGCTGGCCGGCAAGATCGCGGCGCGTATCGCCGAAGTCGGGCCTTAAGCCGGGGGCGGACGCCTTTCACGCCTTGTCGTGCCGGAAGTGCCGTGATATTGTGTGGGTATGAGCGGTGTGCGTAAGGCCGAGGTGGGTGACAAGATGGTGCGGCGCTTCCCGCTGTACCTGCGGGTGTTGCGCGAGATGTCGGCGCGGGGGCTGTCGCATGCCTCGGGCGCGGTGGTGGCGCGGGCGCTGGCGCTGGACCCGATCGTGGTGCGCAAGGATCTGGCGCGGACGGGCGTGAGGGGGCGGCCGCGCGTGGGCTTTCCGACGGGCGAGGTGATCGCGGCGATCGAGGGCTTCCTGGGGTGGAACGCCTGTTCCGAGGCGGTCCTGGCGGGTGTCGGGCGCCTCGGCTCGGCGCTGCTGGGCTACCCGGGCTTCAGCCAGCAGGGTTTCAAGATTGTGGCGGCGTTCGACGTCAACCCCAAGCGGTGCGGGAAGGTCGCGGGCGTGCCGGTCTATCCGGTGGCGCAGCTTGCGGAGACGGCGCGCCGCCTGCGTGTGGCGCTCGGCATCCTGACGGTGCCGGAGGAGCAGGCGCAGGCCGTGGCGGACGCGATGGTGGCGGGCGGCGTGCGGGGGATCTGGAATTTTACGCCGGTGCAGTTGGCGGTGCCGCCGGAGGTGCGGGTGAAGCGGGAGGATCTGGCGGCCGGCCTGGCGGTGCTCTCGCGGCGGCTGCGCGACGGGGGGGCGGCGTCATGAGGGTGGGTGTGGACGTGCTGCGCGGCCGCGGGTTCGACGTGCTGAGGGGGCGCCGCGTGGCGTTGCTGAGCCATCAGGCGGCGCTGGCGGCCGACGGCGCCACCTCGGCGCAGGTGCTGCGGCGCGCGCTGGGCGGCGGCCTGGTGGCGCTGTTCGGGCCGGAGCACGGGTTTCTGGGTCAGGCGGGCGCGGGTGAGGCCACGCACACGTGCCGGCATCCGGACTGGGGCATCCCGGTGTATTCGCTCTACGGCGCGTGCCGCAAGCCGACGCCGGAGATGCTGGCGGGCGTGGAGGTGGTGGTCTGCGACCTGCAGGATCTGGGCGTGCGCTGCTACACCTACCTGGCGACGTTGCGGCTGATGCTGGAGGCGTGCGCCGAGGCGGGCGTGGAGGTGGTGGTGACCGACCGGCCGGTGCCGCTGCCGCAGGTGGTGGACGGGCCGGGTCTGGCGCCGGGCTTTGAGAGTTTTGTGGCGCCCTGCGCGGTGCCGCTGGTGTACGGGATGACGCCGGGCGAGGCGGCGCGCTGGCTGGCGGGCGCGGGGGGGCTG
Organism: Verrucomicrobiota bacterium; assembly: GCA_022704145.1. Taxonomy (GTDB): domain Bacteria; phylum Verrucomicrobiota; class Kiritimatiellia; order RFP12; family UBA1067; genus JAKJGY01. Next base: position 19,484 of record JAKJGY010000053.1, read on the forward strand.
GCGGGCGTGCGGCTGACGGTGGTGCCGATGGAGGGCTGGACGCGCGCGGACGCCGCCTGGGACGGGGGCCGGCCGGCCTTTATGCCGCCTTCGCCGGGCATCCGCACCTGGGAGGGGGCCGCGACCTACGCGGCGCTGGTCTTCACCGAGGCGCTGCCGGGGATCGACTGCGGGCGGGGCACGAACCTCGCGTTCCGTGTGCTGGGCGCGCCGTGGCTGCGCGGGGAGGCGTTCTGCGCGCGGCTGGAGGGGCGGCGGCTGCCGGGGGCGGCCTGCTGGCCGCACCGGTATGTGGCCGTGGGCGGGGCGTATGCGGGCCGCGAGCTGGACGGCGTGCGGCTGACGGTGACCGACCCGGCGCGTTTCCGTCCGGCGGGCGTGTCGCTGGCGCTGCTGGAGGCGCTGGTTGAGGCGTACGGGACGGCGCGCGTGTGGCGGCACAAGGGCGTGCGGCCGGCGTGGTTCGACCGGCTGTACGGGACCGACGCCGTGCGGCGCGCGCTGCTGGCGGGGGAGCCCGCCGCGCGGATCGCGGCGGGATGGGCGGGCGGGAGCCGCGCGTTTATGCGGGCGCGCCGCGCGGCCCTGCTGTACGCGTGAGCGGCGCAGCGGCTCAGCGGCGGCGGTGCCGCGGGTGGCGGGTGGCGGCGAGCCGCACGAGGCGCGTCATCATATCGGCGTAGGAGAAGCCCTGCAGCTCGGCGGCGCAGGCGATGCTGGCCTCGCTGTCGAGGTCGGCGTTGGGGTTGACGTCGAGGACGTAGAAGGCCCCGTCGCGCAGGCGGACGTCGAGCCGGGCGTAGTCGCGGCAGCCGATGACGCGGTAGGTGTCGAGGCTGAGGCGCTCCAGCGCGCGGTGCTGCTCCGGGGTCAGCGGGGCGGGCAGGAGGCTGGAGATGCCGGTATAGTGCCGTGAGGCGGGGTCGAACTTCGAGTCGTACGTGCAGAGGCGGTCGTGGACGTCGTGGAAGGAGGAGAAGTCCATCTCGACGACGGGCAGCATGTGGGCCTCGCCGTTGCCCCAGAGCGGGACGTGGAACTCGCGGCCGTCGATGAAGTCCTCGACCAGCGCGGGCTGGTTGTAGCGGCGCAGGATGAAGGCGATGCGGGCCTCCAGCTCGCGCGTGTCGAGCACGACCGACTCGGGGCTGAGGCTGAGGCTGCAGTGTTCGCGCGCGGTCTTGACGATGGCGGGGAAGAGGTGCCAGTCGGGTGCGTGGGGGGTCTCGTACAGGGCCCAGGCGGGGGTGGGGATGTGGTGCGCGTCGAGGAGGCGTTTGGTGGCGGCCTTATCGCCGGTGAGTTCGAGGACGTCCGAGGGCGAGCCGGTGTAGGCGAGGCCGGCGGCCTCGAGCAGGCGGGCGACGTGGGGCTCGCTGAAGGGGACGCCGGGCAGGCTCTCGCACTGGTTGAAGACGATCGGGTGGTGTTGGGCGTGGCGCGCGAGCAGGGCGGCGAGGTCGGCGTCCTGGAGGCTGGCCGAGACGACCGGGTGTCCGGCCGCCTCGAGGGCCTGGGCCATACGCCGGTTGGAGAGAAGCGCGGCCTGTGTGTCGTCGGCGCCCCAGTCCGGCTCGATGTTATACAGGAAGAGAACCGGCAGCTCCGCCGCGTCGCAAGTGACAGCCATTCTGAACCCTCGTCTCGCCGTCGGCCGTCTGGCCTCGGGTGTGTGCCTCCTTTGGTACGGAACCGGATTTCGTACCGGCCTTAACAGAGTGGAATGTAGCACCAGAGGAAAGGGTTGTCGAGTAAGAGAGAAGGGCCGCGGAGGATTTTTTCGAGGGGGTGCGTGAGGGTGTTTCGGTCAGTGTTGGACGAGGAGGGTGTAGGAGGTGCCGGCGAAAGGCTTGAGGCGTGCGGCGAGGCCGGGTGTGGCGAGGAGGGTGAGGTGGCCGGGGGTGTCGGGGATCCAGAGCGCGTCGCAGCCGGGGTAGCGCCGGAGCAGGGCGGCGCCGTCGCGGGGCCCGAGCACGAAGAGGGCGGTGGAGAGGCCGTCCGCGAGGGCGGCGGTGGGTGCGGTGACGGTGACGCCTGCGGTGCCGGTGACGGGGGTGCCGGTGCGGGGGTCGAGGAGGTGGGCGTAGCGGACGCCGCCGATGACGACGAAGCGCTCGTAGTTGCCGGAGGTGGCGACGGCCTCGCCGGGGGCGAGGAGGAAGGCGGCGGCGAGGGCGTCGGGCTCGAAGGGGTTGCGGATGCCGGTGCGCCAGCCGCCGCGGCCGGGGGCGGCCTCACCGAGGGCGCGCAGGTTGCCGGCGAGGTCGACGAGCAGGTTGGTGTGGCCGGCGGCGGCGAGGCGTTCCCAGGCGAGGTCTACGGCGTAGCCTTTGGCGAGGGCGCCGAGGTCGAGGCGCATGCCGGGGCGGGTGAGCCGGACGGCGGCGCCGTGGGGGAGGGGGGCGCGTGAGACGTCGCGCCAGTCGGCGAGGGCGGCGGCGGCGCGGCGTTCGGCCTCGGAGGGGGGGGTGTCGCGGGGGGCGGCGCCGTTGAAGCCCCAGGCGCGCATGAGGGGGCCGACGAGGGGGTTGAAGGCGCCGTCGCTGGCCTCGGCGAGGTCGAGGGCGCGGCCGAGGACGTCGGCGAAGGTGTCGGAGACGGTGACGGGGTCGGGCTGGCCTGCGGCCTGGTTGACGGCGGAGAGGGGGCTGGAGGGGTCCCACTGGGAGAGTTCGGCCTCGATGTGGTCGAAGGCGCGCTGGGCGGTGTCGCGGGCCTGGGGTGCGGCGGCGGGGTCGGCG
>JAKJGY010000250.1 GCA_022704145.1 Verrucomicrobiota bacterium
TGTGGCTGGGCGGCGGGGCGTTGGGCGGCGGCTTTCACGGAGGCGAGTTCGCTGCGGACGGCGTCGTTCTGCTCCTGCATGCGCTTGAGTTCCGCGCGGACCTTCTCGAACTCGCCGTCCTGCGAGGCGACCTTGTCGTGGACTTTGGAGGTGAGGTCGCTGACGCCGTCGAGCTTCTTGTCGAGATTGCTCTGGAGGTCGGCGGTGATGCGCGCCATCTGCCGCACGGACTCCTCGATCAGCGGGGCGGCGGGGGCGGCGGCGGGCGCCGGCGTCGGTGCGGGGGGCGCGGCAATTACGGCGGGCGCCGGGGCGGCCTTCATGGTGAGGACGGCCTCAAGCAGCTTGCCCTCGGTCTCGGTGTTCTTGCGCCACATGGCCACACCAGCGGTGATGAAGCCGGCCACGACCACAGCCATCAGCAGGGAGAAGAAGACGGAGAGCTGGATCATCCGGTTGCGCGCCTGGACGCGCTCGGCCTCGATATAGTCCTGGAACGCCTTGAGCACGGGGAACGACTCGGCGCCCGCGTGCGAGGCGGCGTTATACATGGCGACCAGCCCGCCGCCAGCCTCTTCGGGAGGGCAGGCGGAGGCGGCCTCGGGGCCGTGTTTGGGAGGGATCTCACTCATGCCGATAAGATAAAGCATTTGACGGACGCGCGAAAGGGGAAAATCGCAGGGGCGGGCACGGGGGGCGCGCCGGCGGCGGAGGATTTCCGTCGCATGGCGCTTGCCACGGGGGGGGGCGCGCCGGTATAGTGTTAGCCATTTCTCTTCAAGGAGGTGGAGCATGGCGGGCAAGGTGATGGAGCTGACGGCCGAGAGTTTTGACGCGGCGGTGGCGGAGGGTGTGACGCTGGTGGACTTCTGGGCCACCTGGTGCGGGCCGTGTCAGATGCAGACGCCGATCCTGGAGCAGCAGGTGATCCCGGCTGTCGGCGGGCGGGCCAAGGTGGCCAAGGTGGATGTGGATGCGGCGCGCGACCTCGCGGTGCGGTATGGGGTGCGGAGCATTCCGGCGCTCTTCGTTTTTAAGGGCGGCCAGGTGGTGGAGCAGTTTGTGGGGATGCAGCGCGGCGATGTGCTGGTGAAGGCGATCGAGGCCGCGCTCGCACAATCCTGAACGGAAACGGTTGACCGGGCCGACGGATTAGGTATTATAGAGCTTTTTGTAGCACACGTCAGAGGATTAAGGAGCAACGGTACATGGCGAACATCAAGAGTGCGGTTAAGCGTGCGAAACAGGCTGAGGCGAGCCGCCTGCGTAACAGGGCGTGCAAGAGCGGCGTCCTGACGGCGCGCAAGAAGGTGTTGGATGCGATCGCGACGGGCAATAAGGACGAGGCCCAGAAGCTTTACTCCGACTACACGTCGACGTTGGACAAGGCGGCCAAGAAGGGCGTGATCGCGAAGAACAACGCCAGCCGCAAGAAGTCGCGCGTGGCGATCAGCTTGTCGAAGATGGCTTAACCCAGGCCTTGGCAACAGGCAGGCGAACCGGTCACCGTACGCGAGTAGGGTGACCGGCTTTTGTGTTTAGAGGGGGCTGGATGCGGACGCTCGAGGTGATCGATCTGGGCGCGGACGCGGACTACGCCGAGGTTCTGGCGCGGCAGGAGGCGCTGCATGCGCGGCGCGCGGAAGGCGGGGCGGCTGACACGCTGCTGCTGCTGGAGCACCGGCGGGTCTACACGCTGGGACGTTCGGCCGAGGCGGGTCATGTGCTGTTATCGGAGGAGGCGCTGGAGCGGGCGGGCATCGCGTGCGTGCGGGCCTCGCGCGGCGGCGACGTGACCTATCATGGGCCGGGGCAGCTCGTGGGGTATCCGATCCTGCATCTGGGCGAGGCGGGGCTGCGCGTGCTCGACTTTGTCGCGGGGCTGGAGGAGGCGCTGATCCGGGCGGCGGCCGGCTACGGGGTGGAGGCGGGGCGCGATCCGCGTAACCGCGGCGTCTGGGTGGGCGGTTCGAAGCTGGCGGCGCTGGGCATACGGGTGGCGCGGCAGGTGACGATGCACGGCTTCGCCCTGAACGTCAACACGCGGCTGGAGGATTACGGGGGGATCGTGCCGTGCGGCCTGCGCGGGGTCGGCGTCACTTCGCTGTCGGCGCTGCTGGGGCGGCCGCTGGAGATGGGCGAGGTCAAGGCGCGTGTGGCGGCGTCGTTCCGCGCGGTGTTCGGATATGCCGAAGGGGGTGTGTGATGCGTGGCGGCGGAACGGATGCGCGTGAGGTGTGGCGCGGCTGGCTGCGGGTGGCGGCCGAGACGGCGGCGCTGGCGGTGGCGATGCCGCAGGTCTTCCTGTTCCTGTATTATGCGCGTGACCTGGCGGTCGGCAGCGGCGCGCGCGCGCCGTTCGCGCGCGCGCTGGCGCTGTACGGGCTGGCGGTCGCGCAGGTCTCGGCGCCGTATGTGATCGCGCTGACGCTGGCGCTGCGCGTGCTGATCCGCAGGCGGGTGCGCGTGGGCGTCACGCTGGGCTGCGCGGTTGCGGCGGGTTATCTGTGGGTGGCCGTGTGGAACGGGCTGATCCTGGAGTCGTTCTCGTATGGCGGCGCCACCGTGCCGATCCTGCTCTGCAGCCTGGTGTTCGCCGGGTATGCGGCCGCGCGGCGGCTCTATCTCGACAGCCTGGAACCGCTGCTGCCGCCGCGGCCTGCCGCGCCTGCGGCAGGCGAAAATGAGGCGGCGGGCTTGTCAGGGTGACAAATTTTCTGATATTGTCATGGTCACGTTTCCGAAAACCTAAGGAGTAACGCAGTTATGTCATGGTTTGAAAAGCCGGCCGAAGCCCCGGCCCGTGTGCCGACCGAGGCGATCTGGGCGGTCTGCCCGTCCTGCAAGGCCTACGTCGCGAAAGAGGTCTGGCGCGCCGCCGACAAGGTCTGTCCGAAGTGCAACTATCACGACCGGCTCTCCTGCCGTGAGCGTGTGGCGCTGCTGACCGATGCGGGCAGCTTCAAGGAGCTGAACGCGGCGGTCAGTTTCAACGACCCGTTGAAGTTCACCGACGCGAGCGGGGCCTATGCGGCGAAGGCCAAGGCCACGGCGGAGAAGACCGGCGTCGGCGAGTCGGTGCTGACGGGCACGGCCACGATCGAGGGCGTGCCGGTGGTGCTGGGCGTGATGGATTTCCGCTTCCTGGGGGGGAGCCTGGGCAGCGGCACGGGCGAGCGCATCCTGCTGGCGGCCGAGAAGGCGGTCGAGCTGAAGCGCCCGCTGATCATCGTCTCGGCCTCGGGCGGCGCGCGGATGCACGAGGGGATCGTCTCGCTGATGCAGATGGCCAAGACGTGTGCGGCGATCGCGCGGCTCAAGGAGGCGGGCCTGCCGTACCTCTCGCTGCTGACCGACCCGACCACGGGCGGCGTGTCGGCGAGCTACGCGATGGTGGGCGACCTGAACATCGCCGAGCCTAAGGCGCTGATCGGGTTCGCCGGCCGCCGCGTGATCGAGCAGACGATCAAGCAGAAGCTGCCCGACGATTTCCAGACGGCGGAGTATACGATGGCGCACGGCTTCGTGGACCGCATCGTGCCGCGCAAGGAGCTGAAGGGCTTCCTCGCGAAGGTGCTGAAATACGCCGGTTTTTGAACCCGGGGCGGGCGGCCCTGCCGGGGCGCCCCCCGCAAGGAGACGACAGGTTTTTTATGGCTAAGAAAACGCAGAAGAAACTTTCCCCCTGGGAGATTGTGCAGATCGCGCGGCATGCGGAGCGGCCGAACATCGCCGACTACACCCGCCTGATGTGCGAGGATTTCGTGGAGCTGCATGGTGACCGCCTGTTCGGCGATGACCGTGGCCTGATCGGCGGGTTCGCCACGATCGGCGGTGAGCGCGTGATGCTGATCGGGCACCGCAAGGGACGCGGCGTTGAGGAGAACATCGAGGCGAACTTCGGCATGGCGAGCCCTGAGGGGTATCGCAAGGCGATGCGCCTGATGCGTCTGGCGGAGAAGTACGGCCTGCCGGTGGTGTCGCTGGTGGATACGCCGGGAGCTTATCCGGGCAGCGAGGCCGAGGCCCGCGGCCAGGCCGAGGCGATCGCGCACAACCTCGAGTTCATGTCCACGCTGAAGACCCCGGTGGTGATCGTGGTCACGGGCGAGGGCGGCAGCGGCGGCGCGCTGGGCATCGCGGTGGGCGACCGGATCCTGATGCTTGAGAACGCGGTGTACTCGGTGATCTCACCCGAGGGGTGCGCGTCGATCCTCTGGCGCGACGGCACGAAGGCCGCGCTGGCGGCCGAGACGCTCAAGATCACGGCCGACTCGCTCAAGGGCCTGGGCGTGATCGACGAGATCGTGCCGGAGCCCGAGGGCGGCGCGCACGCGGATGTGGCGCAGGCGGTCGCGGCCGTGCGTAAGGCGGTGCTGGCGAGCCTGTCGGCCCTGAAGAAGGTGCCGGTCGCGGAGCTGGTTGACCGGCGGTACGCCAAGTTCGCGGCGATGGGCCGCTTCTAAGGATGCCGCGTCAGGGAGGGGCTGGGGCTTGACCCGGCCCCTCCTTGTCATTTCGGCGGCAGGAGCCGTCGCGAGCAGGGAGGGCAGCATGCCGGCCGCAAAGGGTAAGAAGAAGGCGGATCCGCGTCCCGACTGGGACACCTATTTCATGGAGATCGCGCAGGTCGTCGCCACGCGGGCCAACTGCTCGCGGCGCAAGGTGGCGGCGGTGGTGGTCTCGGAGCACCGGATCATCTCGACCGGTTACAACGGCACGCCGCGCGGCGTGACGAACTGTTTCGAGGGCGGCTGCGCGCGCTGCGCGGGGACCGCGCCCTCGGGTTCGGGGCTGGAGGAGTGCATCTGCGTGCACGCCGAGCAGAACGCCATCTGCCAGGCCGCCTATTACGGCATCCGGCTGGCGGGCGCGAAGATCTACGTGACGATCAGCCCGTGCCTGACCTGCGCCAAGCTGCTGATCAACGCGGGCATCAAAGAGGTCGTCTACGGCGGCGACTACGCCTTTACCGAGCAGACCGAGCGTCTGCTGCGCGAGGCGGGCGTGACGTGCAGGCGGTACGCGCCATAAGC
>JAKJGY010000251.1 GCA_022704145.1 Verrucomicrobiota bacterium
GCCGCCACGCACGCCGCCGGCGGCGGCGTGCGCCGCACGCCCGCCGCGCCCGCGAGCAACGCCGCCGCCGCGCCTAAGCCCGCCATCCCCGCCGCCACCGCAGCCGGACCGACCGACGGCGCCAGGAGCCGCCACGCCAGGCCCGCCACACCCGCCGCCAGAAGCCCGTAAAACAAACCCGCCAGCGCCCCCCTGAGCGCCAGCACCCGGAAGATCCGCATCCTTAAACGTATCGCTTCGGTATGAGCCCGCAGCTTCATTCTTAATTATCGTACGCGGTCCCCCCCCTGCCTGCCAAGCCGATTCGCCCCGCGCCGCAAGATGCGGATGAGGCTTGGCCGTGCCCGCGGGCACGGCGGCATGCCTGGCGCGGCGCGCGGCTGGGCCTGCACAGCTCGGCGCAGCTACCGCGACGGGCGCAGACGGAGCACCGTGAGCGAGTGCGCGGGAACGGGACAGGCGAACACGCCGCCCGCCTGGAGGTCGGCCGTCTCCGGCACGACCGCCGGCGGGCGGCCGAAGGCGTTCTCCGCCAGCGGGTCACCGCACAGCACCGTACGCGTCGCGCGGGCGCCGAACACGCCCGCGGCCGACACGTCGAGCCGCACCGACACCGGCTTGTCGGCACGGCTGACCAGCTTGACGATCAGGTCGCCGCTCGCGGTGTCGCGCACAGCGGAGACCGCAAGGTCAGCGCCGCCGCCCGCAACCGCGGCGGCCACAGCCCTGTCGCCCGCGTTGCGGCCGAAGAGCTGCTGCACCGTGTAGTTGACGCTCGGCGTGACCGTCAGGTTGTCGAAGTAGATCAGGTCGGGCCGCCATTGCGTATGGCCCTGCCGCGCCAGCAGCGGCGCATAGGAGGCGAGCCGGACGACGTCGCCGTTGCGCTCGAGCGCGGTCAGGTGCGCGGCCTCGGCCAAGGCGGAGCGCAGCGTGTTGCGACGGTCCTTGTCGTGCGCGGCGTACTCGCCCGCATAGACGTGGGGCCCCGCGCGATCATAGCGGTCATAGCGGCCGAGGCTCTCCCAGAACCACTCCGGCTTGCGATAGTAGTGCTCGTCCAGCAGCGGCACGCCCCACTCGCGGCCCAGCGCCCAGCCCGCCTCGAAATCGGCGCCCTCGGGACTCGGCCCGACCGTGCCGACCACCTTGATCTCGGGATGCTTGGCGCGTACCGCTTCGTGGATCATCCGGAAGCGCTCGCGGAAGATGGGGGTGATCTGGTCTTCGTTGCCCACGCCGAGGTATTCGAGGCCGAACGGCGCCGGGTGCCCGGCGGCCGCGCGCACCGCGCCCCAGCGCGAGGTCGCCGGGCCGTTGGCCCACTCGATCAGGTCGAGCACCTCCTGCACGTAGGCGGGCATCTCCTCCAGCGGGATGCCGCGCTGCCCCCGCTCGCCCGTGCCTCCCGAGTTCTGGCAGCACACGCCCGCCGCCACCACCGGCAGGGGCTTGGCCCCGATGTCCTCGCAGAACTGGAAGTACTCGTAGTAGCCGAGCCCCATGCTCTGGTGGTAGCCCCAGATGTTCGCCTGCTGCCTGCGCCGCTCGACCGGCCCGACCGTGTCTTTCCACCTGTACATATTGCCGAGGCCGTTGCCGTGGGCCACGCAGCCGCCGGGAAAGCGGATGAAGCGCGGCCGGAGGTCGGCGAGCGCCTGGGCGAGGTCGGCCCGCAGGCCGTTCTTGCGGCCCCTGAAGGTCTTGCGCGGGAAGAGCGAGACCTCGTCGAGCGCGATCCCGCCGCACCCCTTGGCCAACAGCACGAAGCGCGCCGCGGCGTCGCTGCCCGAGGCGGTGATGCTGCCCTCCAGCCGCGACCACTCGAGGCCGCGCACCTCGAAGCACGCCTCACCGAGACACGCGCCGTCCCGGGACTCCAGCCGGACCGCGACCGGCATCGGCCGCCGCTCGATGTCCGCCGGACCGCCCCAGCGCCGCTCGGCATAGGCCTGCCGCGCGAAGAACGAGACGTCGTAGGTCTCCCCCTGCCGCACCGGTATGCCGTCGTAGCCCGGATTCGACACGCCGACACCCTCGCCGGGCTGCTCGACCTCCAGAATCAGGTGGTGCGGATTGTTGGGATGAACGGGGATGCCAGCGTCGACGCGCATGCCGCCCTTGCCGTCGCCGCGCCGCACGAAGTCCCAGAAACTCAGCGGATTCCAGCCCGCCCTTTCGACGAACTGGTATTCGAACGAGCGATTCTGGATCAGCTCCGCATAAAGACCGCCGTCCGCCGCGTAGTTGAGGTCCTCGAAGAAGATGCCGAAAAGGTCCGGGCTGATGGCCTTCTCCTCCGGCCCCACCGTGATCCGGACCTCAGCCGCGCCAGCCCCCTCTGCCGCCGCTTCCGGCAGGTCGCTCAGGCGGAGACAGTCAAACTCCGCGTAGCCGCCCGGCTCGCGGGTGGCGTACGCGAACAGGCCGAAGCGGTAGCCCATGAAGTGCGGGATCGTGTACGCCAGCTTCAGCTCGCCGCCGAGCGCGGACCAGCTCTGGCCGTCAAGGCTGTAGAAGAAGCGCGCACGGTCCGCACGGTTCCGAAAATCGCACTCGGCCTTGAGCCAGACCACACCCTGCGACAGCGGCACGCGCTGCATCTCCACGGGCGCCTCACGCTCCGCGCTCACCATGACCATCGCTTTGACGCCGCCTTCCGCTTTGACCCCGACCCAACCGTAACGCTTCTGTAACAACGCGAGGCCCGCGCAGTCGCCGTCCTTCAGGTGCGACACGTCCAGCGCGGTCACCGCCGCGCACTGCGGGCCGAAGGTGCGCTGCGTGAGCGTGTTGCGCGCCGCGAGCACGTCCGCGTCGATGCGGCCGGTCGAGAGGCGCAGCCAGCCCGGCCGCGCGGTCAGCGACCAGCGCGCATGGTCGGGGTTGTGGTTCCACTGCCAGACCGGCGGCAGCGCAGGCTCGCCCGCCTTGCGCTCGAACTCGTCGGAGGCGACGATCCCGGGCATCAGGCCCCGGCTGGCCGGGAGCGGCAGCTCGCCCGGCACCTGGCCGTCGACGCCGAGCACGGGCCAGCCGTCCGCCCACCGCACCGGCACGAGGTACGGCACGCGGCCGACCGCACCGCAGTCCTGGAACAGGTAGGCATACCACTCGCCCTGCGGCGTATCGATCAGGCCGCCCTGGGCCACCCCCTGGTCGCGCAGGGCGACCCGGCCCTCGTACGGCCCCGCGAGCGTGTCGGCGCGGTGTACGACCACCGTTCGCATGCCTCCCTTCGGCCAGGTGATGTTGAAGAGGTAGTAGCGGCCGTTCACCTTGAAAAGCTGCGACCCCTCCGCCTGAAGCCCGATCCGTTCACCGGCGGGCGCGCTGGCGTTCTCGATCAGCGTCTGGTCCAGCCCGCCGGGCTTGGGGGCTGAGGCGTCGGCCGACAGCTCGAGGATTCTGATGCGACCGCACCCGTAGACCATATAGACGCGGCCGTCATCATCGAAGAACAGCGAGTGGTCGTGCAGCATCGGCTTGAAGGACGCCTCCCGCCACGGCCCCCTCTCGATATCCTTCGTGGTGTAGACATGGGTCTTGCCCGTGTCGCTCGAGAAGGTGGTCGCATAGAAGGTGCCCTTATGAAAGCGCAAACTGCTGGCCCAGGAGCCCGCGCCGTAGGCGCTCGCGCCGCCGCGCAACGTCAGCTTGTCAAGGTCGCCGAGCGTCTCATACGCGTAGCCCGCCAGCTCCCAGTTGACCAAATCCTTTGACTTCATGAGCGGCAGGCCCGGACTCAGGTGCATCGTCGTGCTGCTCATGTAGTAGGTGTCACCCATACGGATCATGGCCATGTCCGGCACGTCGGCATACAGGACCGGATTCCGCGCGCCGCCCCACGCCGCAACCGACAGCGACACGCCCGCCAACAGCGCGAGCCGCACCCGTCCACATCCTCGCCTCATCCTCACCCCCCGTTCCGATCCCCTTTAACGCAGTCCGACTCGTCCAGACCGCACACCCCGACCGCTTTCCTGTAGGTTAAGGCCAGCGGCCGTATTGCGGCAATTGAACTTTCTGCAATTCGCATTGCACAAATTGAAACCTCCTGGCTTCGGGGCCGCCCCTCGCATATCCGTAGGCATCCGCAGCCGCCCCCGCGAAGCGACCGCCATGATTGCGGTTTTCCCAAGCGGCCGACTGTGGTAAGATCACGGCTATGAAATTGTGGAGTACGGCGAAGATCCGGGAATCCAAAGGTGTCTGTAAGCTGCCTTGCCTGACCGCATACGACTACACGTGCGCGCGGCTGGCCGATGCCGCAGGCATCCCGCTGCTTCTGGTGGGCGACTCTCTCGGCATGTCCGTCCTCGGATATCCCTCCACCCTCCCCGTGACCTTGGACATGATGCTCCACCACACCGCCGCCGTCGCCCGCGCCGCGCGCGACGCCCTGGTGGTCGCGGACATGCCTTTCCTCTCCTATCAGATCTCGCAGCCCGAGGCGTTCCGCAATGCCGGACGGTTCCTGCAGGAGGCGGGAGCGGACGCCGTCAAGATTGAGGGTGGCGCGTTCCGTGCGAGCCTCGTGGCGACGTTGACCGAGAACGGTATCCCCGTGCTCGGCCACATCGGCCTCACCCCTCAGTCGGTCAACGTGCTCGGCGGTTACCGGGTGCAGGGCCGCACCCGCGAGGCGGCCGATCAGCTCGTCGCCGACGCCCGCGCCCTAGCGGCCGCGGGCGCGTTCGCGGTGGTCCTCGAGTGCGTGCCGCCCGATGTGGCCGCAGCCGTGACCGGAGCCTGCCCGGTTCCGGTCATCGGCATCGGCGCCGGCCCGGAGTGCGACGGCCAGGTGCTGGTCATGAACGACCTCCTCGGCCTCAGCGACGGCCCCCCGCCCAGGTTCGTCCGACGCTACGCCAAGCTGGACGCCGTGCTCGGCGAGGCGTTCCGCGCCTACGCCGACGACGTGCGGGACGGAGCTTTCCCGTCGCCGGAGCACTGCTACGCCACCCTCGACTAAGCCCGCGCATACGGCCATGCCCTTGTCCCGAACATCCCGCG
>JAKJGY010000252.1 GCA_022704145.1 Verrucomicrobiota bacterium
GCTGGTCCACGGGGGCCGGGTGTTCGCGACGCCGGCCGGCGGGAAGGGGCTGATGGTGGCGCTCGACGCGGCCTCCGGCGCGCCTGTCTGGGCCACGCCCGGGATCGAGGGCGAGCAGGCGGGCTACGGGGCCGCGATCCTGCTGGAGGAGGGCGCGCGCAAGGTGCTGGTCAACTGCACCTCGGCGCATACGTTCGGCGTGGACGCGGCGACGGGCGCGCTGCTCTGGCGCGTGCCGCACGTGGACGTCAAGAACACGGTCAACGTGACGCCGATGCTGTACGGGCGGCGGCTCTACGTGACGAACACCAGCCGGGACTACGGCGCGGTCTACGGTCTGGATGCGGACGGGGCCTCGGCTGGGCGCGCGTGGCTGCGCGAGCTGAAGATCAGCCACGGCGGGATGCTGTGCGTCGGCGGGCGCCTGTACGGGGCCAGCAGCAAGGGTGAGCGCAAGGGCTGGGTCAGCCTGCTGGCCGAGACCGGCGAGCTGACGGCGGCCGCTCCGGACGAGGGGCTCCCGGAGGGCTCGGCGATCTATGCCGACGGGCGGTTCTACGTTCTCGGAGCGCGGGGCGTGATGACGCTGCAGGAGGCGGTTGAGGGCGTGTTCCGTGAGGCGGGGTCCTTCGCCTGGCTGGACGCCAAAGTCCAGGACGCCTGGGCGCATCCCGTGCTGTGCGACGGGCGCCTGTACCTGCGCTATCATGACACGCTGTACTGTTACGACGTGCGGCGCTGAGCGGGGCGAGTTTTGGCTTTTGCCCCGGGCTTCGGGCGGTTAATATGGGCGTGTTTCTGTGCGGTTGAGAGAGAGGAATAAGCGAATGTCCAAGCTGACGGTCAGGGCGGCCGGCGAGTGCCGGTATGACGAGGTCTCGCTCGGGGAGATCATGTTGCGGCTGGATCCGGGGGACCGGCGCATCCGCAACGCGCGTGCGTTTGAGGTGTGGGAGGGCGGGGGCGAGTACAACGTGGCCCGCGGCCTGCGCAAGTGCTTCGGCCTCCGGACGGCGGTGGTGACCGCGTTCCCGGATAACGAGATCGGGCGGCTGGTCGAGGACTTCGTGATGCAGGGCGGGGTGGACACCTCGCTGATCCGCTGGGTGCCTTATGACGGCATCGGGGCTGCGGCGCGTGTGGGCCTCAATTTTACCGAGCGCGGCTTCGGTGTGCGCGGCGCGCTGGGCGTGAGCGACCGCGGGCATTCGGCGGCCTCGCTGATGCGGCCCGGCGAGGTCGATTGGGATCATCTGTTCGGCACGCTGGGGGTGCGCTGGCTGCACACCGGGGGGATCTATGCGGCGCTCTCGGCGACGACCCCGCTGGTGGTGGAGGAGGCGATGGCGGCGGCGCGCCGCCACGGGACGGTGGTCTCGTACGACCTCAACTACCGCCCTTCGCTCTGGAAGTCGGCGGGCGGCCTGCAGGCCTGCCGTGAGGTGAACCGGCGGCTCGCGCGCTATGTCGATGTGATGATCGGCAACGAGGAGGACTTCACGGCCTGTCTGGGCCTGAAGGTCGAGGGTGTGGACGAGTCGCTGTGCGCGCTGCCGGTCGAGGGGTTCAAGAGCATGATCGAGCGGGCGGTGGGCGAGTTCCCGAATTTTAAGGCGTGCGCCACCACGCTGCGTGCGGTGCGGTCGGCCTCGGTCAACGACTGGAGCGCGATCTGCTGGTATGACGGCGCGTTCTACCAGGCGCCGGAGATGAGCGAGCTGTGGGTTTACGACCGCGTCGGAGGCGGGGACAGCTTCGCCTCGGGGCTGGTGTTCGGGTTCCTGACCGGCGGCGAGGCGCAGCGGGCGGTCGACTTCGGGTGCGCGCACGGGGCGTTGGCGATGACCACGCCCGGCGACACCTCGATGGCGACGCTGGCGGAGGTCGAGCGGCTGGTGAAGGGGGGCGGCGCCCGCGTGGTGCGCTAGGCCCGGGGGCAGGGCGGGGCATAAGGAGATTGGCGATGAACACATGGGCGGTGGGTTTGGCGGCGGTGTGCGGTGCGTTGACCTTGGCGGCGGCGGAGCCGGCCGTGGTGCGGCTCTGGCCCGAGGGTAAGATCCCGCTTAAGACCAGCGACGCGCCTGAGCGGGTGAACCCCTCGAAGGACGACATCGTGCGGCTGACGGATGTGAACGAGCCGACGCTGACGGTGTTCCTGGCGAAGGGTGGCGGTCGCCCGACCCCGGCCGTGCTGGTCTGCCCCGGCGGCGGGTACAGCATCCTGGCGTGGAACCATGAGGGCACCGAGGTGGCGGAGTGGCTCAACGGCCAGGGGATATCGGCCTTTGTCCTGAAGTATCGCGTGCCCAAGAACCGTGACGCGGCCTTTTGCGACGCGCAGCGGGCGATGGGGCTGATCCGGTCGCGCGCGCAGTCGTACCAGGTCGATCCCGCCAGGCTCGGGATCATGGGCTTCTCTGCGGGCGCGCATCTCTCCGTGCGGACCAGCACCTGCTTTGAGAAGCGCTTTTATGAGCCGGTCGACGAGGCGGACGCGTTGCCGAGCCGGCCGGACTTTGCGCTGATCATCTATCCGGCCTACCTGTATACCGAGGGGTACAAGATGCCGGGTGACCTCCCCGTGACGGCCGCCACGCCGCCTACGTTCCTGCTGCAGGCTGAAGATGACGGGCCGTATGTGGACAGCAGCCTGACCTATTTTATCGCGCTGAAGGCGGTCAAGGTGCCGGTCGAGATGCACCTGTTTCCGGACGGCGGCCACGGCTATGGTCTGCGCAAGCGCGGCAAGACCACGGATGTCTGGCCGGGGCTGGCGGAGGCTTGGCTGAAGCGTGTGTGCGGGCTTTGAGGAGGCGGCGCGGCGCGCGGGACTACGGGTGCGGCCGGGCCTTTGACGCTGCGCGCGCCGCGAGATGCGGCGCGAGGATCGCGGGCAGGGCGCTGGAGAAGGGCGTGCGGCGGCCGATGCCCAGCCGTTCCAGCGCGGACGAGTCGAGGTGCGCGTCCTGGGGGCGCGGTGCACCCGCGGGCCGGGAAGGGTCCGGGATGAGGCGTTCGCGCGGAAAGCCCAGCAGCGGCGCGAAGGCGAGCGCCATCCCGTACTTGGTCATCGGCTCTGCGCCGCTCCAGTGGAAGATACCTTGGAACGAGGGGTCGGAGAGCCTGCGCGCGACCATCTGCCGGAGGACTTCGGCCACGTCGGCCGTGTGGGTCGGATAGCGTGTGGCCCAGTGCTCCATGGCGAGCGGCGCGCCGGCTTCGGCGTCCAGCATGTTTTTCGCGAGCACGGTGACGGGCGATTCGCCCAGCTCCTCGACCTCGCCGTAGAGGATCGGCACGCGCAGCAGCGCGGCCTGGCAGCCGGAGGCCAGGATCAGCCGTTCGCCGTCAAGCTTGCTCTGGCCGTAGGCGTTGAGCGGGCGGGTCGGCGCGTCCGGCCGGTACGGCGGGCAGGTGCCGTCGAAGACGTAGTCGCTCGAGAGGTAGATCAGGAAGGCGCCGCGCTCGGCGGCCCACTGCGCCAGGGCGCCGGTCGAGCCGACATTGAGCCGCTGGGTCGCGGCAGGGTCTCTCTCGCTGACGTCCGGGCGGCGCTCGGCCGCGGTGTGGATGATCACGTCCGGTGCGAGGCGGTCCAGAAGCGCGGGGACCGTTTCCGGCTGGGAGAGGTCGGCGTGTTCCAGTCCGAGGCCGGGCTTGGCGCGGCGGAACGCGGTGCCGGTGACCGACCAGCCCGGGGTGCTGCGGCAGGCTCGCAGGACGGGCCGGCCGAGGAGGCCGGTGGCTCCGGTGATGAGGAGGCGGGGGTGGGCGAGGGTGTTCATGGTCGGTCTTTCTTGCGGGGCGGGGCGGTGAGGCGTGGGGCTCACGCGAGACGCGTCAGCAGGTCTTCGGCGAGCGCGGCCAGCGGCGCCGTGTCGCCCGGCAGGCCGGCGAGGGCCGCGACCGCCTGGCGCGTATGCTGGACGGCCCAGCCGCGGGCCTCGGCCTCGCTCATGAGGTCGAGGCACGAGAGTTCCGGCCTGTCGTCGGACTTGGCCTCATCGGCGTCGAGCAGGTCGTCGGTGATCTGGAAGGCGAAGCCGAGCCCGTCGGCGTAGGCGGAGAGGCGCTCGAGGTCGTGCTCAGGCGCGGCGGCCGCGATGCCGCCGAGGCGGCAGGCGGCCCGGAAGAGGTCGGCTGTCTTGTGCCGGAACACGTATTCGACGATCTCGCGCGTGGGGGCGCCTGCGAAGCGGATATCCTCGACCTGGCCGCCGATGACGCCTGCGGCGCCTGCGGCGCAGGCGAACTCGGCGACGAGACGGGCGAGGGTGCCGGGGCGGCTCTCGGGAGTGCGCGCGAGGGTCTCGAACGCCAGCGTCTGGAGCGCGTCGCCGGCCAGGACGCCGAGGGCCTCGCCGTAACGTGCGTGGACCGTGGGCAGGCCGCGCCGGACGAGGTCGTTGTCCATGCAGGGCAGGTCGTCATGCACGAGGGTGTAGGTGTGGAGCAGCTCGACGGCGCAGGCGGGGCTGAGCGCCGCCTCGGCGGTGCCTCCCACGGCCTCGGCGGAGGCCAGGCAGAGTATGGGGCGCAGCCGTTTGCCGCCCGAGCGCACCGCATGGCGCATAGCCTGCGAGAGCAGGGCGGGCCGCGTGTCCTCGGCAGGGAGGCAGGCGAACAGGTGCCGCTCGACAAGCGCGCGCCGTGCGATAAGGTAGGCGGGAAGGTCGAAGGTCATAGGCGCAGTATAGCGGAGCCCGACGGGGGTGGCAAGCCGCCCGATAGCGGCCCCTGCTGCTCCGGCGGACGAGGCTGCGCTTGACGGCCATGCGCGCTCACGGTACGCTCTGACCCTAATCCGGCTGTCAGCGGCAGATCAGGAAAAGGGGGGGGATATGGCACGACGTATCGGCCAGATGTTGGCGTTGGGGGTTCTGGCGGCGCAGCTTGCGGCTCAGGCGGCGACCGTGGTGGTGACGCCGGGCGGCGACGATCGCGCGGCGGGCACGCGCGAGGCGCCTCTGGCGACCCTCGACGGGGCGCGTCAGCGCGTGCGCCT
>JAKJGY010000253.1 GCA_022704145.1 Verrucomicrobiota bacterium
ATACGGCACCTGCCGGCATCGAGACGCTCGACGTGTGGCCGTTCAACCGCCCGCAGGCGGAGATGAAAACCATCGTCGAGAGGTCCGGCCCGGGTGGCGTCGCGATCGACTCCGCGGCCGGTTCGTTCACGCTCGACACGCCGCGCACGGCGGGTGGCTTCGCCGAGGGAGGCACCGTAAAGGCTGGGCCGCTCGCGGCCGACCTTGGCGGAACCGCCGCGACGATATGGGCGAGCACCCTCGACAGCGCGCCGATCTCGTCCTCGCGTCGGCTTCTGCTGACCCATCTGACTGACGTCCAGAACACAGGGGCCACCTATGCTGACGAGGGGCGGCGCATCCTGCTGGCGTGGGGCGCACTGCCACATCTCATGCGCGCCGGACGCGCCACCGTCACGATCCGACTCGCGCCGGGAACCTGGCAGGTATGGACGCTGACGGCCGGAGGCCGCCGCTGTCGAGAGGTCCCGTCGTCGTATGCCGACGGCCGGCTCACCTTCGTAGCCGACGTCGCGGCCGATCCCGCGTGCGCCTCGTATCTCTACGAAATCGTGCGTTGAGTTGCTTTTCAGGAAAGGACAGATTGCGTGAGAAAGATAAAACTGACGGTGGCGGCAACGCTCGCGGGGGCGTTCGCGCAGGGGGCGGTGACGCTGTTCGACTTCGAGACGTTGACTGAGATCAAGGCCGCGCCGAAAGGTGCGGACGGAAGCCGTTCGTTCGCGGTTGAAAGCGCTTACGCGACCAGCGGCTCGAACGCGCTGCACTGGACGTGTACGCCGTGGCGGAAGGGGCTGAACGAATGGCCAAGTTTCACGCTGACCGCGCCGGTCTCGGACTGGTCGAAGTACGACCGCATGGTGGTCGACCTCGTCAACCTGAGCGAGGGCGGCGACCCGTTCTCGACGTTCATCGCGGAAAAAGAGGGTCGCATCCAGAACGGGCTCCACGCGACGACGCGTCTGCCGTCGCACGGATATCTACAGTGGATCGTGCCGCTCAGCAACTGGCCGAAGACGGCTAACCCGAAGAAGGTGGCGCGCGTCCATTTCTTCACGGATAAGGCGCAGAATTTCAATGTGTATCTGGACCGCGTGACGCTGCTGGCGAAAGGAGAGAGGCCGCCGGCGCCGTCGGGCATCGGGGTCGGACGCGACCTGCTGCCGCTGATGTCCGCCCGCGTGGCGGCGGCGGAGTGCGAATGCGCTGAGGTGCGCGATGGGCGGGTGCATCTGGAGAGCTACTGGCGCTTCCGCGAGGCGTGCGCACGGGCGGGACAGGACACGTCAAAGATGCTGGTGGGGACGGCCTCGACGATGGTGAAGGTGCGCCCGCGCGCGGCGTTCGAGGCGGCGCCCGCACAGGCGGTGGCCATACGCTTGGCCCGGCATGAGAAGGAGGGCGTGCAGGTGATCGTGGCACCCGGCGACGCGGACCTGCTGGCCGTGACGGTAACCTCCTCCGACCTCGTGGCGAAGGACGGCAGCCGTTTCGCGGCGTCGAACGTGAAGTGCGCGGTGACAGGCTACGTGAACATCACGAACCCGCCGCCGTACCGTGTGGGGCATATGGCGCCCACGAATTCGCCGGCCGGGTACTGCCGTAAACTGAGGACGCCGGAGCTGGGGTGGTGGCCGGATCCGATTCTTGACCACATGGGCTCCGCCGACGTGCGCGACCGCGACGCGCAGAGCTTCTGGGTGCGGGTCACGTGCCCGGAAGGGCAACGCGCGGGCCTCTACGAGGGAACACTGACGGTGTCGGCGACGAACACGCCGCCGGTGAGCGTTCCCTTCCGCGTGCGGGTAAACGCCTTCGCGGTGCCGCAGAAGTCCCCGCTGCCGTTGGCGATCACGTTCTGGCCCGAGGTGAACGTCTCGCAGGACGCGGCCTGGGCGGAGGAGACGGCGGAGCTGCGGAAGAAGGCCGACTTCCCGGTCAACGCGTGGAAGCCCAACCGGCTGGCGTGGGGCGACTTCCTGGCCGACTACTACATCACGATGGACTCGCTCTACGGCAACGACCGCCAGCAGTGGGACGTGCTCGCGCGGCTGAAGGAGCAGGGCCGTCTCGGGCCGTTCAATCTCGGCTATTGGAGCTACTTCGGAAACGGCCCCGACGCCGAAGAGCGGTGGCGGCAGGCGACGCTGCCGGCCCTGAAGGCCAACTACGAGAAGGCCCGCTCGCTGGGGATTCTCGACCACGCTTACCTGTACGGCTGCGACGAGATCGCGAAGGAGTACTTCCCGAACATCCGCAAGGCCGTCGAGACGCTGAAGCGGGAGTTCCCCGGCGTGCCGATCTTCACGACGGCATACGACCACGAGTTCGGCGTGGGCACGGAACTCGGCTGCATGGACTGGTTCACGCCGCTCACGCCCCGCTACGACGGCGCGAAGGCGGCGGCAGCGCGGAAAGAGGGCCGTCAAGTGTGGTGGTACATCTGCTGCGGCCCGCATTCGCCCTACGCGAACATGTTCATCGAGAACGCGGCGATCGAGGGGCGCGTGCTGATGGGCGCGCAGACTGCGCGGATGCGTCCGGACGGCTTCCTCTACTACGAGATCTCGATCTGGAACATGCGCCGTCCGCTCTCGGGCGGGCCGTTCACAGATTGGAATCCGCGCAGTTGGACGAGCTATCACGGCGACGGTTCCTGGACGTGCATGGGGCCGGGCGGCATGCCGCTCGCGACGCAACGGCTGGAGAACTTCCGCGACGGTCTGGAGGACTACGCCTATGCGCTGGAACTCGAGCGCAAGCTCGCGGCGAGCCGGCATCCGGCAGGCGACTGGGCGAAGCGGGCACGCGATCTCCTCGCCGTGCCGCAGGACGTGATGGTGAGCATGACCGACTACACGGACGACCCGGTGGCGGTCCTGCGCTGGCGCGATGCGATGGCGGACATGATCGAATCGGCAGAGTGATTCGGCGATTTCAATCACTCCCGCGGCCACTTGGCCGGCGGCGGGTACGCGAGGAACAGCGCCCGGCACAACTCGCAGGTGACGTCCGTCTGCAAGACCGTGCCGTAGGACTCGGGGTAGCCTGCCGTCAGCTCGATCAGCAGGCCGAAGCGGTCCCGCGCGCCCGAGTTGATCAGCATGGGGCGGTCACCGTCCGGCCGCAGCACATCGAGAAGGTAAGGCGAAGGCGCCTCTTCGTCGCTCTGCCGCAACAGGTGCCGGCCGCGCAGGCGGGCGTTGGCGATCCGCTGCACCTCCAGCGCCATCAGCTCGTTGTCGGGGTGTCCCGTGAAAGGCGTGAAGCCCAGCTTGTTGTCCCTCGCGCCCGAGTTTCCGTGATAGTCGAGCAGGCAGTAAAGCTCGGGCCGGCCGACAATCTTGCGGTAGACTTGCGTCTCCGGCTCGCTGAAGGGAGCGGTTCCTTTCCAGTCGTAGTCGTGCGGGCCGTACAGGCCGTCTTTGTTGCTGTCCTTGCCCGCGAAGCGCTCCCAATTGAGGTCGCCCTGCCGGTTGAGATCGACGCCCTGCGCGTTCTGGCGCCGCATCCGCTCGTAGCCCGACGGGTTGAGCAGCGGGATGATTTTGATCTGCACCTTTTCGAGGTCGACCGCGTCCCGCATCTTGCCTTCTGCGACGAGCCGGGCGAAGGTCATGAGCCCATACCCCGGCTCCCATTCACTGCCGTGCGCCGCCGCATACAGGAAATAGAGCGGAGCGCCCGGCTTGCCGAGATTCAGGCTCCACAGCCTGTACGGCTCCGAAGCGGGGCCCTCCTCTTCGACGCGAATGACGGCCGGATGCACTGCGGCCAGCCGCTTCATCTCCTCGACCACGCCGTCGTAGTTCAGCCGCCGCGGATAATAGTGGCCGAAGCGCACCGGATTCCCGAGCGCCGCGCTCACGGGTGTGAACGCGCAATAGGCGTCCACGTTTCGGCAGTGAGGTTCCCGCAGCGACAGCAGGTCGCAGGCCGTGATCGAGCCCGCCCCCACCGCCAGCCTCACGAGCCCGGCCTCTCCGCCGGGCGCGACTGCCAGGACCTCCAGGCCGGGAATCGCCAGGCCTGGCGGCAGCACGAAGAGCTTTCCGTCCGGCCAGCCCGCGCGCGGCATGATTTGACCGACCGCGAAGCCGGCCGTTACGTCAGACGCCCGCAAGACGCGGAGCCCGGCCTGCATGCGCGTCGCGAGCGACGGGCTTTTGACATCGCCCACGCTGGCCGCCGCCGCCTCTGCGCCGCGGCTTCTCGCAAATGCGCGCATATCCATGAACACGCGGCCGCCGCCGCGCGCGAAGGCCTCCAGCGCCGGTCCGAGCGCAGGCGGCACGGAGCCCTCATAGAGCGCCAGAGCGCCTGCCGAACCTTGCAGCGCCGCCGGCTCGGGCGCGGCCCGTTTCAGGCCGTCCCCGAAAAGAGTTCGCGCCCGCAGAAGGACCGCATTCGTTTCGGGCAGATCGGTCAGCAGCGCGATCGCCGGGCGTGGCTCCTGCTTCTGCGGGGGCCGCTTCACCGCCAGTTCCGCGTCGTCAAACCACACCTTTCCCGCACCGTCCCGGATTTGCAGATAAGCCATCACGTAGGCGGTCCCGTCCGGCACCTGCGTCCGCACCCGACGGCGGGTCCAGTCGCACGCGCCCCGGATCGGCGCCGAGGTCGGCTGCGCCAGGATTTCGCCCTTGTCTCCGAGACAATAAATCTGGACCATCGCCGCGCCGTTCGTGTCCAACTCGGATCTCACCCACGCCGAAAGCTCTAGCAGGCTGCCCGGCGCGACGGCGATGGAGCGATCCTGGCCTTGGCGCAGGCGCGTGTAGGCGGGTGCGAGGTTCTCCAGCACGGCCGCTCCGCCGCTCCGTCCGCCAGCCTCCGCGCGAAACGTTTTGCGCTGCGCGTCGTCCGGCGTGCGGCGCTCCCACGCCGGCTCCAAAGCGGACTCGAAGCCCGCGTTCTTCAACAGGTTTGTTCCGTCTGCTGCAGGTGCGACGCCCGCCGCAAGCAGCGCGAGCGCCCCTAGC
>JAKJGY010000254.1 GCA_022704145.1 Verrucomicrobiota bacterium
CGCGCCGCCGCAGCGCCCGCGCCCGCCCGCGCCAAAGCGGTGATCCAGGTCTGGCTGTGGGGCGGGGCCTCGCACCTCGACACCTTCGACCCCAAGCCCGAGGCCGGCAATGACTATGCGGGCCCGTTCAAGGCGGTCGAGACGAACGTCTCAGGAGTCCGCATCGGCGAGCTGCTGCCGCTGCTCGCACGGCAGGCCGACAAATACGCCCTGATCCGCGGCCTGACGCACGGCGTCAACGCGCATGAGACCGCCACCTATCTCGTGCAGACCGGCCGGACGGCCGGCGAGCGCGTGGTCTATCCCGGCTCCGGCGCCGTCGTGTCGTTCCTCAAGGGGTCTGCGGCAGGCGGCGTCGCGGGCCAGCTTCCGCCGTATATCGTGCTGACCAAGCCGCTGGGGCGTTTTGACGAGGCCGGGTTCCTCGGCACGCGCCACAAGCCGTTCGTCACGGGCGGCGACCCCGCGCAGCCGCGCTTCCTGGTTGAGGGGATCGTCGCGGAAGGCCTCACCGACCAGCGCCAGCGCGAGCGCCGCGCGCTGCTGGGCAGGCTCAACAGCCTGCCGCGCCAGCTACCCCAGAGCGCCGCGCTTCAGGCGTTCGCGCGCGCCGAGGAGCAGGCGTACGACATGATTCTCGGCGATGGCGCGAAGGTCTTCGACCTCGCGGGCGAGAAGGACGAGATCCGCGAGCGCTACGGGCGCACCACCTTCGGCCAGTCGTGCCTGATGGCGCGGCGCCTGGTCGAGAAGGGCGTCCAGTACGTGACCGTGAATTTCGACGGCTGGGATACGCACAAGGACAATTTCCAGACCTTGCGCCGCAAGCTGCCTGAGCTGGACAAGGGGCTGGCGACGCTGTTGCAGGATCTCGCCGACCGGGGCCTGCTGGACACCACGGTGGTCTGGTGCGGGAGCGAGTTCGGCCGCACGCCGCGCGTGGACTACGCCTCGCCTTGGAACGGCGGGCGCGGACACTGGGGCGCGGCCTTCAGCGCGCTGCTCGCGGGCGGGGGCATCCGGGGCGGCCAGGTGCTCGGCGCGACCGACCCCCGCGGCGAGACGGTCGCCGAGCGGCCTGTGGCGCCTTCGGAGGTCATCGGCGGCCTCTATACACTGCTGGGGATCGACCCGCAGGCCCGCCTGCCGCATCCGCAGGGCGAGGAGGCGCGCGCCGTGGCAGCCGTTCCGGCGGGCGGTTTTCTCAGGGAGCTGATTGGCGCGCGAGCGGCAGAAGGGGGGCACGCGTGACGAGCTTACACACCTTCGTGGCGGCGTTCGCTTGGGCGACGGCCGCCCTCGCGCAGCGGATGCCGTCCGAGGCGCACATCGGCTACGTCTACCCCGCAGGCGGCCGTCAGGGCTCGACCTTCGAGGCGGTGCTCGGGGGCTCGGGGCTGGCCGAGGCCGAGCGCGTCCTGATCTCGGGTGAGGGCGTCACGGCGGTGATCAGCAAGCAGGAGCAGCAGGTGACGCCCAAGGAGCAGCAGGAGCTGAAGGAGCAGCTCGGCAAGCTCAAGGAGAAGCGTCAGCAGGGCGAGCGCATGAGCGTCGAAGATATGGAGATGGCCGCGCACGCCCGCGAGCGGCTCACCGCCTTCGGCCGCCGCCTGGCCAACCCGTCGCTGGGCGAGTTCGTCACGCTTCGCGTCACCGTCGCCACCAACGCCGCGCCGGGCACGCGCGAGCTGCGGCTGCTCTCTCGCGCCGGCCTCTCCAATCCGCGCACGTTCGTGATCGGCACTCTGCCCGAGGTCAGCAAGGGGGACTGGAAGAACGTGCCGCAGTCGCGCTCCAACCTGAACCCCAAGATCGACGCCGCGCCGCCGCCCGTTGACGTCACGATCCCGGTCACCCTCAACGGCCAGCTTCCGCCCGGAGGCGTCGACACCTACCGGTTCCGCGCGCGCGCCGGGCAGCGGCTGGTGGTGGCCGTCCGGGCGCGCGAGCTGATCCCGTACCTGGCCGACGCCGTGCCGGGCTGGGTGCAGGCCGCCGCGAGCCTGCGCGACGAGCGGGGCGAGGAGGTGGCCTACGCCGACGATTACCGGTTCAGGCCTGACCCGCTCCTGTTTTATGCGATCCCTCGCGACGGGCTCTACACGCTCACGCTGCGGGACTCGCTCTACCGGGGACGCGAGGACTTCGTCTACCGCGTGACGGTCGGCGAGATCCCTTACGTCACCGGCGTCTACCCGCTCGGCGGGCGCGCGGGATCTCGGACGACGGTCGCGCTCGCGGGCTGGAACCTGCCGCTGACGCAGGCCACGCTGGATCTGGCGAGCGTGGCCGCAGGGGTCTATCCCTTCCAGGCCTGCCGCGAGGCGAATGCGGCCCCGCTGCAGGTCGACACGTTGCCGGAGCGGTTCGAGAGCGAGCCGAACGACGCCGCCACGAACGCCCTCGCGCTGACGCTGCCGGCGGTTGTGAACGGGCGGATCGGACGTCCCGGAGACTGGGACGTCTACCGGTTCGAGGGGCGTGCGGGCGAGACGGTCGTGGCGGAGGTGTGGGCGCGGCGGCTCGACTCGCCGGCGGACACGCTGGTCAGGCTCTTCGGCCCGGACGGCCGACAGGTGGCGGTGAACGACGACCGTGAGGACAAGGGGTCGGGCCTGAACACCCATCATGCGGACTCCTACCTGGCGGTGCGGCTGCTGGCCGACGGTGCGTATACCGTCTGGGTCGGCGACGTCCAGCGGGCTGGCGGCCCCGCCTACGGCTACCGGCTGCGGCTGAGCGCGCCGCGTCCCGACTTCGCGCTGCGCGTCACGCCGTCGGGCGTCAACGTGCGGGCCGGCGCGAGCGCGCCGATGACCGTCTACGCGCTGCGGCAGGACGGGTTCGACCACGCGATCGCCCTGCGCCTCTGCGACGCGCCAGCGGGTTACAGGCTGGACGGCGCGGAGATCCCGGCCGGGGAGGGCCAGGTGACCTTTACGCTGACCGCGCCCACGGATGCGCCTGAGGGGCCGCTGAGTTTCCGGATCGAAGGGGTCGCCCGTATCGGCGCGGCCGAGCTGGTTCGGGCGGCCGTGCCGGCGGACGACATGACCCAGGCGTTCGCATACCGTCACCTGGTGCCGGCCCAGGCCCTGACCGCGCTGGCCGTCGGGCGTGCCCGTTACCGTCAGTCGCCTCAGATCCGTTCCGACGTGCCGATCCGCATCACGGCGGGCGGCGAGACGCGCGTGACGCTCGACCTGCCGACGGGCGGCTGGATCCAGGACATCGCGTACACGCTAGCGGGCGCGCCCGACGGCCTCAGTGTCCGGCAGTCGGCGTCCGACGCCGTCGTGCTGCAGTGTGACGCAGCCAAGCTGGCCCCGGGACGGCGCGGCAACCTGGTCCTCACGGCGGCGGGGCGGGCGGCACGTCCGGGCGCCCCCGCGTCGGCCTTTCCGAATGCGCCCCGTATCCCGCTTGGCGCCTTTCCGGCCGTACCCTTTGTCGTGGTCGCGCCGTAAGGTCGGCCCAGCGTGCGAGTCCTGCCCGTGCGCCGGTCCATACGCCACGGGCCTCACCGCCCGTGGGCCTCGGCACGGGCAAGATGCCCGTGCGACGACGGGGCGGGGGGCGCCCTGTCCGTGTGCCGGTTTCAGCGTCGCAGAATAGGTAAAAATACAGGAAAAAATACGCCGTGCCGCTTTCCCGCTTGCGTCCGTTCACGGGTCATGGGTACTATATAAAAGTCAGCTTGGGTTTTGTCCATAAAGGAGGGATTATGTTTGCGAAGCGTGTGGTGAGCGTGGTCGGCTTTATGCTTGTGATAGCGGCTGGGGGCGCGCGGGCGGCGGCGTGCAGATCGACGGGCCGGTCACCGGACTCGGCCTGCTCGGCATCAACTTCGAGAACGGCCCGGTGACGCTGAACAACCCGGCGAACGATTATGCGGGCGGCACGGTGGTCGGCACGAACGGCCCGGGCGCGAACCCCTTGAACTGCGTGCTCAGGCTCGGACAGAGCGAGGTCCTGCCGCACGGCAGCGGCAAGGCGGGCCTCAAGATCGGTTCTGACAGCAGCCACAACAACACGTTGCCCTCCTCGACGCTCGACCTGAGCGGCAAGACCGAGACGGTCAACACGCTCGCCTCCGGCCCGCGCGCCGCCATCACCAGCTCGACGGCGGGCGGCCGCCTGATCGTCGGCGCGCTCGACGAGGACAGCGACTATCGCGGCACCCTCGCCAGCGGCGCGACCTTGGAGAAGCAGGGCGCGGGCACGCTGCGGCTGGCCGGCGCGACGCTCACGGCCGGCACGGTGGACGCCAAGGCCGGCACGGTCGCCGTGGGCGGCCTGAACCTCGCCGCCGGCGCGACGCTGCTGCTCAACGGCGCGGACGTGGCGCTGACGGCGCCCTCGGGCCTCTACGAGTATCGCGGCGCCTCCGCCGGCAACTCGCCGGACCTGGGCGCGGCGCTCACCTACACCGGCTGGCAGGTGTGGCCGGCGAAGGGCACCACGACCTCCACGGCGGAGTTCCCCAACAACACGCAGTTCGTCTACCGCGGCCGGTGGTACGTGGCCGAGGCGGGCACCTACAGCTTCGCCAAGGGTTTCGACGACGGCGGCTACCTGGCGATCGACGGCGTGACGGTGCTTTCGAACGCGGTCTCCGCAACGCGCGCCGTGGTCAACGACGTGACGGTCGGGGCGGGCTGGCACACGGTCGAAGTGCGTTACGCGCAGGGCGCGGGCGGCGTCGGGCCGCAGTTCGGTTTCCGTAACGGCATCCTGTTCGACGCCGGCAACGGCGGGTTCACCAACGCGGCCGAGCTGGCGCGCGCCCGGATGTTCACGGATGACGGCGGCCCGAACCTGGTGGCCTACGGGCGCGACAGCGTGCTGGCGGCGCGCGTGCTGCTGGCGCAGGACGCGACGCTGACGGTCGGCGCGGACGCCGGAACGCTGGTGTTCGCGGGCAACCTGACCACGAACGCCGCGACCGTCCCCGAGCCGGTGCTGACCGTCGAGGCGGGCGG
>JAKJGY010000054.1 GCA_022704145.1 Verrucomicrobiota bacterium
CTTGAGCCCCGCCAGCGTACGCGCCGCCTCCGCCGCCACGTGCGCGTCAGGGTAGGCCTCGTCCGGACCGTCGAACGCCTCCCACGCGGGCGTCTTGCCCGGCACGCGCGCCCCGCCGTTGGCGTAGCCGTGCATCATCGCCTGGGGCGTCGGCCAGGGCGTGTCCGGAGGCACCCACGCGCGCTCCCAGACTCCAGGCAGCTCCTCCGGGCCCTCGGCCCACCCCTTGCCCGTCCGCCCGCCCGGATAATGCGAGATCTTGCCCAGCGCGAGCGTTCGGTAGCCGTGCTGCCTGAACCACCCCGGCAGGCTCTCCCGCGCCCACGACGCGCCCGTCGCGCGGATGGCGTTGTTGCCGACCTGCACGGCCGACGTGGGATATCTGCCGCGCAGCAGCGCGCAGCGCGACGGCCCGCAGGACGGCGCCTGCACATAGTGCCGCGTGAAGAGGCGCGCCCCGGCCGCGAACCGGTCGAGCTGCGGGGTGCGGGCATGCGCCGCGCCCAGACAGCCGAGGTCGTTCCGCAGGTCGTCGACCGCGATGAACAGCACGTTCGGCCGCGCGGCGACGCCCCAGCGCACCGCGGCCAGCACCAGCAGCGCCGCCGCCCGCCTCATGGCGCCCCCCTGTCCGCACCTGCCTGCCATGCCACCGCGCCGCCGCGCCGGATGTGGCCGCGCAGCGCGGCGGCCAGTTCGGCGGCCACCTGACTCTCCGCCGCCACCCGGTTATTCGTCTCCTGCGGGTCGGTCTTGAGGTGATACAGCTCCAGCGGCGCGTACGGGCTGTTCTGCAGCAGCTTCCAGTCGCCCCGGATCAGCGCCTCATAGCTCTTGCCGCCATAGGCCGGGCCGCCCTCGCGCCGCACGAAGTAGAGGTCGCGCGGCCCGTCCGGCATGGCCCGCCCCTGCAGCGCCGGCATCAGGCTCACCGCGTCCAGCCCCTCGCCGGGCGCCAGCCCGGCCGCCTCAAGGAAGGTCGGGAACAGGTCGAACGACTGCCCCGCGTACTCGCACCGCGCGCCGGCCGCGACCACCGACGGCCAGCGCACCAGGAACGGCACGCGCAGCCCGCCGTCGTAATGGCTCTGCTTGCCGTCGCGCCAGGGGTCGTTACACTGTCCGTGCGGCAGCGAGCCGCCGTTGTCCGAGAGGAACGCCACCAGCGTGTCGCCCGCAAGCCCGGCCTTGTCGAGCGCGGCCAGCACGCGGCCGACCCCCGCGTCGAGATGCTCCACAAAGGCCACGTTCTTCGCGCGCCTCTCGGGCATCTGCGGCGCGCGCGCCCGGACCCGCTCCAGCCACTCCGCTGGCGGCTCGACAGGGAAATGCGGCGCATTGTAGGCGAGGTAGAGGAAGAAGGGGCGCCTCTCCCGCGCCCGTTCCTGCAGATAGTCGCAGGCCCACGCGGTGAACAGGTCCGTGGCGTGGCCCTCCGGCTCGATGACCTCCGCGTTACGGCGCATGTAGTTCCGGCCCTCGCGCAGGTGGGTCGTGTAGCTGTCCATCATGTCGCCGAGAAAACCGTGAAAGAAATCAAAGCCCCGCTGGTTGGGCAGGTTCGGCGCCTCCAGCCCGAGATGCCATTTTCCGATCAGGGCGGTATGGTAGCCCGCCTCCTTGAGCCGCCCCGCGAGCGTGGGCACCGTAGGGTCGAAATAGCCCCACGAGTCCTGCGGCCGGGTGCGGATCACGCCCGGCACGCCGACGCGGTCGGGATACCGCCCGGTCAGGAGCGCCGCGCGGGACGGCGAGCAGACCGTGCAGTTCGCCCGCATATTGGCGAAGAGCATCCCCTCCGCGGCCAGCCGGTCGATGTTCGGCGTCCTCACGTCCGCGCCGCCGTTGGCCGCCACGTCCGCATACCCCTGGTCATCGGTCAGCACGATGATCAGGTTCGGCTTGCCAGCCCCCGCCGCCGCCGCGCCCATGACGAGCGCCGCCGCAACCCCTCTGCCCCACAGGTCTGTCCGAATACTCATGATGTGCCCGTATGATAACGCCTTCCGCCGCCCCCTTCAACCGGTCAATTTTGGCAGGTAACGCGGAGGGGCTGGCCCGCCCCTGATCCGCCTCGCCAAGCCGCGGCCGTTGCGCTATAGTGAGGAGGTCTGAAACAGAAGGGCTCTGTTATGCCGACTCGCCTCCAGATCCCGGGCTTCGTCGACCTCCAGGTCAACGGTTTCGCAGGCGTCGACTTCAGCAGCGGGACCCTCACCGAAGCCGCCTTCCGCCACGCCGGGCACGCCCTGCTCGCGCGCGGCACGGCCGCCTTCCTGCCGACCCTCATCACCGGGCCGGAACCGCTGCTGCGACGGAACCTGGGCGTGTTCTGCGCAGCGCTCCGCCATGACCCGACCCTCGCGCGCCACATCCCCGGATTCCACCTCGAGGGACCGTTCATCTCCGGCGCGGCGGGCGCCGTCGGCGCGCATGACCCTTCCGCCGTCCGCCCGCCCGACCTCGCCTGCTTCGAGCGGCTGGCAGGCTGGGCCGAGGGCCGCCTGCGCCTCCTCACCCTCGCGGCCGAGCTTCCCGGCGCCGCCGAACTCTGCCGCCACGCCTGCCGCCGCGGCGTGGTCGTCGCCTGCGGCCACCAGCTCGCCGGATCCGCAGACCTCGCGCGCCTCGCCGAGGCCGGCGCCGCCGCCCTCACCCACCTCGGCAACGGCATGCCCAACCGCGTCCACCGGCACGACAACCCGCTGCTCGCCGGACTGGCCGAGACGCGCCTCAAGATCCTCTTCATCCCCGACGGACACCACCTGCCGCGCCACGTGCTCGAGCTTTTCGCGCGCGCCGCAGGCCCGCACCGCCTGATCGCCACCTCCGACGCCTCGCCCGCCGCAGGCCTGCCCCCCGGCATCTACCACGTCCTGGGCAACCGCGTCGTGCTCGAGCCCGACGGCCGGCTCCACAACCCCAGACGCCGCTGCCTCGTCGGCTCGTCCGCCACGCTGCTGGCCTGCATGAACGTCCTGCACGGCCTCGGCCTGTTCGCGCCCGAAGACCTGCTGCGCATCGGGTTCTACAACCCGCTCGCGCTGCTCGGGCTCGCGCCCGAGACCGTCCCGCACGGCCCCTACCGGCTCTCGCTCGACCCCGCCGCCGGCTTCACGCTCTCCTGAGCGGGAGCGCGCTATTCGATGTTCTGCACCTGCTCGCGCGCCGCCTCAAGGCCGGCCTTGAAAGCGATCACGCAGGCGGCGATCTCGGCGTCGTTGGCCTTGGAGCCGGTCGTGTTGATCTCGCGGAACAGCTCCTGACACAGGAAGTCGAGCGTCCGCCCGCACGCCCCGCCCACGTCGAGCGTCCGCTCCACCTGGTCGAGATGGCTCGCCAGGCGGGTCAGCTCCTCGCTCACGTCACACCGGTCGGCGAACACCGCGACCTCCCGCGCCACCAGCGCGGGGTCGGCCGCCGCGCCCTGCCCCAGCAGCTCCGACAGCCGCCGCGAGAGCGTCTCGCGATAGGCCTGGGGCACGCGGGGCGCCAGCGCGCCGACCTTCAGCGCCTGGACGCGCAGCGCGCCGAAGCGCTGCCGCAGATCGCGCCCGATCGCCTCCCCCTCGCGCAGGCGCATCTCGCAGAGCGCGTCGAGCGCCGCACGGGCCGCCTCCTCCACCCACGGCCAGAGCCCGGCCGGATCGTCGGAAAGCGACCGCGCGCGCCACACGTCCGGCAGCCGCAGCAGCGCCGACGCCGTCAGGTCGTCGGCCAGCCCCAGCCGGGCCGCGACCGCCCGCAGCGCCTCCACCTGCGCGCCCACCCGCCCGACGTCGACCAGCCCGCCTCCCGGCTCGGCCTCGGCCGCCGCCGACACCGTCACCAGCCCCTTCACATAGCCGCGCGCCACCCGCGTGTGGATCAGCGCGTGCAGGCTGGCCTCCAGGCTGCCCAGCTCACGCGGCATCGAGACGCTGCAGTCGAACTGCTTGCGGTTCACCGCACTCAGCTCGACCGTCACCTTGACCCCCCCGCCACGCGCCTCGCCGCGACCGAACCCCGTCATGCTCACAAGCGCCATCGCCCACCCCCTGCCCGCGCCGCCAGAACGCGCGCCTAGCTAGACCTTACCGTAACGCACCCACCAGCACACCAGCGTGCCCGCCACACTGCCGAAATAGGCCGGATACACCACCAGCAGGACGGGCAGCCGCCAGAGCCCCACGCGGCGGCAGCCGACCAGATGCGCCGCCAGCGGAACGGCCGCCGCCGCCACGATCACGCCCAGGTCGGCCCGCGTCTTCGGATACTCGTCCCAGAGGTTGCTCAGCATCACCCACAGCAGCGCCCCGGCCACGCTCACGAACACGACGCGCCAGCCCCAGCCCATCGGCGCGCGCAACGGCGCGCGCGTCTGCCGCACCCCCAGCACCCAGGTCCCGAGCACAAAGCCCGCCCAGAACACCCAGTGGCCCAGCCCGTCGTCCAGATAGTCGAGCGACCGCCGCACCGCAGGCGCCAGCGCACCCGCCCGCCCATAGACGTCCACCAGCCGGTTGGACGGGTCGTGCAGCCCCATGCCGCACGCCACACAGTACACGCACAGCACCATCAGCGCATCCCCGACCCCGCCACTGCCCAACGTCCGGGCCAGCAGCCAGAAGAGCACACACACCGCTGGCGCGAAGACGAACAGCGACAGCGCCTCCCGCACGCGCAGCACGTCGCCGAACGCCGTCAGCTCCCAGGCCGCCGGACGCATCCGGCTCGCCCCCGCCACCAGGCAGACCGCCGCAAAGGCCACCAGCAGCGCCGCCAGACGCCCCAGCACCGCCCCATCTGTCCTCGCTCCAGTACTCATCGTTCCCGCCAGACCCGGCACGCGCGCCACCCGCACAGGCGCGCTCAACCAGTGCCGACAATAACACAGGCGGATACGACCCTCAAGCCGCTTCCGGCACCCACGCGTGGAGCCGCTCAAGGCGCCACTGGAGCCAGCACACGGAACTCCTCGAGCGTCGGCACTTCGTCGGCACGCTCGATCGCGAGCCTCACGCGCCGCGTGCGCACGGCGGGGAACCGCACGGTCCTGCGGCCGCCGAACCGCTCGCCGCGCGCCACCTCGCGCCACCCCCCGCCCTCCTCGACGCTGACGGCGTACGCCAGCGTCCGCGGGAAGCCCTCCTCCCACACCTCCACCCCGCCAACCTCCCGCGCCTCACCGAGATCGCTCTCCAGCCAGCCGCTGCGGCTGCCCGGCGCCGCGCCCCAGCGCGTCGTGGGATCGTCGTCCGCAGCCTTGGCCGCGCCATAGCCCGCGCCCCACTCGCTCGACGCGCGCATGGGCCTTCCGGACGACAGCGCGGGCGCCAGCGCGAGCTTGGGATTCTTGACGCCGAAAACGTTGTGGCTCTTGGCCGGCAGCGCGCAGGGCGCGGCTTCCGGCAGGCGGTCGCCGGGCTCCTGGAAGAGGATGACCTCCGCGTCGCGGGCGAGGTCCACCTCAAAGACGCCCGGCGCGGCCTCGCGCAGCACGACCGTCTCAGGCGCGTGCCGGAACGCGCCGTCGAAGCCGGGCCTGAGCCGGCAGGTCTCGCCCGCCAGGCTCCGTACCCGCACCCAGCGGGTCCTGCCGCCGCGCCTGCCCGCGCTCACCAGAAACGCGCCTTCCGCCCGCAGGTCGTGAAACGCAACCTCCTGCCATTCGCCGGGCACGGCGGGGAAGACGCGGATGGCGCCGCCCCCGCTCTGGAGCAGCATCGTCTGCAGCGCCGTGGCCGCCGCCAGCGAGCACTCGATCACCGGCGACCCCTCGATGTACTGCGTGTTGGGCATCACGAAGCGCCGGTTGTTGTGATGCGCGCGCAGGCTGGCGAGCGCCTGATCGCCGTCGCCCAGGCAGGCGTAGAGACAGGCGGCGGCCGCGCTGGACCAGCCGTAGATCTGCTTGCCGCCCTCGACGGTCAGCCAGTGGCGCAGGCTCTTCTCCACCAGCGCCCGGTTCTCCGGCTGCTCAGCCGACACCAGGTTCAGCGGCCAGACCATCAGCAGGTGCGACCAGTGGCGGTGCGAACGCTCGAAGGCCTGCGTCGCGCCGACCCTCAAGCCGTTCTCATCCGTCGGGTAGGGCGTCAGGTCGCGCAGCACACGCTCCCACTCCTGCGCCTGCGCGTCGTTCAGCCCGTAACGCGCGTTCAGCTCAAGCAGCCGGGTACAGCCCCAGCGCAACAGCGAGAGGTTATAATTGTTGTCCGCGTAGGGCGTCTGGGAGTATTCGGGCGAGTGCATGGGCGGCAGGTGCAGCCGGCCGTCCGCGCCGCTCTGAAGCAGCTTGAGATACAGGTTCACGCTGCCCTTGAGCAACGGGTAGAAGGCGTGCCGTGCGTGGTTCGTGACGAGCGCGTGGTCCATCGAGTAGCGGTACTGCTGCCAGTAGAGCCAGAGCGCCCAGGTGAAGTCGCCGGGGTTGATAAAGGCTTGCGGCGCGCAGGTGCCGTCGCCGCGCAGCCCCTCGTAACAGGTGGTGTGCGGCACGGTGGCGCACCCGTCAAAGCCCCAGATCTCCTTGGCGTTGCGCACGAAGTTATCGCGCTTGGCGTCGATGAAACGCGTGAACGACTCGCCCAGCTCAAGGCGGTTGGCCGCATAGACCGGCGAATAGGCGAGCTGGATGTTGAGGTTCCACCAGATGCGCGGCCAGCCGGTCTGGCGGTACCACGGGCCGAGCAGGTCGATCACCTGCCGCTCGCGGCGCGTGGCGCAGGCGAGCTTGTACATCTGGATCCAGTAGAAGCCCTCGGCCTGCGCGTCCGGCACGGTCACGAAGCTGGCCGGATAATAGGCGTGCCACCAGGCGCGGTGGCCGCGCTCCAGCGCGGCAGGGTCGAGCGCGGCGACGCGCCTCACCGTTGCGAGCGCCTCGCCCTTGGCGCCGGTGCCCGGGAAGGTGTCGGCGACCGTCAGCGTCACGCGCCGCGCCGCCGGACCGCCCCGCACACACCAGGCGGTCGCGTAGGCGCCGCCCGCGACGCGGCGCTGCTCGCAGTACGAGACGTCGCCGTCCGCGCTGGCGTCGGGCGGCGGGTTGGGCTCGCCCTGGATCTTTTTCATCTCGTCGCGGAAGACCTCGGCCTTGCCGGGTTCCCACGCGAACGCGGCGGCGGTCTCGCCGCCTTCTGCGTCCAGGTCAATGAGCAGCGCGATCTCGTCCGCATGCGTCAGCGCGCGGAAGCGGACACGGCCTTTGTCCGTGGCGAGGTCGCCGCGCACCTCGGCGTTCCACAGGTCGGTGCGCAGGGTGCCCCCGGTGATCACGCCTGCGGTCGTGAGCACCAGCCCGCCGATCGGCAGGCGGCCGTTGTCGCGGCGGCGGTCGGTCACGTCCGAGCGGCCCAGCTCGAAGCGCAGCCGGCTGGGGCCGTCCTGATAGACCGTCGTGCCGAGCAGGCCGTTGCCGAGGAACGCGCCGTGGTCGAACTTCTCGGGAAGGACCTCCCAGACGAGGTCGTGCCGCGCCAGAAACGCAGGCCAGTCCACCTGGAGGTCCACACGCGGGGGCGGAGGGTTGCGTATCCAGCCGCCCACCGTACGGAGCGTCCGCACGTCGATCTCACGCAACCGACCGCGGGTGTCCGGCCCGACGTCCAAGGCGAAGACGTTGCCGTAGTGGACCGCGCCGAGGTAGTCCCGGTAGAGCTTCTCGGGGCTGTGGCAGACCCCCTCGTTGTCGGGGTGCGAGTAGAACCACATGGCGCCCTTGGGCTGACGCGGCTGGATCGGATAGGTGAACTCGGCGAGCCGGTAGGTCGCGGCGGGCTTGTCGCGCATGTGCGGGCCGGCCGCGGCGTGGTCCGTCAGCGGCCCCGGCTTGCCCATCTCCCCGAGGCGGATGTCTGCGCCCTCCTGCACCCCGTGGTTGAAGCCCACGAAACAGCCGGGCTGGAGGGCTTTGCAGAAGGCGACCGTCTCCGCGTGGCTGAGGCCGCCGTCGCCGACCGCGTGGTCGAACCAGATGTACTCGATCGGCCCGTACTGCGTGAGCAGTTCCCTGAGCTGCGCCCTCTTCATCTCAGGGTCGCGACCGCCCTGATTGTTCCGCTTGGCCCCCGTCGTCTCCGGATGGTCAAGTCCGCCGGGATGCCGCCACTCGCCCTCGGAGAAGTAGAGCGCCAGCTTGATGCCGTACTTGTCGCAGCTTCTCTTGAGTTCGGCCAGCACGTCGCGCTTCAAGGGCGCGTTGGTGACTTTGCGGTCGGTGGTCTGGGTGTCCCAGAGGCAGAAGCCGTCATGGTGCTTGGTGAGGAAGAGGATGTAGCCCATCTCCGCCTCCTTGGCGGTGCGCGCCCACTGGTCAGTGTCGGCCTCGGTCGCCCGGAAATAGGAAATGTCTGTAATGCCCGGCGTCCACTCCTTCTCCGAGAAGGTCGAGAAACTCCAGCAGATGAACATGCCCCAGCGCAAGCCCTTCAGCTCCTCCGTGCGCTGACTCATGTCCGCTAAAGGGAGGCGCTCGGCGCTGGTCGCCGTGTTGAATGCCGCCGCAGCGACAAGAAAAGAAAGGCACAGCGCGTACCGATCGGCCCGGTTCATGTAACCTCCTCTGATCTGGCGCAGTACGAGTCGTAACATAAGAACCCATGAGTGACTTTACACGTTTGGCGCACTGGCCGCAACTGGATATGGCCCGCACCCTGGCCGCCGCATTTTCGGCGCTTGAAAACAGCTCGAAAACGAGCGCTTGCATCTTCCGTCCAAATCAGTCATTATTGTTGCCACGTTTTTACCCATCAGGAAAGAATTCGGAGGATTTTTCATGGGCACAGGCCGTACACTGAACAAGAAACCCCGCACCCGCCCCATCAAGAGCCCGGGAGAGAAGCTCCGCCGTTCCAAGGCCCAGCGTGCCCGCCTCGTCAAGCTCGGCGTGGCTGAGGAAGTGGCGAAGAAGATGCAGCCCGAAGAGGTCCGCAAGATGGTTCAGCGCCCCGCACGCGTGAAAAAGAGCGTGGCCGCCGCTGCCGCTGCCGCTGCGGCTAAGTAGAGGCCCGCGAGGCCGAGGTTAAGGCCAGGCGCGCCGCCGTTCAGGGAACGACGGCGCGTTTCGTTTTGTCAGCGCCCGGCAACGGCCGCGCGGTACGCGTCGGCGACGGCCTCGGCCATCTCGGCCAGCCCGCGCCCCGCGACTGACGCGCGGCCGGCCTCGGCCAGGCGCCGTCGCAGCCCCGCCTCGCGCAGCAGCCGCAGCAGCGCGTCGCTCAGCGCCTCTACGCTCTCCGGCGGCACAAGCAGTCCGTCGTGGCCGTCACGGATCAGATCCGGCACGCCGCCCACCGCCGCCGCCACCACCGGCACCCCCGCCTGCCACGCCTCCAGCACCACGTAGGGGCACCCCTCCCAGCGCGAGGGGACCGCCACCACGTCGACCTCGCGCATCCGCGCGACCGCCTCGCCCTGAGGATACTCACCCTCGAGGCTGAAACGCCCCTCCACACCGAGCGCCGCCGCCCGCGCACGCACCGCCGCCTCCAGCACCCCTCCGCCGCACACCCGGAACCGTGTCTGCGGCAGATGCGACAGGACTTCCGCCGCCGCCTCCAGAAAGAGGTCGGGCGCCTTCTGCCCCGTCAGCCGCCCGAAGAACCCGACCGTCAGCTCGCCGGACTCGCGCGTCCGCACCGGGCCCGGATCGTCCAGCCGTACGCCGTTGGGGATCAGCCGCACACGCGCAGCCGCGTACCCGAGGCGCGCCGCCTCACGCACCTCCTCCGAGGAGACCGCCAGCAACACCGCCGTCCGACCGGCACAAGCGCGCTCCAGCCCGCGGTAGAGCCGCCGCCGCCGCGCGCCGTCCGCCATCAGGAACGCGAAGGCATGCGGCGTGTACACCACCGGAACGCCGCAAAACGCCCCCGCCAGCCGCGCCAGCACTCCGGCCTTGGAGCTGTGCGCATGGATCACTTCGGGCCGCACACGGCGCACCAGCCGCACCAGCCGTAACAGATTCGCCAGATCCGAGGCAGGCGCGATCCCGCGCCGCATCGGCAGCTCGTGGACCGTCACGCCGCGCGCCGCGTAACCGGCCAGCTCCGCGTCACCCCCCAGCGGCTCACGCCCGCGCGACACCGCCAGCTCGCAACGGAAGGACGCCGGGTCAAGCGCCGACACAAGGTCGCGCAGGTGACGCCGCACGCCACCTTCCAGCGCCTCCACGACCTGAAGCACCGTCATCATGTCCCTAAGGATACCCGTGCCCCCGCCCGCCTGAAAGCAGAATCACCGGACGGCGGCCGTCCTCACAGCCGGGCCCGCCTTCACCACGCCCAATCCGGACCACTCCGTGCGCAGCGCGATCAGCTCACGCTCCTGCCACGCGTTGAAGTGCCCCTCATACTGGCCGTAAATATCCAGCCAGAGCACCAGCCGCCCGAACGCGTCCTCCGTGAGCGAGCCCTTCTGCTTGAGCGCACGCAGGTGCGTCAGCAGCGCGCTCTGCCGCGCGATCCCGCCCCCGGGGACCGACTCGCCCGTCGCATACTGCCGCTTGACCAGCGCACGCACCGGCACCTTGCCCGCGTCGGCCAACGTCCTCCAGGCGGCGCGCGGCTCCTCCGGAAACGCGAACGGCCGCCCTGCGGCGCCCGTGTGGCAGCGTGCGCAGGCCTCGCGCAGCACCGGCTGCACCAGCCGGTCGAAGCGCAGCGG
Organism: Verrucomicrobiota bacterium; assembly: GCA_022704145.1. Taxonomy (GTDB): domain Bacteria; phylum Verrucomicrobiota; class Kiritimatiellia; order RFP12; family UBA1067; genus JAKJGY01. Next base: position 10,648 of record JAKJGY010000054.1, read on the forward strand.
CCAGCTCCCCTCCGCCTCCGGCTCAAGCGGCGACGGCGCCCGCCGCGCCGCCAGCGGCAGCCGCATCTCGGCCGCGCCGCCCGCGCTCTTGTCGCGGGCCTCGTGGCAGCCCGCGCACGACCACGCCTGCCCCGCCTGAAGCGAGACGGCGCTGCGCATGGTCTGCACCACCACGCCCTCCTCGTCCAGCGCCTGGAAGAACAGCGTCACGTTGGAGGGCGCCTCAAAGTTGGCCGAGCCGTCCGCCTCCACCGGCACCGTGCCCAGCACGCACTTGCCGGGGTCGTCGCGGGTCAGGCCGATCTCGGGCGCGTTCATGTTCGGCTGCGTCTTGGGCGGCACGGCCACCACGCGCAGCCGCGCGACCTTCACGCCCTCGGGCATCGGGCGGCGGCTGTCGTAGACGTTCGTCAGCCGAAAGACGCCCTTCGCAGGCGCCTCCGGCGGCAGCACGCTCGCGATCACCGGCGGCCGCTCCTGCGGCCGCAGCGGGATCGGATGCTGGACCTGGAAACGTTCGTCCGCGCACAGCAGGTCGAGATTCCCGAAGGCGTCATACAGATACACCCCCATCCGCGCGCCGTCGTCATTCTGCTTGAAATGCACCCGCAGCCCGCGGTGACTCCACGCCGTGAGGTAGAACGCCTCCGACAGCGGCCAGGGCGACGCGTAATAGTGGTGCAGCCAGACATCGCCCGCACCGGTCGTCTCCTCTTCCGGGAACGGCACCTCCGGCGTCAGGCGCGTCATCGCGGCCTCGCCGTCCTCGCCGCGCGTCACGTCCAGCAGCACCAGCGAGCCGCCGGTGTTGGCGTGGTGCGCGCCCGCCGTGAACACGAGCTTGCGCGACCCTGGCACCGGACGCGCCTCGAACATGGTGTGCGGGCGGTGCGTGTAGTTGCCGAACAGGTGCGCGGGCTGCGTGCCGTCCGGGTTCATGCGCCACAGCCCCATGAACGGCATGTTGTCGCGGTCCACATAGTCCCAGCGCGAATAGATCAGCGCGCCGTCGCCCGCCACGGCCGGCGTCCACTCGAACATCTCAAAGGGCGAGAGCGTGCGCAGCTCCGTCCCGTCAGCACGGATCGCGTGCAGCGTGTAGACCGCCACCGGGCGCCAGGCGTCACCGCCGCAGCGCACGTACGACTCGGGGCCTTCCGCGTTCGCGAGCGTGGCGCGCGCGTCCGCGTCGGTGTAGCGCGTCTGCCAGCCCCGCCGCGTGGACAGGAACACGATCCGCCCGTCCGGCAGGTAGCGCGCGTCGAAGTCGTTGTACTTGCCGAAGGTGATCTGCCGCAGCCCCGTGCCGTCGACATTCATCTCATAGAGGTGATAGAAGGCCGACTCCGGCAAGGCGCCCTTGGTCACCTTGTCGCGCTTCTCCGCCAGCCCCGGCGAGAACTGGCAATAGGCGAAGACGATCCTCTGGCCATCCCACGAGAGCATCGGCCGCTGGAAGCAGCCTTCTGGAAAACCTCCCGTCAGACAGGTCTCCTTGGGCTTGCCGGACTTGAAGTCCTCCAGCACATAGATGCCGCCTCCGGGCCGCGACCACCACCCGAGATACTGGTCGGACATATGGTAGATCCAGCCGGGGTCGAGCTGCTTGGTGACCAGCAGCCGGTCGAAGTCCAGCAGCGGATTGCGCAGCGCCAGCGCCCGCACACACCGCCGCACCTCCAGATACAGCTCCTGCAGCTCAGCTTTCCGATCAGCCGCGCCGCCCTCCGCCGCCGCAAGCCGCTCCCGCAGCGCCGCCGCCGCGCGCTCATAGGCGCCAATGTCCACGCCCGCCGCACGCAACGCCGCGGCCAGCCGGTCGCCCCGCGCCAGGCTCTCCCGCGCCAGACCCCCCCACCCCGGCCTCCGGGCCGCGCTCAGATGGTCGGCCGACCAGGCCGAGAGGCTCGACTGCCGCGCCGGCTTGCGCAACGCGAGGTTCTCCGCACCGCCCGCAGCGAACACCTCGACCTCGTTCAGGTGCAGGTACTGCCTGCCCGGAAGCCTCACACGGACGAAACGCGCCTCGCGCCCGTCCAGCGGCACAGACAGCGCGCCCGCCCCATTCCCGAAGGCCGGCCCGCTATGCCGGAAGGCCTCCTGCCACACCTGGCCGTCCGCCGACACGAGCAGGGCCAGCCCGGCGGCGCGCTCGTGAAACCCCTGCCCGCGGTTATGGAGTACGGCGCGCCCGAGCCTCACCGGCGCACCCAGATCCACCTGCCACCACGGGCACTCCTCCTGCTCGGTGTGGAAGCCCCAAGGCTCGTCCGTGACGCCATCGACAGCACCGGCCGCATCCGACTCGCAGGTCGCCGCGGACGCCTTCGAACGCAGGTTCGGCTCTTCGGCGAAGCGCAGCTCAGCCTGCCGCAGCCAGTCCTGCCGCAGCGCCTCCTCCGCCGTCCCGGCCCTCACCCCCGCCGCCGCCAGCACACACCCCAACAGCGCCCGTCTCATCGCCCTCGCCTCCCTTCATCGTCCGGCGCCCCCTAAAGCCTTGACCGCCGAAACGCCCCTGAACGCCGACCTCCCGTCCCTACGAGAGGCCGCAACCCTTATCCAGTTACGCATAAACAGTTGCGGCGCGCAAGTCCAGAGAGTCGTTCGCGCCAACTTAGGGCGCGCCCCCCGCGAGAAACGGGCCAAAGGGAAGCGACCCGACGCAGCGCCCCGCATAACCTTGGGCGCAACCCCGTTTCACTGACTCGAGCGTTGGCAAAGAAGAGGCAGCCGGACAGAAGGAACCCGACCCCGAGAGATAACCATGACCGCCAACAGAGATCTTTTGGACGCCGATTCCCTGATTCGCTTAGAATTCGGGTCAAGCACCGAAACGGGGCTGCGCCCCCACGCGCGCCCGCTCCTGGCTGGCGTTTTCGGTTGCCAGCGACGCCGCCTTGGTGCATCATACGCCGCCGTGATCGAATTCAGGAACATCGCCGTCCGGTACGGCACCCAGGAGGTGCTCCAGAACGTCTCCTTCCGCGTGAACAAGGGGGAGCACGTCGGGATCACCGGACCCAACGGCTCAGGCAAGTCCACGCTCTTCCGCCTGCTCCTGGGCGAGGCTTTCGCGGACGCCGGCGATGTCCTGATCGAGGAGTCGCCGCGCATCGGCCACATCCGGCAGCATCTCAAGCCCGCCGCCGACGACGAGACCCTGCTCGAGTATGCCCTGCGCGGCATCCCCGGCCTGGCGGAGCTGGAGCACGAGATCCACGCGCTGGAACGCACGCTCTCCGCAACGCGCGACGAGGCCGAGCGCACACGGCTCCTGCGCCGCATCGGCGACGTCCAGACCGAGTTCGAGCATCTCGGCGGCTATGAGATCGAGGCGCGCGTCAAGGTCTCGCTCGGCGGCCTCGGCTTCGCCCCCGACGCCTTCGACCGGCCGTTCGCCAGCTTCAGCGGCGGCTGGCAGATGCGCGCGGAACTCTCGCGCGTGCTGGCCTCCAAGCCCGACCTGCTGCTGCTCGACGAGCCCTCCAACTACCTCGACCTGCCCGCCGTGGAGTGGCTCCAGCGCTTCCTCAGGCTGTTCGACGGCACCCTGCTGCTGATCTCCCACGACCGCTACCTGCTGCGCACCCTGACCGCCGTCACCGTGGAGGTCGACGCCAACACCGCCACGCGCTATAACGGCGGCCTCGACTACTACCTGCGCGAGCGCGAGACCCGCTACACGAACCTGCTGGCCGCCAAGGAGAACCAGGACCGCCGCCGCGACCAGCTCGAGCGCTTCGTCGACCGCTTCAAGGCCACCAGCTCCAAAGCCAGCCAGGCGCAAAGCCGCGTGCGGATGATCGAGCGCATCGACGAGCAGGCCATCGTCCTGCCCAAGCGCAGCATGGCCGCCGGCTACCTGCGCCTCCCGCCCGCGCCGCACGCTGGCGCGGAGATCGTCCGGCTCGAGCACGCCAGCTTCTCGTACGACGGCGCGCGCCCGGTGCTCAGCGACGTCAGCCTCAGCCTCGCACGCGGCGACAAGGTGGCGATCGTCGGCTTCAACGGCATGGGCAAGACCACCCTGCTGCGCCTGCTCGCCGGGACGCGCACGCCCACCTCCGGCCTGCGCCAGCTCGGCCACAAGGTCGAGCCCGGCTACCTCTCGCAGGAGTTCTCCGAGACCATCCCGCCGGAGGTCTCGGTCTTCGAGTGCGCCAAGCGCTGCAAGCCCGAGGCGACCGAGAAGGAGCTGCGCTCGCAGCTCGCCTCGTTCGGCTTCTCGGCCGACGATATCGGCAAGCCCGCAGGCGTCCTGAGCGGCGGCGAGAAGATCCGCCTGGCCTTCCTGCGCCTGTTCCTCGCCCCGCCCAACCTGATGTTGCTCGACGAGCCCACCACGCACCTGGACCTCGAAGGCCGGACCACGCTCGAGCGCGCGCTGCAGGCCTACGACGGCACCGTCTGCCTCGTCAGCCACGACATCGAGTTCGTCCGCAACACCGTGACCTCGATCATCGAGATCTCCCCCGCAGGCGTGCGCCGCTTTCCCGGCGGCTACGACTACTACCGCGAGAAGAGCGCCGAGCTGGCTGGCGAGCAGCCGCCGCAGCCGGCCGAGCGCACCCCGTCGCCCGCGTCCGGCGCCCATGCGCGCGACCTGCGCCGGGCGCGCGCGCAGGAGCGCGCCCGGCGCCAGCCGCAGCTCCGCGCCCTCAAAGACCGCGTGTCCCTGGCGGAGAAGCGCATCGCCGAGCTGGAGCAGGAACTCGAGACCCTCTCGGCCGTGCTCTTTAACCCCACCCCAGGCACGGACTACGCCGCCACCAACAAGCGCCTCAAGCACGTCCAGGACCAGCTCGGCGCCCTGACCGACGAGTGGGGGCGCGACGCCAGCGAACTCGAGCGCCTCCAGCGCGAGCAGGACGAGGCGCAAGAGGCGCTGCTCAACTGACCGCGCCCGACACCACGGCCAAGGCCTCGGCGCTCGTCCGGGCCGCCAGCAGCGACGCGACCCGCCCAGGCGCGAACACCGCGTCCAGGCCCTCCAGCAGCCGCGCCGCCTCCTCCGCCTGACCGGCCGGATACAGCAGCATCACGCACACCGGGCAGAGGCCCCCCTCCGCAGCCAGGCGCACGCCGCCCCGGCTCACGCCCAGCGCCGCCACCAGCCGCTTCGCCTCCGGCACCTCAGCCGCGAACACCGCCACCTGCCCGCCGATCACACGCCGGGCACAACCGGCCTCAAGCTCCCGCACCTGCCGCCGCACGTCCTCGTTCGCCTCCAGCCCGCCGCTGCGCACGCAGAGCGCCAGCAGCCGGTGCACCGCCGCCGCCTGCTCCGCCGCGTCCAGCTCGAGCGCCACGCTCTGCCACCCGAGGCACGACGCCAGCGTGGCCGGCGCGCGCGGCCCGCCGGCCGCAGGCGGCGCCGCCACCGCCAGCACGTCAAACATATCCTCCGCCGTCTCGCACGCCAGCAGCGCGGCGCGCCCGCGCTCGTCCAGCAGGCGGCAGAGCTGGGCGATCAACTGAAGCTGAGGCGTCGCGGCCGCCTCCGGCGCCAGCACCAGCGCCACGATCCGCGCCGGCTTGCCGTCCATCGAGTCGAACGCGATGCCCTCCCGCTTGAGCCCCACCGCACAGACCAGGCGCGTGACCGCATCCGTACGCGCATGCGGGATCGCGACACCGTGCTCAAGGCCCGACGAAAGGCCCAGCTCACGGTCGAGCACCGCCTGCAACGCCCGCTCGCGATCCGCGACCAGACCGTTCTCGGCCAGCACGCCCACCAGCTCGGCGATCGCGCCCTGCTTGGTCGCCGCGAACAGCCGCGGCCGCAGCGTGCCGGCCGAGAAGCGGTTGCGCAGCACGCCCGCGCCCGCCGGCGACGCCTCCGCCCCCTCCCCCTGCATCGTCCGGCGCAGCACCACGTCATCCAGCGGCTTCTGCAGCTCACGCAGGCTCTTCTCGACGCCCGACGCCAGCTCCAGCATGACCGCGCTCACGAGCGGACGGTCGCTCGCCGCACACTCGAACGTCACCGTGCCGCCGCTCTCGCGCAGATGGATCACCTGCGCCTCACGGCTGATCCGGTAGAGCACCTGGTGGCGGTTCAGCCGATGCGCATAGAAGCCGTCGTCCTCGAAGACCTCGACGGCCCGGCCGATCATCAGCATCGCGGCCTGCCGGGTGGAGAAGCGGAACGTGACCGTCACCGGCGCCGGCGCCGGCACGCCCGCGCGCGTCTCCGCGCCGCCCCGCGCGAACGCCCGGCCGGTCAGCGCCGGCCCGCACAGGCAGGTCAGCACCACCAGCGCCACGACCACGGCCACCGCCACGCTCGGCAGCGCCGCCGCCCCCAGCGCCGCCGCCAGCAGCGCCAGCGTGATCTCGCCGCGCGGCAGCAGCGCCAGGCCCGCCCGCAGGCAGCCCCGGCCGTTCAGCCCGGCCGCCGCCGACGCGCACACGCCGCCCGCCAGCTTCGCCAGGACGCCGCCCGCAACCAGCAGCGCGACCCATCCGGCGGACGCCCCGGCCTCCTGCCCGAGCGCGCACACGCGCAAGCCCACAGCCGCGAAACAGGCCGGCACCAGGGCCAGGCTGACAAAGTCGAGCCGCTCGCGGATCTCGTGCCGCAGGTCGGTGGTCGAGAAGGCCACGCCCATCGCGAACGCGCCCGCGACCACCGGCAGCCCGGTCGCGCCGCTCACGCCGCCCGCGATCAGCAGGCTCGCGGCCGACACCGTAAACGCGCTGGTGTAGTTGCGCTCGCGCAGCGCCAGCGCGTTCGCAAACCGCGCGCACAGGAAGCCGCACGCCACCACCACCCCGAGCCCCAGCACCGTGCGGGCCGCCAGCGCCGCAAACAGCGCGGGCGTGGCCTTGCCCTCCGGCCCGACCTGCGCCGAGACCGCCGCGAACACCGTGAAGAGAAAGACGCCCAGCGCGTTGTCCACCAGCGCCGCCCCGAGCGCCACCCGGCCGGACGGCCCCTCAAGCTGCTCGCGCTCCGGCAGCATCCGCGCGAGCATCCCCACCGAGGCCACCGACGCCACCGTCGCCACCAGCAGCGTCCGCGGCTCGCACCAGCCCCAGCCGGCCCCCCAATAGAGAGCCGCAAGCACCGCCGCAAACCCGCCCGTGAAACCCGCCGCACCCGCCAGCACGCTCCCCGTCGGCGCGCGCCGCATCTGCCGCACGTCCGTGTCGAGCCCCAGCAGGAAGAAGAAGACCACCAGCGTCAGGGTCAGCACGCCCGCGAGCGGGCCCTCCCCGGCGAACAGGTCGCACGTCCCGCCCATCAGCCCCTGCGGCATGAACGGCAGCGCCACGCCGCCCAGCAGGCACGGCCCGACCGCCACGCCCGCCAGCAGCTCCCCCACCACACGCGGCAGCCGCCAGCGGTTCACCAGCCGGCCGCCGATCTTGGCCGCCAGCACCAGCACGCCCAACTGCAGGATCGAGGCCGCCGATGCGGCCACTGACCCGACCTCCTGCGCCGCCAGGGTTAGCATCGCATGCCCTCCCGCCTCGGCCGTCCCGCACCAGACGGCGCGGCCATCCTGAGTGCCTTACCAGCCAACAACAGCGATAATGAACAAGTGTTTGGGAATGGTGGAATACGGGAATGCTGGAAGATCACTTCGGCCGCTTCGGTCTCAACCCCATCATCCCACCATTCCATCATTCCATTTTTCCAGTCTTCCAGTCTTCCACTTTGGGTTGCGGGCTCTGCCCGCATTAGAACGACACGTGGACTTTGGGCAGCTCGGCCCTGATCCGGCGCTTCTCCTCGTCGCCCAGCGGGCAGCGCACCAGCGAGAGCTTCTTCAGCGTCCGCCAGCCCTTCAGGTCGGCCGGCAGCCGCGCCACCGGACACCCGTCGAAGTCCAGGCGCGCCAGCAGCGGCAGCGACGTCAGCCAGTCGGGCACCGCCGTGAGCGGGTTGCCGCTCAGGCTCAGATCCTCAAGCTGCGTCAGCCCCTTGAGCGCTTCCGGCACCGCCGTCAACTGGTTCCCCCGCGCATACAGCCGCTGCAGCTTGGCCAGCCCGGCCACCTCGTCCGGCAGCGCCGTCAGCCGGTTCTCGTTCAGCCGCAGCCAGCGCAGCTCGCGCAACTGCCCGATCTCCGCCGGCAGGCCGGTCAAGGCGTTGCGGTCGAGATTCAGATAGTCCAGCGCCTGCAGCCCGCCGATCCCGGCAGGCAGGGACGTCATCCCGTTGTCCGCCAGATACAGGTGCTTCAGGCCCGCCAGCGCGAACACCTGCGGCGGCACGCCCGCCAGCCGCGTGCCCGAAAGGTCCAGCACGCGCAGGCCCTGGCACGCGGCGAGCGCCTCAAGCGACCGGATCTCTTTCGCCTCCCGCAGCCAGAGTTCCGTCAGCTTGGGCAGCGACGCCACCTCGCGCGGCAGCTCGCCGATCACCTGGCCCGCGAGGTTCAGCCGCTCGACGCTCTCGCGCTTGGCCACGGCGTCCGCCACGGAGCGCGCGGTCACCGGGCGATGCGGCGCCTCACGGTTCTTGAAACAGCCCGCCGCGGCCAACAGGGCCAGTACGGCGCACAGGCGCAAACCACGTGTGTTCATGTGAACCCTCATTGCTCAGCCGTCCTTTCCTCGCGGGGCCGCTCAAACGCACCACGGCCGTTTGCGCTCCAGCTTCTCGTCCAATACGGAGACCACCAGGTTGACGTTGTCGACCACCTGGAAATCATACATGCCGACGCAGATGAAGTCAGCCCCGCTCTTGAACGCGTAAGGGAAGCCGACCGCCGGCTGGATCGCGCCGGCCGCCAGGATCTTGAAGCCGATCCACGGCTGCGGCAGGGTCTCCATAAAGGCCGCCGTCTGCTCGGGATCCTCGCACCAGATGTTGTCGCGCCGCGGCCCGTCCAGACGCGCCGACCAGTAGTCGGTGCGGTGGATGGTCTTCACCCAGTAGTCCGGCACGATGCCGGCCGCCACACACCCTTTGACCGTCTCCAGCCGATGCGCGCCGATGCCGGCCGGAATCCCTTGCTTGCGGATGTAGGCCAGCGCCTCCTCCAGCTCCTTGAGCTTGCCGTCGCGCACATAGCGGTCGGAGATCTCGCCCTGGATGTAGCAGGAGTGCGCGCCCCCCTCCAGCGAGAGGCGGATCCCCTCCAGCGGCCCGTCGCGATGGCCGCAGTCGGAGATGAACTGGATCTTGCCGCCCTCGCGCTTCCAATAGTCGTTGATCACCCGCGCGAGCTGGGGGTTGGTCAGGATCGCGTTCATCCCGCACTGCTCGGCCAGATGGAACGTGCGGAACACGCGCGCGTCGCTGTGGTAGGCCTTGACGAGCTTGTCGACATAGATCAGGTCGCGGGCATGCGCCCAGCCGCCGATCAGGTTTCCTCCCAGGAACATCCGGCTGAGCTTCAGGTTGCCGATGTGGCCGTACCGGTCAAGCGGCCGCTTCAGCTCCTTCAGGTCGCTGAACGAGAAGGACTTGACCGTCGCCGAGGTCACCGCGTCCGGCTTGGCCTCCAGGTTCTGGCGCTCCCAGACCGGGCCGTGCTTGCGGAAGAACGCGTAGCTGAAGGCGCCGAGCACCGGCAACGAGCTGAGGCCCCGCAGCAGCTCGCGGCGCTCGGGCGAGGCCACGCCCGGCAGGTCCGCCGCGCCCCGCTTGCGCCACAGGCCCCGCACGAGCGACAGCAGCGGGCCCCCGAGCGCATGCGAGGGCATCCAGAACACCGCCGCCAGCGCCGCCAGCTCGACCACGTTGCGGTCGACCCACAGGAAATGCCCTTCGGCGGACGGCGCCAGGAACGGCGGCTGCGCGACATAGTAGAACGCCAGCAGCAAGGCGCCCGCCACCGCGGCGGGCCGCACCAGCACCCCGAGGAGCAGCGCCACACCGATCAGCGTCAGCCCCCACATGTTCAGGAGGTCGGTCGCACGCAGCAGCCCCGGCGACTCGGCGAGCGCCCGGAAAAGCGGCGCCGCGAACCACGGGCTCGTCCGCAGATAGCCCGCGGCCGTCCAGCCGCCCGGCTGCACCAGCTTGTAGAGCCCCTCGTACAGGAAATGCCAGCCGACCAGCATCCGCAGCGCTGTCACCGCCCAGCTCTTCTTCATCCGCCCCCCCAACCGTTCTCACGCATGACGGGCATACGATAGAGCTTCCGCTCCCGTTTGTAAAGTCAGGGGGCGCGGCCGACTATTTGCGCTGCCAACGGTCGCCGGGCTCCAGCACGCCGCGCGCCGCCGGGCCGTCCAGCCAGGCGCGCGCGGCCGCGTCCTCACGCAGGTAGGCGTCCCAGAAGGCCGTGCTGAGCGCCAGGATCGCGCGGTGGTGGTTGGGGTTGCGCGCCTCACGGTCGCCCGGCAGCGCGCGGTCGCCGAAGGCCGAGTGCTCCGCCCCCTCCAGGACCAGCTCATACTTGCCCCCCGGCGGCAGCGCCGGGTAGACCGCCAGCCGCGCCTCCACCGTGGTGTCGTTGATGAAGGAGGTGTCCTTCGTGCCGGTCATCAGCAGCCACGGGATCCTGACCTCGCCGAACGCCCGCTCCGCGCTGCCGCGCTTCGGGGCGCTGGGGCTGAACGCGACCGCGGCCCGGATACGCGGCTCCGTAAAGTCCGCGAGCCCCAGCGGGAAGCGCTGCCCGCTGACCGCCTGGGTGGTCACCGCGCCGAACGAATGGCCGGACATGCCGACGCGCGACACGTCGAGGCGGCCGCTCAGCGCGTGCCCGGGCTCGGCGTTCCACCGCGCGAGCCACGCCAGCACCGCCGGGATGTCCTTGACCCGTAACGCGAAGTTCTGCGCGCTCGCCGCCTCCCTCATCGCCGCCAGACGCCCGCCCGCAGCCCGCCCTTTCCACACCGACTCGTCACTGCCGGGATGCTGCACGAACACGACCGCGTACCCGCGCCGCGCCCAATGCTCGCCCAGGTAGGGGTTGTTCTCGCACGAGCCGCCCAGCCCGTGGCTGAAGAGCACCACCGGCGCGGCATTCGTCCCCGCAGGCATATAGATCTTCACCGGCACGTCACGCCCGCGCGGCACGTCACGCACCGTCAGGTTGGTGACGGCCGGGCGCGGCCCCTCCGCCACGCGCAACGGGTCGTAGGC
>JAKJGY010000255.1 GCA_022704145.1 Verrucomicrobiota bacterium
CCTGCCCGCCCTGGCCTGCGCCCTCGACGCGCTGTGCGCCCCTGGCGGGCGCGCGGTCGTGGCCGACCCCGGACGCGACAACCTCGACGCCTTCGTCGCCTCGATGGAACGCGCCGGCTGGCACCACACCCTGTTCCCTGAAGGCGACATCTACGTCTGCCAGTTCACCCGTCCCGCATAAACCCACCCGCGAAAGGCCCGCGCCATGCATCTGTCCCACGCCTCACGCTGCAGCCTCCTCCTCGCCCTCGTCTGCGGACTGACGGCCGCAGCCGCTCCCGCGGCCCCTGACCTGACACTGCGCTACGACGCCCCCGCCGCCGACAGGCAGTGGTCGAGCCATGCGCTGCCCCTCGGCAACGGCCGCCTCGGCTGCATGCTCTTCGGCAACCCCTTCCGCGAGCGCCTGCAGTTCAATGTCGACTCGCTCTGGACCGGCGACGAGAACCCGAGCGGCCAGTACGACTCCATGGGCGCCTATCAGAACTTCGGCGAGCTGCTTTTCGAAATGGAGGGCCCCGCCGCCGACCGCGTCGAGGTCGTGGCCGCCAGCGACCACCGGCCGTATTACGCGCAGGAGTCTGTCGCCTCCGCCGCTGACGGCGACGTCAACACCAAGTGGTGCGTCGAGCCGCGCGGGCAGCCCGTCGCCTGCGAGGCGCGACTCCCCGCGCCGACCGCCGTCGCCTCCTACACCCTCACCTCGACGCCGGAGAACCGCCCCGACCGCGACCCCAAGACATGGGAGCTGGCCGGCTCCGACGACGGTGCCGTGTGGCAGACCCTCGACCGCCGCGAGGGCCAGCCCGCCTTTGAGGCGCGCGGCGCCGCGCGCTCGTTCACCGTCGCCGCGCCCCGTCCCTTCCGGCGTTACCGCCTGACCCTCCTCGCGAACCAGGGCGGCTCGCACCTGCAGCTCGCCGAGATCGGCCTCACCGGCGTGACGTTCGGCCAGGAGGCGGCTGCGCCCGCAGCCGGTTACCGACGCAGCCTCGACCTCGCCACCGGCCTGCACGCCGTCCGCTTCACGGCGGGCGGCACGGCGTACACGCGCGAGACCTTCGCCAGCCACCCCGCACAGGTGATCGTCTCGCGCCTCACCGCCGACCGCCCCGGCGCGCTCTCCGGCGCGCTGCGCCTCCGCGGCGCCCATGGCGAGCAAACCGGTGACGACGCCGCGGGACTCGTGTTCCACGGCGCCTTGCCGAACGGGCTCGCCTATGCCGCGCGCCTCCAAGCCCTTGCCGAGGGCGGCAGCGTGTCCGTCGCGGACGGCCTCCTCCGCTTCACCCGCTGCGACCGGCTCACCGTCCTGCTTGCCGCCGCCACCGGATACGCGCCCGATCCGGCGCGGAACTGGACCGGGGCCGAGCCCGGGGCCGCCACGCGCGACGCGCTGGCGCGGGCTGGCGCCCGGAGCTACGAGGCGCTCAGGCAGGAGCACCTCGCCGATGTCGCCTCCTTCATGGGCCGCGTCGAACTTGACCTCGGCAAGAGCGCCCCGGACCGGCGCGACCTCCCGACCGACGCGCGCCTCGCGGCCTACGGGCAAGGCGCCGCCGACCCGGAGCTTGAGGCCCTGCTGTTCCAGTACGGCCGCTACCTGCTCCAGGCCTGCTCCCGTCCCGGCACCCTGCCGGCCAACCTGCAAGGCCTCTGGAACGACAGCAACAACCCGCCGTGGCACAGCGACTACCACGCCAACATCAACGTCCAGATGAACTACTGGCCCGCCGAGCCCGCCAACCTCGCCGACTGCCATACGGCTTTCCTCGACCTCGTCCGCAGCCAGCTCCCCGCCTGGCGCAAGGCCACCGCAGCAGCCCGTGAGTTCCAGACCCCTCAAGGCCCCGCGCAGGGCTGGGCGATCCGCACCTCCCACAACATCCACGGCGGCCTGGGCTGGAAGTGGGACAAGACCGCCAACGCCTGGTACGCCCAGCACTTCTGGGAGCATTACGCCTTCAGCGGCGACACCGCCTATCTGCGCGACACCGCCTACCCGCTGATGCGGGAGGTCTGCGCCTTCTGGCTCGGACAGCTCAAGGTCCTGCCTGACGGCCGCCTGGCCGTCCCGGACGCCTGGTCGCCCGAACACGGGCCGGACGAGGACGGCGTGAGCTACAGCCAGCAGATCGTCTGGGACCTGTTCAACAACACCGTCGCGGCCGCCGACGCCCTCGGGGCCGACCGCGAGTACCGCGCCACGCTCGCCGCCGCCCGCGACCGCCTGGTCGGCCCGCAGGTCGGCAGGTGGGGCCAGCTCCAGGAGTGGCTGGCCGACCGGGACGACCCCAAGGACCAGCACCGCCACACCTCGCACCTTTTCGCCGTGTACCCCGGCCGCCAGATCAGCCGCACGGCCACGCCCGAGTTCGCCCGGGCCGCCGCCGTCTCGCTCGCCGCGCGCGGCCAGGCGGGCGACAGCCGCCGGAGCTGGACCTGGCCCTGGCGCTGCGCGCTCTGGGCCCGGCTCGGCGAGCCGGAGAAATGCCACGCCATGATCCGCGGCCTGCTGACCCACAACACCCTGCCCAACCTCTTCGCCAACCACCCGCCCTTCCAGTTGGACGGCAACTTCGGCATCACGGCGGCCCTCTGCGAGATGCTCGTGCAGTCCCACGGCGGCGAGGTCGCGCTCCTGCCCGCGCTGCCGCAGGCCTGGCCTGACGGCCGCGTGCGGGGCCTGCGGGCGCGCGGCGGCTACGAGCTGGACCTCGCCTGGAGCCGGGGGCGCCTGACCGGCGCCACGCTCCGCGCCGCCCGCCCCGGCCCCTGCGCGGTGCGGTACGGCGACACGCTGGCCACCCACCCCGTCCAGCCGGGCAGCCCCCTGTCTTTAAAGGCCGACCTCACCTGCGGCGCGGCGCCCTGAGGGCTGTCCCCAGAATCTCATTGACACCCCCGGGGCGGTTTCCTAAAGTTCGACTCCATAACGAGCCGTCTCAATCGCGGCGACGGAGATCAAGAGGTGTCCGACTTTCTTCTGTTTGAACAAGTGACCAAACGCTTCGGGACGCTGACCGCGGTCGACGGTGTCACGCTCGGCGTGCAGAAGGGCGAGTTCTTCTCGCTGCTCGGCCCCAGCGGTTGCGGCAAGACCACGCTGCTGCGCATGCTCGGCGGGTTTGAGACCCCCGACTCGGGACGCATCTTCCTGGACGGCAAGGACATCACCGCCCTGCCTCCCAATCTCCGGCGCGTCCACACGATCTTCCAGAACTACGCGCTGTTCCCGAATATGACCGTCTGGGAGAACATCGCCTTCAGCCTGCGCGTGGCGCGCCGCCCGCGGGAGGAGATCCGCCGCAGCGTCGACGCGATGCTCGAGCTGATCCGCATGGCCGACCACGCCCATAAATATCCGGCGCAGATCAGCGGCGGCCAGAAACAGCGTGTGGCGATCGCGCGGGCGCTGGTCGACCGCCCCCAGGTGCTGCTGCTGGACGAGCCGCTCGCGGCCCTTGACCTGAAGCTGCGGCAGCACATGCTGCTGGAGCTGGACATCCTGCACGACCAGGTCGGCATCACCTTCGTCTACGTCACGCACGATCAGGGCGAGGCCATGAGCCTGAGCGACCGGATCGCCGTCATGAACCGCGGCCGGATCGAGCAGCTCGACCCTCCGGCCAAGATCTACGAGGCGCCCCGCACAGGCTTCGTGGCGGCCTTCATCGGCGACACCAACTTTTTTGAAGGCACGGTGACCGAAGTCGACGGCGACTACTGCAAGCTGGCCGCCGCCGGCTTCGGCGACATCCTCTGTTTCAACGACAAGTCGATCGCCGCCGGCAGCCCCGTACACCTGAGCGTGCGCCCGGAGAAGATCCGTGTCACCCCGACGCCGCCCCCGCCCGAGAAGGGCTCGCGCATCAACGTCTTCCGGTGTAAGGTCACCGATATCGTCTACCAGGGCACCTATACCAAGTACTGGGTGCTGGGCGGCGGTCACCGGATCGCCTCCATCAAGCCCCACAGCCGCTTCCTCCTCGACCAGGCGCCGATCACCTGGAACGACGAGGTCTACTGCTGGTGGCACCCGGACGACGGCTACATGCTCGACCAGTTCACCGCCGCCGACGCCGACCTGGTGCAGATGCCGCCGGCCGGCTACTCCGCGCCCAAACCGACCTCACCCCCACTCCCCTAACCCCACACCTCCGAATGCGCAGAAGACGTTGGACAGAATGGGCGCTGTCAGCCCCCTCGATGCTCTGGCTCGCAGTCCTCTTCGTGATCCCCTCCCTGCTGGTCGCGGCGATCTCCTTCCATGCCGCCGCGCCGGACGGCGGCATCGGACGCGAGTGGACCCTCGCGACCTGGCGCGAGCTGGCCAACCCCAACTACCCGGCGATCGTCTGGCGCACCCTCTGGATCAGCGCGGCCACGGCCGCCTGCTGCGTGGTCCTCGCCCTGCCCTGCGCCTATGCCATCGCCCGCATGAACAAGCGGTGGCGCACCGTGCTGGCGGGGCTCATCATGCTGCCGTTCTGGACCAGCTTCATCGTGCGCGTCTTCGCCTGGCGGCTCCTGCTGCACCCCGAGGGCTTCCTGAAGCACCTGCTGCTCGCCATGAACCTCGTCAAGCCCGAGACCACCCTGCTCTTCAACTCCGGCGCGATCCTCCTCGTGAGCGTCTACTCGTTCCTGCCCTTCGCCATCATGCCGATCTACGCCGCCGCCGAGAAGTTCGACTTCTCCCTGATCGAGGCCGCCCGCGACCTCGGCGCGCGCAGCTTCCTCGCCTTCCGCAGGGTCTTCCTTCCCGGCGTCCGCCGCGGCGTGATCTCGGCCACCCTGATGGTCTTCATCCCCTCGGTCGGCTCGTACGTCATCCCGGACCTGGTCGGCGGCACCAGCAGCGAGCTGGTGGGCAACAAGATCTACCAGCGGACGTTCCCCGACCGCAACCTGCCGCACGCCAGCGCGCTCGCGGCGGTGCTGGCGGCCGGCGTGC
>JAKJGY010000256.1 GCA_022704145.1 Verrucomicrobiota bacterium
GATGGCGGCGCACACGCCGTTGCCGTGCGAGGGGCTTGAGGACGTGCTGGGTGCCGACGCCTGGGCGCGCGCGGTCGCGGGCAGGCTGGTCGGCGGATAAGGGATCGGGTTAGGGGCGCGGGCCGACGCGTCCTGGAAAAGGCGAGGTTTCGATGGGCGAGTCTCTGGTCAATATGCTGGCGCCGGTCCTGGCGGGCGTCAAGGTGGCGTTGCTGTTCAGCTTGGCGATCTTCATTCACGAGTTCGGGCATTTTCTGGCGGCGCGCTGGCTGGGGCTGCAGGTCGACGCGTTCGCGATCGGCTTCGGCCCTGCGCTCTGGAAGCGCCGCTACAAGGGGGTCGAGTACAAGATCGGCTGTGTGCCTTTCGGGGGTTACGTGGCGCTGCCGCAGCTTGACCCTTCCGGCATGGAGCGGGTGCAGGGGGAGAGTCCGGCGGCTGGGGGCGGCACTTCGGAGCGGGGGCTGCCGGAGATCGCGGCCTGGCGGCGCATCGTGGTGGCGGTGGCGGGCCCGTTCGGTAATGTGGTGCTGGCGGTGGTGCTGGCGTATGTGATCTTTCTGGCCCCGGGAGCGAAGACGGGTGTGGTTGGCACGCGTGTCGGCACGGTGCTGCTGGACTCCGCCGCCTGGAAGGCCGGGCTGAGGCCTGGCGACCGTATCCTGTCGGTCAACGGGGAGTCCGTCCCGACCTGGAACGACATGGAGGTGGAGTGCCAGTTGAAGGGCGGTTCCGGCAAGGTCACGTTCGGGGTCGAGCGCGTGGGGCAGCGGCTGGAGCTGGAGGTGCCGCTGCTGACCGAGGAGGTCCTGGGGGTGAAGCTCCTGGACGGGGTCTATCATGAGACGGCCTGTCTGATCGGAGCGGTCGAGGCGGGATCCGCCGCGGCCGAAGCCGGCCTGCGCGCGGAGGATGTGATCCGTGCGGTCGGCGACGTCCCGGTGCTGAGCGCGACGCATTTTGTCGAGCAGGTGCGCCAGTACGGCGCGGCTCCGGTGCGCCTGGCGGTGCTGCGCGGCTCGCGCGCCTGGACGGTCGAGGCGACGCCCCGACTGAGCGCGCGCGAGGGGCGTCCGATCCTGGGGGTCGAGGTCAAGGACGCGGTGGACGAGGTCAAGGGGTGGATGATGTACCGCGACCCGTGGCGGCAGTTGAAGTGGGACTCGCTGTCGGTGGTGCGGGTGCTGCAGGCGCTGGTCGCCCCGAAACAGGCGGGCGAGCGCAAGGCGGTGGTCAAGAATGTCGGCGGGCCGGTGGCGATCGTCATGGGGCTGTACCACACGGTGCGCGGCGACCTGATTGACGCGCTGGGTTTCCTGCGGATGATCTGTGTGAACCTGGCGATCCTGAACCTGATGCCGCTGCCGGTGCTCGACGGGGGGCACATCGTCTTCGCCCTCTACGAGCTGGTGACGCGCCGCAAGCCGCACCCGAAGGTGGTGGCGGTGCTGGTGAACGCCTGTGCGGTGCTGCTGATCGGGCTGATGGCGCTGCTGGTCTACCGCGACCTGGCGCGGCAGGTCAAGATCAGCCGCAAGGTGCGTGAGCTTGAGCGCGCCCGCGAGGTGCGCGGGCAGAAGGCGGAGCCGGGCGCGGTGACGAACGCGCCGGCCCTGGCCAACCCCTGAGGAGGCCTGGCGTGCGCGTGATGCGGACAGAGACGCGGCGGGTGCAGGTGGGCCCTGTGGCGGTCGGGGGGGGCGCGCCGGTGAGCGTGCAGACGATGGCCAACGCGCATCCGCACGATGAGGGCGGCCTGCTGCGGCAGATCCGGGAGGCGGCGGAGCTGGGGTGCGACATCGTGCGCCTGACCGTGCCGGACGAGGAGGCCGCGCGGACGTTCCGGCGCGTGCGGGAGCGCTCGCCGGTGCCGCTGGTGGCGGACGTGCATTTCGACTACCGTCTGGCGCTGGCCGCGGCGGAGGCCGGGGCGGACGGGCTGCGGATCAACCCGGGCAACATCGGCGGGCCGGAGCGGGTGCGGGCGGTGGCGGCGGCGGCGCGGGCGCGCGGCATCCCGATACGGATCGGGGTGAACGGCGGCTCGCTGGAGCGCGAGATTCTGGCGCGCCACGGTTCGGCCACGGCCGAGGCGCTGGTCGAGAGCGCGCTCCGGCATGTGGCGCTGCTGGAGGAGCAGGAGTTTTTCGCGATCAAGATTTCGGTGAAGGCCTCGGACGTGGCGCGCACGCTGGCCGCGTACCGGCTGCTGGCCGAGCGTGTGAGCTATCCGCTGCACCTGGGGTTGACCGAGGCCGGGACGTTCCTGCCGGGCACGGTGCGGTCTTGCGTGGCGCTGGGCGCGCTGTTGCTGGAGGGGCTTGGCGACACCGTGCGCGTGTCGCTGGCTGACACGCCTGCGCGCGAGGTGCGCGTGGGCGTGGAGCTGTTGCGCAGCGTGGGGCTGCGCGAGCCGGGCGCTGCGGTGACGGCCTGCCCCACCTGCGGGCGGACGCGGGTGGACGTGGCGGGGCTGGCGGAGCGGGTGGAGGAGCGGCTGGAGCGGCATTACCGGGAGCATCCTGGGGCGCCGCGCCCGCATGTCGCGGTGATGGGCTGTGTGGTGAACGGGCCGGGCGAGGCGAAGGGCGCGGACATCGCCGTGGCGGGCGGTGACGGCGCCTTCGTGCTGTTCGTCAGGGGCGAGCGTGTCGGGCTGGTGCCCGAGGCCGAGGCGCTGGACGCGATTGTCGCGCGCGTCGTGGCCTGGCCGTCTTGAGGTGAATACAGGAAAGGGGGTTGGTATGAGTCGGAGTCTGAGTCTGAGGGTGGCGGTGGCGGCTGCGGCTGCGGTGGCGGTGGCGTGCGGGGCGCGCGCGCAGGACGGGGGTGCGATCCGGCACCGGTTTATCGCGAGCGATTTCATGCACAGCGCGCTGCACCATGTCGATCAGACGGCGCCGTCCAACAACTGGACGCTCAAGCTGCCGGAGATCGCCTTCGACCTGCAACTGATCGGCAACAACCGTCTGCTGTGCAACCGGTCCAAGGGCTACGACGTCTACGACCTGACCACGCGTGAGCGGGTCGAGACGTTCGAGTCGGAGGAGCTGCGGGGCACGGTGCGCACGGTGCGGCGCAGGGCGGACGGGCGGACGTTCTTCGGGGCGCAGTCCGGGACGGTGTACGAGGCTGACGCGCAGGGGCGGCTGGCGGCGACGTACGCGATGCCGCAGGGGGTCAAGTATGTGCGGGTGATGCGCTTCACGTCGCGGGGCACCCTGCTGATCGCTGCGGAGGACGGCGCCTATGAGGTCTCGCTGGAGGGCGGGCTGGAGCCGGAGCGGCGGCTGGTGCGCAAGTATGCGCTGCCGCGGCCGCGCAACGCCTACATGGCGCTGGTCGCGCCGGACGGGAACCTGCTGCTGACGGGCGGCTACGCCAAGGGGCTGTTCACGTTCAGCCCGTCGGGGGAGCTGCTGAAGGACACGGTGCTGACGCAGCCGGAGGGGCTGCACAACTACTTTTACGCCGGGTTCCAGATCCTGCGTAACGGCCATGTGGTGATGGCCAACTGGACGGGGCACAACGCGAAGGATTTCAAGCCGGGACTCAAGGTGGTCGAGCTGGACGCGGCGCACAACATCGTCTGGTCCTGGAACGAGGACTACGGCGGTACGGTCAACCAGGTGCTTGTGCTGGACGGGCTGGACCTGTCGGTGCTGCACGACGACGAGTCCGGGGTACTGGGGCCTGCGCGACGCTGAGGCGGGGTGTGCGCTCAGGCGGGCGCGACGGCCGCGGCCGGCATCTGGCGTAAGCGCAACTGGCCGCAGGCGGCGTCGACGTCCCGGCCGCGCGACTGGCGCAGGGTTGTGGCGATCTTGGCCTTGAGCAGCGCGTCGAGGAAGGCGAGGCAGACGCGGTCTTCGGGGCGGCGGCCGGCGAAGCCCGGCGTCGGGCTGAGCGGGATGAGGTTGACCTTGCAGGGGAGCGCCCGCAGCAGGCGGACGAGTTCCGCCGCGTGGTGGGGCCGGTCGTTGACCTCGTGGACCAGGGTGTACTCGAAGGTGATGAGGCGCTTGGTGCGCGCGGTATAGTCGGCGCAGGTCGCCAGCAGCTCGGCCAGGGGCCAGCGGGTGTTGACCGGCATCAGGCGGGTGCGCAGGGCGTCGTTGGGCGCGTGCAGCGAGACGGAGAGTTCGAACTGGAGGCCCTCCTCGGCGAGCCTGCGGATGCCGGGTACCACGCCGCAGGTGCTGAGGGTGATGTGGCGGGCGCCGATCGCGAGGCCTTTGGGGTCGTTGAGGATGCGCAGGGCGCGCAGCGTCTCGTCGTAGTTGTCGAAAGGCTCGCCCATGCCCATGACCACGAGGTTGCCGGGCCGCGGCAGGGCGGGGCGGGGCCCTGGCCGAGGGGCGGAGGGCGCGGGGGGGGCCTCGGCGCGCAGGAGCTGGCAGGCGGCCATGACCTGGCCCACGATCTCGCCGGCGCTGAGGTCGCGCACGCGGCCCGCCGCGCCGCTGGCGCAGAAGGCGCAGCGGAACGCGCAGCCGACCTGGGTGGAGAGGCACTGGGTGAGGCGCCCCTTGGAGGGGATCAGCACGGTCTCGACGCGTTCGCCGTCGTGGCAGGCGAGCAGGAGCTTGCGCACGCCGTCGGGCGAGGCGTCGCAGGCCGCGGTCGTGAGCGGCGCGAGGGTGAGGCGTTCCGCCAGGCGGGCGCGCAGGTCGGCGGGCAGGGTGGTGACCTCCTGCCAGGACTGGGCGAAGTTCTGGTAGAGGGCGGTGACGATCTGGGCGGCGCGGTAGGCGGGCAGGCCGAGGGAGTGGCAGAGCGGCGCCCATTCGGCGGGCGTCAGGCCCCAGGCGGAGGGAGGGGTCATGACGCGCCACCGCCTACGAACGTCAGGGCTGAGGCGAGCACGAGCAGCGCGCCTGCGAGGGTGAGGGTGGCGATGATGGCGGTCCGGCGGGCCTTGAGCCGGCGTCTGGCGGGCGGG
>JAKJGY010000257.1 GCA_022704145.1 Verrucomicrobiota bacterium
GCAGCGCGGCGGGGGGCTGGTCAAGTTCGACGGGGCCGATCCCTACGGCGGCGCGGGCGATTCGACCGGGCGGATCACCGACCGCCTGGCCGACTGGGAGGTCGTGGCGCACGACCAGCGGCCGCCGTTTACGCGGGCGCAGCATGTGGCCTCCGCCTTCAAGCGCCTGCGCCGGGCGGCGCTGGCGCACGGCGGGCAGATCGTGCACGTGCTGCTGGTGGACTCCAGAAACCGCCTCGTGGCCGTCGAGCGCATCGACGCGGCGGGCCTCTCGCCGGAGCAGTTCGCCGCCCGCATCGCCGGTGCCGGTCTGCGGCATCGGGCGGCCGGCCGCGTCTTCCTCGACTTCTCCTTCGCCGACGTGCGCGTCGCGCGGCTCAACCATGCAGCGGAGAGCGCGGTGAAGGCCGCGGGCATGGAGCTGCTAGACTCGTTCGACCGCCTCTATCAAAGCAAGCGGGAGATGGGCCGGCAGGGCGGCTGGGGCGAGGTCGTCGCCGGCCCGGCCCAGACCGCGGCGGAGGGTGCCGTCGCCGAGGATGTCGTCCCGTACGATTACGATGCGCGCCAGCGGTACGAGCCTACCCCGCCGGAGCGCCTGACCGACGCGCAGCTCTCCGGCCATGCCGCCATCGAGTACCGCCGGAGCGCCGCCGCGCGGGCGTTCGGCCGTTCCGCGTCGCTCGTCTCGACGTTCCAGCCGGGCCTGCGGCGCGTGGCGCTCACACCGGAGCAGGCGCGCGCCGTCGCGCGCGCGGGGGAGATGTTCGACGCGCTCGCTCGCCGCTCCCGCCGCTTTGCCGACGACCTCATCCCGCACTACGACACCGATCCCCCCGGCCCTCCGCGCCCGGGCGAGGCGGTCCGCCGCACCTTCCGGCCATCGACCGAGCCCATGTACAACGTGCGCTTCCTGGAGTTCCTCGACCGGGTGGATCCGGCCCTCTCCGAGACGCTGGCCGCGCGCGCCTTCGAGGATCCGCTGCCCCAGCGGCCGGGATCGCTCGCGATGGCCCGCGCCTCGCTCGACCCCGACGACGTCGCCTCCACCCTCGCGGGCCGCGCGGCGGTCTACGCGGGGAGCGACCGCGCCGGAGTCTCGCACACCCGCTCCGGCGACGGTGCGCCCGGCGACTCCGTCTCCGAGGAGCCCGCCCCCTACGGCGGCCGCCGCCTGGTGCCGCCGCCGCGCCGGGAAGTCCGCGAGTTCGCCGGCACGCTGGCGCGCAACGCCCCCGACACGTCCCGCGCCGAGACCATGGAGAAGGCCGGGGCCGACCGCGAAGCCGTCTGGCGCGAAACCGGATTCTGGCGCGGTCCGGACGGCGAATGGCGCTTTGAGCTCGACACCAGCAGGCGGATGCTCAAGCCCGCCGGCCTGACGCGGGCCGAGAAGGAGCCACAGCCCCTGGCGTCGGTCATCGACCATCCCGCCCTCTTCGCCGCCTATCCGCGCATGCGCAGGATCACCGTCGAGCGGCGCGTGGCGACGGGCCGCCCCGAGGCTTCGTTCGACGAAAAGCACGGGCACATATCGTTGACCGGTCCGCGCGAAACCGACTGGGGCCGCGTGCTGGCCCACGAGGTGCAGCATGCCATCCAGGACTGGGAGGTCTGGGACAAGGGCGGTGGCATGGACGCCGAAAGCATCCTCGCGCCGCTGGTGGAGGAGCGGTGGCGCCTCAACCGCGAGCTCTCGGATCTGTCGAAGGCCGGCCGGTATGATTCCGACGATTACCGCGCCAAGGCCGCCCGGCGCGACGCGATCATCGACCAGGAGTGGGAGATCGAGAATCCGGACAACTCGCGCGGCGCCTACGACGCCTACCGCCGCCTCGCCGGCGAGGCCGAGGCGCGCCTGGCCGAGCGCCGCCTGAAGATGACGCCCGCGGCGCGCGCGGCCGAACCGCCCTGGGAGACGCTGGAGAAGATGCTCCGCGGCGAGGGTCTGCTCAAGGATGGCCAGAAACCCGAGGACGTGCTGATCCGTCCCTCCGCCTCCGTGGCCGAGGAGTCCGCGCAGTACAGCGCGGCCCGCCCCGCCGTCACGCCGGAGCAGGATGCCGCGTACATGCGGGCCGTCGAGTCGGGCGACACGGCGACCGCGCAGAGGATGGTGGACGAGGCGGCGCGGGCGGCGGGGTACAACGTGGGACCCGTGTGGCATGGGACGCGCAGTAAAGCTCGTCCAACAGAGTTCGACACAAATCGGCAAGGGCAACTAACCGGCAACGACATTCCAGGAACGTACTTCACAGATACAAAGGAGTATGCGAGAGCGGTCGGAATGGCCGGCCCTCTTGGTTCCAAGTATGAACCAGACGCATACTACTTGCGCCTATCGAAGATGGCTGGCAGAGACCAAGAGAACGCGGCGCGTTATGTTCCAGACGCAGGGATGGAGCGAGGCGCTGGAACGCACAGAGGAATTGACGGAAAGCGGTATCTTCTTAAAGGGAGAGATGGCGCAGAGATAAGGGCACGCCTTGAAGCGCAAGGATATGACGGCGTAGACAGGAATTGGTCACTCGCCCACGAGTGGATCGCCTTCTCCCCCTCGCAGATCAAGTCCGCCGACGCCGTGACACGCGACGACGCTGGCCGGGTGATCCCGCTTAGCGAGCGGTTCAACCCTGATAGCGACAACATCCTCCGCGAGGCGTTGGCCGCCTATGTCGCCGAGGAGGCCGCGCAGTACGGCGGGGCGCGCTCCGCCGTGACGCCGGAGCAGGATGCCGCGTACATGCGGGCCGTCGAGTCGGGCGACACGGCGACCGCGCAGAGGATGGTGGCCGAGGCGGCGAAGAGGGCCGGCAAGGTCCGTTTCGGGAAGTATTTTGTCTCGCGTGTCCCTTCCATCCCCAAAGAAATGCGAGATGCTTTGCAACGCGGCCGGGCGCTGGCCGCAACCCACAAGCAGGCTGGAGCGTATCGGGATATGAGCGTCCATGAAATGCGGGCACAAGCCCCCGACTTCCCGGACGGCAAGTTGGCGCAAATCATGTACGAACTTGGCTGGCGCGGGTACGGTGAGGACGAACTCGTGCCAACTGTTGCCTATCGGATTGGCGACATTCCGCCTAATGGACTTTCGCGGGATGCGGCATCAGGTACAGTCGAATACGGCGTATCCGTTCTGCCGATTGACACAAACCGCGAGCCCCCCAGCGGATTCTATGACGACATGCTTTCTCGGAGAGGGACGAGACAATACGTTGCCGGATTCCGAAATCCATATTACGACGGAGCGGACGGAGAACCGCTACTGCTGTTTCCAGTAAAGATCGAAGGCGGCTTCTCTGACATCAAGTCCGCCGACCCCGTGACGTATGATGCCGCAGGCCGGGTGATCCCGCTGTCGGAGCGGTTCAACCCGGCGCGTGATGACATCCTGCACGAATCCCCGTCGCCGTATGGCGTCCGCGAATCGGGCGTCCCCTACGGCTCCGGCTCCGTGCCGCCGGCCGCCGACGGCGCGCCCGACTGGGACGCAATCGCCGACCTGGCGCAGAAGGTGGCGGATTTGGAGCGCCACACCCCCAGGCGTATTGAGATCACGCGCGCCATCGAGCGCGACCGCATGACGCGCCTGGCGCGCGAGATGCAGCGCCTCAAGCGTGCCTCGGCCAGGGCGCAGGCTGACAAGGCCGCCGGCAAGGCCGCCGGGCTCGACGCGGCGCGCAAGACCTACGAGACCATCGCCGGGCGCCGGGCGGACGAGCAGGCCACCGTGGGCGATCTCATGCGCGAAGCCCTGGCCATCGGCCGGCAGCGCGGGCGCGAGTCGCGCACGTCCCTGGACCTGACGCGGATGCTGCGCGAGGCGCTAAACGCCCGTGTGAAGCGCCTCATGGGTTCGCAGCTTCCGCTGCCGACCGACTGGCGCGCGCGCAACGCGGCGGTCAACCGGCGCATGCTCGGCGAGCTCGGCCAGATCGAGACCTCCATCCAGCAGGCCCCGGCGCCCCAGCGCGCGGCGGCGGCCGCGGCGGAGCTGCGGCGGCTCTTCGGCCTCGACAAGGCCCAGTGGACGGCGCTGGAGACCGAAACCCGCATGGACGCCCTGGGGCCTGCAACCCTCCTGCAAGCGGCCCGCACGGCTATCGAGCGCGACCTGCGCGCCTACTACCGCGCGGAAATGACCACGCTCTTCGGCGGGCGCACAGTCGAGAAGCGCCTGCCCAACGGCCAGAAGATCGAGATCACATCCGAGGGTCTGGCCCGCCGCGGCCTGCGGCGCATGGTCCCGGAGCAGCGCCGGGCGATGGAAGCCCTGATCGAGGGCATCGACTTCGCGAACCTCAAGGATTTGCCGCTGGAGACGCTGCGGGAGAAGACCGAGCGAGCCCGCGAGATCCTCGCCGAGGACGATCTCGCGAAGGAGGCCATCGCGGAGGGGCACAAGATCCGGCGCGAAGAGGCGGCCGAGGCCGCCGCCGCCGAGGTCAAGGCCGCTCGGCCGGCGCTGGCCCAGGCCGCCTTGGGCGACCCGGAGAAGGGCGGCATGCTGCAGCGCCTCGGCTGGTTCACCGCCTCGCAGAACCGCCGCGCGCTGCTGCTCGCGGGCGGCAACGAGTCCGGCGCCATCGGCACGGTGCTCTGGAGCAACCTCCTGGACGCCAACGAGCGGCAGTTGACGCTGGAGGGCGGCGACCTGCGGGCGTTCGACGCGAAGATCGCGGAACTCGGCTTCACGCGCCGGGACATGCTCGACCTCTCCTACCAGCCGCGCGAGGTCGAACTGGCCGACGGCCGGAAGATACTGATGACGCGCGGCGAGATGATGACGCTCTACGGCATGACCCTCGACGAGGATGCGCGCCTCAAGCTCGTCGCCAACGGCTGGATTCCCGCGCGCTGGCGGAAGGGCAAGGGGGAGGACGTCGAGATCATCCGCGGCCAGGGCGAGGACTAC
>JAKJGY010000055.1 GCA_022704145.1 Verrucomicrobiota bacterium
GGTCCACGCCGCGTACAGCGTGTGGTCGGCGAGGGCCGACACCACGGTCGCGTCCGTCACGCGCGCGCCCGCCCCGCCTGCGGCCGTCCACCACCCGCCGAACACGTGCCCCGCGCGGGCCGGCACCGGCAGCGCCCCGTAGGCCTCGCCGAACGTGACCGTGGCCTGCGCCGGCGTGACCGTGCCGCCCTGCGCGTCGAACGTCGCCGTGTAGGTGGCGGCGGTCCACGCCGCGTACAGCGTGTGGTCGGCGAGGGCCGTCACCACGGTCGCGTCCGTCACGCGCGCGCCCGCCCCGCCTGCGGCCGTCCACCACCCGCCGAACACGTGCCCCGCGCGGGCCGGCACCGGCAACGCCCCGTAGGCGTAGCCGACGGCCACAAACTTATTGGTCTGGGAGACCGTGCCGCCCTGCGCGTCCAGCGCCGCCACGCAGCCGCTGGCGCCCTCTGGCAGGAAGCGCGCCACGCGCTCCTGCGGCACAGCCGAGACCGCGACCTCGATGGCCGCGCCCGCCTCGGGCGCGCCCTCCCAGCCCGCGAACACATAGCCCGCCTCAGGCACCGCCCGCACCGACACCGGCACATTCCGGAAATACTGTCCGGACCAGCAGGCGCGGTTGGTGACGCCCGGCGTACCCGGCACGAGCGGGACGCCGTTGACGGACAGGTAACCGCCGCTGCCGCCGGGGTCGCTGTTCCGCACCGTCAGCCAGCCGGTGCCGCCCAGACCGAAGAACGCGTTCAGGTGCGACCAGGACGCCGCATGCCGCGTGGCCGTGAACTGCACCAGCGCGCTGTTGACCGACGCCTGCCAGTCGGCGCGCGTGTGCGCGCGCCCCCAGCGACTGAAATGCGTCTCGACTTCGGGCTCGATGGCGGCCGCCGCCTCGCGGATGACGGCCTCCGTCCGCTCAGGCCGGAAGACGGTGTTCAGCGCGTCGGCGTAACGGGTCACGAAGGCGCGACGGAAATCGTCGTTCGCCCAGAGCTGGTTGATCAGGAACCCCGGCTCGCGCCCGCCGGTCATGTCGTTGTCACTCAGATACGCGAACATGTCGAACCCGGCCCCGCGCTCCCCCGCGACGTCCAAGTCATAGAGCATCCAGCGCCAGCGCGTATCGCCGTAACGGCCGCACGTCGCAACCTGGTTGGTGTGCGCCCGCCAGAAATCGCAGTTGTTGATCGGCCAGTCGGTGTTCGCGAAGAACGTCTCGGCGACGATATAGTCGATATGGTTGGTCACATCGATCCACTGCTGGACCTGCCGATAGTTGGCCGCCACGCTGAGCGCGTTCGTCTGGATCCAGGCGATCAGCGCCTCGTACTCCTCGTCAGCCCCCTTATCGCCGTCGATCCGCTTGATCTGCACCTTCTCGTTATCGAGAGAATCCTCCACGTGCATCAGAATGTCGACATTCTCCGGATCGAGCCCGTAACGCGTCGCGAGGTAGTGCTTGTCATAGCTTTCGCGAAGGTTGTGGATGCCCCAATACTCGCCGTTGAGGTACGCGACCGCCGGGCGGTAGGCCATCACCGAAATGTCGAGACCGCGGACGATGCGGTGCAGGACCGCGTCCTTCATCAAGGTGGCGACCCCCGTATCGGTGCCGTACCAGTCGTTGCCGCTGTTCCGCAGCAGCAGGCGCTTATGGGTGGCGCCGTCGACCTCGCCCGGAAAGAGCGTATGGTTCACCCGCTCGCTGCCGTACTCAGACTGACGCGACAGAAGGTAGAGCGTCTTCTGAGGGATGGCCCGCGTGCCGCCGCCGTGCATCGTCGCGCCCATGACCTGCGCCACCGAGGCGGTCGTCTGGCCGTTCTCGAAAAGCTCGACGTGGATCGGACGCTCCCATTCGAGCCCCTCGCTATCCAGGTGATAGTTGGCGTAGGGCTTGCCCCATTTATTGGCGCCGTACCCCACAGGCGAGTCGGCATACTGCTTGCCGGGCACATAAATCCCCTCGGTAAAGCCGAACAGCCGGTTCGTGTCTGTAATGAGCGAGACGACCGGCAACGACCGGTTCGTGAAGGCCGCGCCGATGAAATAGGTGCCGCGCGTTTCCGGGGAGCAGAACTTGCCGGACGAGTCGACCGTGATCGCCCGCAGCACGACCGCTTTCCGCACGCTGCCCAGAGGCGCCTGCCAGGAGGCGCCCGGCACCACGTCCGCTATCTCGGCCGGGTTGGTCCGCAGCCAGGACAGCCCCGCCGTCGCAGGCGCTGCAGCCTCCAGCGACAGCGAGCTGCCACTGGGCACAAAAGAGGAGGCGAGCCAAGGGTCGCCGCCGTCCAGGGTATAATAGATCTTCAGATTCGAACCGGCAGCATAGAGCGTCACGCTCTGGCCCGACTGATAAAACCCCGGCGGCACGGAGAAGGTCGGCCGCTGCGTGGTCAGGGTCTCCTCATACTTCCGGAGGTAGGTCGCGTTGGACAGCCCCGGCGTAGGCTTCGCGTACACGCGGTACAGCGCGCTGTTGCCATCTACCGCCAGGCCGTAGGTCTTGTCCTTGCCGATCTCATAGCCCGGCGAGTCGAACCTTTGGATACGGATATTCGCTGGGTCGAACAGGTGGACGTTCTCGCCCTCCTTGCTCAGCCCGAACTGGCCGTGTATGATCGGGATCTGTTTGTTAACACGCGCGGTCAGGCTCAGGTCGAAGATCAGGTCGGGGCTGTTCAGCGCGAACTGATGGACTTCGACCGCCAGCACATTCGTGCCCTGCAGCAGCCCGTTGGTGGCCAGCAGGGCCGAGACCCAGAGCGTGGAGGGGAGCGAGGCCGAGGCCAGGGTGTCGTGGCTGACAGCCCCGCCCTGCATGTTGTGCCGATAGAGTTCCTGGCCGTTGAGGTAGACCACCATGCCGTCGTTGACACGCGCGGTCATCTGCAAGCCCGTGACCTCCGACGGGTTCGCCACGAGGAAGGCGTGCCGGAAATAGGCCGCCGGATAACGGTTGGCGGGGTCGCCCCCATGGTTCAGGACGGTGGCACAGTCCAGATGCTGCTTCGTGTCGTTGTAGCCCAGAGGCGACATCCCCCGCGACCAGGAGGCATCGTCAAAGGTCTTCGCTTTCCAGGTGGCGTCCGGGGCCGTGGCGGCAGACCGGAACTTCCAGGTCGCGTTCTCGGCGATCAGCGCAGAATCGGGCGCGTTCGTCCAGACGGTATACTCGGGCAGGTCGCTGTTCGCATAAATCAGCAGGAACCCGCCGGGCGCCAAGGTATAGTTGGGGAGCCGCACCCCCTTCGCCTCGTCATAGGGGGAGGTGTCAGCCAAGCCGTAGCCGTTCAGGTTGACTGCGGCTGGCCCCGAGTTATACAGCTCAATCCAGTCGGAGGAGCGGTTGCCGGTCTCATCGGCGACAACCGAATTGTCGTAGCACACCTCATTGACGACGAGCGCGCCCTGCGACAGAAGAACGGCCGACACCACACCGGCCACCACACGGATCGATTTAACCATATCTCACCTCTGTACGGCCGCCACACCCGGTCAGGGTTGCTGAAGCGGCCCGCCGCTCACGGACTCCAGATGCTGTTCAAGCCGCAGGCACTCCTGTTCCGCCCGCAGGCAGACGCGCACAAAACGCAGCAGCTCCTCGCGCGCCTCCAAGATATCCTCGCGCCGCACCGTCGGCTCGGCGGCCAGCGCGTCGATCCGCCCTGCCATCACCGTCAGCAGGCGCTCACGCTCCATGACGCACCGGTCGCGCTCGGCGCGCGCCTCCCGGTAGTCCTGCAAGACCCCCTCGACCTCGCGGACGATCTCGTCCAGCAGGCCGCGCTCGCGCGCCTCGGCGGCTGCCCGCCTGCTCCGGCTCAGCCGCACCTCGTCCCCCATCCAACTGAACACGGGGAGGGTCACCGCAAGCCGCACCTGCCACTCCGTCTCATCCCGTTCCGCGCGGTCGCTCCCGCTGACATTCGCCTCAGTGGAGCGGGTCACCGCGCGGCCGTCGTCATAGCGACCTTCCACATGCTCGAACCACGGGATTCGTCCGGCCTCGGCCGAGGCGACCTCAAAACCGGCGGCCTCCACCTCGCGCCGGAGCCGCGCCAGGTCTGGACGGCGCAGGCAGGCCAGCTCGGTCAGCGCGGCCGCATCCAAAAGGGAGTCGCTCAGCCGACGTGAGCCCTCGCGCGGCTTCAGGCGTAGCGACTCGGGCGGCACGCCGGCCAGCACCGCGATCCGCCTGAGTAGCTGCTGCCGGGTGGCCAGGCGCTCGCTCATCTCAGACCGCAAGGAGGCCAGCCGCGTCTCCGCGCGGATCTGCTCGAGCGCCGTGACGATCCCCGCCTCGGACTGCTCGCGCCGCACCTCGCAGGCCTGTTCGCGTAACGCGGCCATCTGCTGGAGCAGCACCGCCTCCTCGCGCAGCATCTCGGCCTCCAGGCAGAGCGCGCGCACTTCACAGAAGAGCGCAAAGCCCACCTCGCGCGACTCCTCCTCCTTGGCCTGCGCGGCGGCCTCGCCCCGCTTTCGCAACCAACGGTTGACAAAGGGGTTGGCCACATACACGCGCAGCCCGGCCATGGCGCTATCGGAGGAGCGTTCGCTCCACTCGCGGTTGCGAGTGAAGGGTCGCGTGGGCGAGCCGGGCTCGTCCGGATAGGTCCGCATGCCGGTCCGGCCGGGGGTCTCCTCGTCCGCGTCGCCGACACTCCAGCCCGCGCGAAGCTGCGGGTTACGCCAAGCCGTATCCACAGCCGCCTGCCGCCGTTCGGTTACCGCGTCGAGCAACAGCGCGCCAGCCTCGCGCGAACGGCTGGCCGCCAAGCGCGCGACCTCATCCCAGCCGAACCCGTCAGCGGGCACCTCGACCTCACACGGGGCCGTAGCGGCCGGCGCATGGGTGGCGGCCGCGGCAACCGCGCAAGACGGCTCCTGGGCTTGCGGCGCCGCCGCCTGCCGCGCCAGATGGGCGCATCCCGCCACCGCGACCGACAGCCCCGCGCCGACACACACCCTCAGTACAGACACGCGCATCATCACGTCATACGTCCTACAGAAGCCGCCCGCACCGCTCACAGCGCGGCAGGCCTATGGCTCGAGAATTGACAGATCCGTTTCACGCTTTCAAGCCACGACTCCTGCCGCACAGGACGCAGTGCCACTGTCTCGCCGGGCACCAGCGAACCGCCCTCCGTCACGCGCAGCCGCACGCGGCGGCCCCTGACGGAATACCGCGGCGCCGGGTTGAACGGGTCGAGCAGGTCGAGCACCTCCGGCTCGAGCGCCTCGACCTCCGCGGTCTGCCCCAGCCCCTCGCGCGCACCGACACGCGCCACCTTCAGCTTGTCGCCCGGCTTCAGCGCCTCGGCCTGGCGCGCGGTCAGCAACCCGACGATGTGCAGCGTCCCGGTGGCGGCCACACGCACGATCGGCTCGCCCGCCACCACCACATCACCCGACTGGCGCTGCACGCGCGAGACCACACCCGCACGCGTCGCGCGCAGCACGTATGGCTCGCTCTGCGCGGCCTTACGGAAGGCGCTCTCGGCCAGAGCCAAAGCCTCTCCCTTCGTGCCGCCGGACCGTCCGTACGCCTCGATGCTCGCCCGTATCTCGGCGAGATCCTGCGTCGCCCGTGCGAGGCGGCGCTGGTGCGCCTCGATCAAGGGGGTGTACCGCGCCACCGTCTGGGCGAGCGCCTCGGCCTTGGGCCGCAGGCCGGCCAGCTCCACCTCGCTCACCAGCCGCTTCGCGACCAGCGCGCCGAGACGCTCGATCTCGGCCAGCAGGCCGTCGCGCTCGGCCTCGTCCCGCGCCCGATTGAGCTTCTCGGCCTCCAGCGCGACCTCGGCCTCCTGCACCGCCTGACGGCAGCGCCGCTCCGCCTCCAGCAGGGACTGGCGGTCCCGCAGGACGCCCTGCTCATAACGCAGGACGCCCTGCGCGTAGTCCGCCAGGCGCGCCTCCTGCAAGGCCACGTCCAGGGCGCGGTCCGCAGGGTCCAGCCGCACCAGCACGTCGCCGGGCCGCACCGGCTGCCCGGGCTGCACCTCGACCGACACGATCCGCGCGGCCGCCACGGCGCCGACCGTCTCCGCCTCGGCCTCCGCGACGCCGGTAAACCGGGTCTGGTACGAATCCCGCATCTGGTGCCAGAGGAAGACCGGAATCAGGGCGAACACGCCCAGGAGCAGGAGCGCCCGCGAGAACCGCAGCACCCTGACCCTGAAAGGCACCTTCAGCCGCTTACGCTGGTATGTGGTCGTCATACGTCAACAGCCCTCAAAGTTCAACCGTCGTACGCTGCATCAGCAGCGTCACGTCCGCGAACGCTTCCGCTTTCTTGAGCGCCTCCACCAGATCCCGCTGATAGGACGGATCGATGAGCCGCACCTGATAGGAATATTCGACGCTCTCGCCCTGCTCGGCGTCACGCATGCCCAGCAGGAAGAACGAGGCGCAATAGCGTACGAGCGTCTCGCGCACAAGCTGCTCGGAGGCCGAATCATTGGTTTGCGCGATAAAACGCAGCAGGCCCTCATACTCGCGACGCGAGGCGAACGGCAGCCAGTGCAGGGCCAGCGCCGCCACGTTGATCACCAGCGTGCCGAGCGCCGCCACGAGCGGCATGCCCGCGCCGCAGGCGATCCCCACGCCGAGGCAGGCGAAGAGGAACATCGCGTCGCGCGGGTCGCGGACCGGCGTGCGGAAGCGGATGATCGCCAGCGTCCCCAGGATGCCCATGCCGCGCGCGAGGTTGCTGCCCACCGCCATGATCAGCATGCACGTCACCATACTGCCCAGGACCATCGAATGGATATACGAGCGCGAGTAGGTGAAACCGCGGAAGGTGAACTGGTAAACCATGGCGAACACCATGGCCAGCAGAAAGCTGAGGATCAGCCCGCCCGCGACCAGTTGCGGGGTCAAAGCCTCCTGCGCGCCAAAAAACATCGAAAGATAATCGTCCGCTCTCACCGACACTCCCTTCCGTTCAAGCTCCGGCCAAGGCCAGCTCCTCCGCGGTCGCCTCATTCGTTTCAGGATACCCGCAGAACAGCCCCTCGCGCCAGACGGCCGTCGAATATTTGCAGTTGCCGCTGCGCCGCAACTGGAACCGCTCGATCATGTCGAGGATCCAGACCGGCATCTGCGACAGGTGCTTAACCTCCATGACACACCCGGAATAGGTCAGCCCGAAGCCCTGCGCCTCGGTGGAGTCCATGTTGCGCCACGTGCCGCTGCGGCCGAAATCCGTCCAGGAAGAGGTCATCTGATACTGCAGCTTGCGGTCGAAGGTCACACGCGCATATCGATCCACCGTGCCGATGTACGACTCGCGCACGTACCGCACCAGCGTCACCGGTCGCGCGCCCAGCTCCCAGACCAGCCGCTTGAACTGCAGGAAGTCCATCTCCTGCCGCTCGTTCTTGAAACAGTCCGGCAGCCGCACGCCGAACAGGAGTTCCTTGCCCCAGACCGCGAACGGGATCGCCACACGGCTCTTCTCGATGGTGTCCTCAAGCTTGGCCTTCACTTCGGCAAAGACCGGCGCCGACCCGATCTCCCCGTACGTGCGGACCCGCAGCTTGAAACGGTTGATCGCCCCCCACTCCTTGGCATAGTGCAGCGAGTAGGACGGATCATCCAACTGAAGCGTCGTGATCCTGTATTCCGGCGGAAAACCGCGAGCATAGGGGTCTGGCGCACAAAAAGGCCGAATAAAGTCACGGACCGCGGGAATACTCCCCTGCGGAATGACATACTTGGCCTCATAGCGCGTGACCAGATCCCGTTGCGCAGACTTCTTACGGGCAAACACACATACTCCTAACCTTACAAATGTATCATTCTAACACGTCCTGTCGCAGGATGGCAAATCATAGTGCGCGCGTAAGAAAGAAAATCGGTGCCTGCCTCAGCGGCCGTTCGCGTCACGCTCCAGATATGCGCAGAGCGTGGCCAGGTTGCGCACGAACGTCTCGCAGGAGAGCGCCTTGACGCGTTTCCCGGCCGCCGCCTTGAGCGGCCGCTCCTCGACCCAGCGGCCACGGCCGTCCAGCCCCTTCAAGACCCGGGTCACGGCCGCCTCCTCGCCTGACCCGCCCGGGCCGAGGCTCCGGTATCCTTGGAGCCGGAAACGGTCGCGCAGCCGGCCGCGGGCGGCCTCCGTCAGCGTCGGCAGCTCCGCGAGCCCGGCCTCGTCCACGCCGTAGTCGACCTTGAACGCATAGTGCGTCGGCATGTCATCGTCGGTATAGCACAGCCGGTAGTCCCGCGTGAAGTAGAGCGGCCGGTTCGACCGCAGCTCGTAGAACCGCGCGAGACGGCCGTCCGGCAGGCGCGACCGTTTCAGATAGGCCACCGCGCGCGGCATCGGCTCCAGATAGCGGGCGTCGCCGGTCACCAGATACAGCTCGGCCAGCGCCCGCAGCAAGTGCTGCGACTCGCCGCCCGTCACCGCTGCGGGCTCGAACTTACGGGCCCAGCAGGGCCGCATCTGAAAGTCGTACTGCTGCGCCCACGCCGGCTGGGGCTCCGGCATCTGCGCCATCAGGATAAACTCGCCCGCACGCCTGGCCGCCGCCAGATAGACGTCGTTGGTGTATACCTCCCAAGCCGCGAAGAGCACGCGGTTGACATCCCGCACCAGATTATCGTTGAAGGTGTAATAGACGTGATAGTCCTTCTCATGCGTCGGCGCCACCCCTTCCGGCGGGTACTCGGCACGCTTGACCGGATAGGCCGCAGGGTCATAGACCGGATCAGGCTGGAAGACCTGGGGGAACGCGCCGTTGGGGAACTGGGCCTGGAGCAGCTTATCCAGCCCATATCGTGCGGCCTCATGCACGCCCGCGTCCTGAAACCCCAGCGCCTCATCGAGCAGCACCAGGAACCGCAGCGCCTCCTGCGTCGTGTTGTCGTCCAGTACCGAATACCGCTTGACCGACTTGCCCTTGGAGGGCGGCTCCGTCCTGAGGTCCAGCTTGGCCCGGCGCCCGGCATCGAACGGGATCATGTAGGGCCAGCCGCCGCCGCGGAGCTGCCCCCGCACCAGGCACCGCCCCGCGTCACGGGCCGCCTCGAGATAGAAAGGGTCGCCTGTCGCCCGCCACGCCCGCAGGTAGGCCAGCCCGACCGTCGGCGTCCCGGGCGGCTGCACCCACACGCAGCGGTCGTCCGCCGCATTCTCGCCTTCGCGCAACGCGAGATCCTCACTATACGCCCAAAGGTACCCGCCCTCGGTGGCCACCCGCTCGCGGAAAAAGCCGGCCGCACGCTTGAGCCCGGCCTCGACCTCCTCCCGTTCCAGAGCGACCGCCCCGGAGACCGTCAGAAAGAGACAGGCGGCCCCCACCGCGCCCGCACGCCCATGCCGAAACCCCATAGAACACTCTCCCCTTCCTGCTCGCACGCGCGCCCAGCCCCTGCTCACTGCGCCTTCAGCCGCACCGCGAAGAACAACCGGGGCGCGTCCGTGCTGATCGATACCGCCACCGATCCGTCGGCCGGGTCAGGCTCCGACACCGCCCCGCCGCCGACCGGAGCCCACTGGCTGACCGGCAAGTCAAGCGTCTCCGAGCAGACCAGCTCGAGCCGCGGATCAAGGGCGCCCGAGAGACGCAACGTGACGCGGCCCTCCGCCAGCCGCAACCCCGGCATACCCCCTGCCGACGCGGCGAAAGCCGGGGCCGCCGGCGGCGGCAGTGTCTGGACGGCCTGCGCCACCGTGGCCGTGCTGAGAGAATGGCCGTTCACGGCCGACACGCGGAAGAACAGGTTTGTCCCGTCCGGAAGCCCCCCCTCCGTATAGCCGCATGCCGTGGCCAGCGCGACAGCCGTATAGGGGCCGTCGGAGGCCGACGCACGCCAGACCAGGTACCCCGCCGCCCTCTCCACACCCGCCCACGCGAGCGCGACCGAGCGCACACCGGAGGTCGCCGCGAGTGCGTACGGGGTGTCCGGCACCGTGTCGTGACCGTACACCTCCAGCTCCGCGATATTGCCCCAGCCACCCGCGGGCGGCAGATACCGCAGATAGCGGAAACGGCGGTCGAGGTTGAGCGGCACCGTGGTGTAGACCCCCGCGGCCGGCTGCGAAGTGACCGTATACAACGTTTCCGGCGACTCGAACGTGTCCGTGCCGTCAGACACCGCCGACACCTGGAACCGGCCGTTGACCATACGCCCAGGGAAGTTCGAACGCGGCGCAAAACGCAGGTAGGCCAGGCGCCGCCAGCCCTCCGTCCCGTAGTCCTGGCCCGGCCAGCCGCCGTCCGCCAGCGCGTCGTAGAACGTGTTGATGTCGCCGTCGAACACCTTCTCGCGCGTGTTCCCGCCGTTGTTGTACGAGAGGAGCGAACCGATGACGGTGCCCGACAGCTTGCGCACCGTCCCTCCCGCCACCGCCTGGAACACCCTGGAGACCGGCCCCTCCGTATCTTCACGCAGCGGCGTGACCGTGTAAAAGGCGTCAATGCCCGCCAGCGGCGCGACGTCGACATAGACGTTGTTGGCCAGCGTGGCGAGCGGCACGAACGGCCCCGCCGCCGAAGCGGCTCGGCTCACCGTATAACGCTGCGCCCCCGCAACGGCGCTCCAGTAGAGCAGAGGCAAACCGGCCTCGACCGTGCCGCTGGCCCACTCGGGCGCCAGCAGCCCATAGGCGAAACGCGCCGTGTAGGAGGCGTCGCGCCGCGCCACGAACGACCGGCTGAGGGACGTCAGCCCGTCGCCCCAGCCCGTGAACCGCCACCCCTCCTCCGGCACCGCCGTCAGCGTGACCGGATCGCCGTCGGCGAACGCGCCGCCGCCCGTGACCGCGCCGCCCGTGTGCGGGACAGCAAGACCCTCGATGAGGAACCGCTGCGTGTTGCTCACCGCGACCAGCAGCGTGGTCTCGTCTGTCACGGCCGCACCGTCCAGCAGGCCCATCAGGGCGATCCGAAAAGCGTAGACCCCCGAGCCGAGCGTGAGCGGCGGCGTCCAGGACCACATGCCGGATGCGTCGACCGCCGCCCCGGCCGGCCCCTCGACCACCGTATAGACCGCCTGCGACACCGCCGCCGCAGGCGCGAACGGCAACGTCAGCGTCTGCTCGGCCGCCACGGCCTGCACCGCGTACGCGGGAAGCAGGCCGGACGTCGCGGCGGGGCTGCGGTTGGGCAGGCCGGGCGTCGGCTTCGTGAAGCTCACCCACGCGCCGGACAAGCCGTTGGGCCAGCGCCCCTGGCTCACGTTCGAGGCCTGCGAGCCGAAGCTCACCCGGTCCAGCTCCGTGGCCCGGTCGGGCGTCTGCAGCGCGACCGCGTCGCCGCTCTTGCCGAGGCCGAACGTCGTGTTGAGCGAGCCGTCGGGATTCATGCCCAGCGTCAGACTGCCGCCCGTCCAGACACGCAGGCAGGCCCCCGGCTGGAGGGTCACGCCGTCCGGTATGCGGCACGCGTTGTCCGCCTGGCTGTCCACCAGCCAGTACCCGCCAAGCGCCACAGGCCGGGGGCTCTCATTCAGCAGCTCGAACCAGTCCTCCGCGCTGCCGGTCAGAGGGTGCGTGAGGCCTCCGGCCTTGGTCGCTTCGGCCATCACCTCGTTGACCGTCACGCGCGGCAGCACCGCAGGCTCCAGTACCGCCCGCAACAGGAGGGCGTTGGTCACCGTCAGGGTCAGCGCCGCGTCCGGCCACGGGCCGGACGGCGTCTCCCAGCGCACGAAAGCGAAGCCGGGGTCAGGCGTGACGCTGACGGTCACCGGCACCGTCTTAAAATAGTTGCCGCTCCACGGGTAGGGCTTGGCGGGCACGTCCAGCCCCGGCGTCGCGGCGTCGATCGTCAGCGAGTTCACCGTGATCCGCCCCGCGCCGTTGGTGAGGTCGAGCGTCAGCCGCGCCATGCCCCCGAGCGCGAACTCGTTGACGATGTTCGTGAGGGCATAGGCCGGACGGTTCCCCGCGAAAGTCCTGAGTCCGTTGACACGGGAAGCCCACCCCGCATAGTCGCCCATGCGGCTCCAGCGGGCGATGTGGCGCGGCACCTCGGCGTCGTAGCGGGCCGCCATCGCAGTGATGATCCCCTGCACACGCGCGGGCTTGAACGCCGAGTTGGCCAGGTCGGCGAAGCGGTTCACAAACCGGTTCCTGAAATCGGTGTTGGCCAGCAGGCGGTCGAAGTGCGGCTGGCAGACGCCGCGCGAGCTGCGCCGCGCCTGGAACATCATGTCCTGGCCGACGCTGCTGCTGAGGCCGAACCCGTGGTCGGTGTCGTACATCAGCCAGCGCCAGCGTCCGTCGTGGCCGTAGCGCGCGGACGGGTTATAGGAGGTGCGCACACGCCAGACGCCGAGGTTGTTGCCGGGCCAGTCCGTGTTGCAGCAATAGATCTCGCAGGCGTAATGGTCGATCAGGTTGTCGAGGTCCATGCGCGACTCGACCCACGCATAGTGGTGAGCCAGCGACAGGTCGTTGGTCTTCACATAGGACAGGACCTCCCTGTAGTCGAGGTCGTCACCCTCCTCGACCTCCATCGCCTCGGTGCTGACCATCGCCTTGAGCAGGTCGACCGCATCCGGATCGACGCCGTAGCGACGCTCCAGATAGTACTTGCTGTAGTGCTCGCGGATATTCTGGAACCCCCAGTACTCGCCGTTCACGTACACCACGGCCGGCTCGTAGTCCTGCGTGTCGGTACGCGCCAGCGGCCGGAAGAGCGACTGCATCATCGCGTCGCGGAAGCCGACCGAACTCCAGTCGTTACCGCTGTTCCGCAACAGGAAGCGCTTGAAACCTGTGTCCGTCTGCGTAGGGAAGAGCGGCGCGTCCACCTGGCTGTCACCGTATTCGGCGCGCGCGTAGAAGCGCAGGGTCTTCTGAGCCGCCGCGCGCGACCAGCCGCCGTGGTTGCGCGCGCCCATGAGCTGCGACACCGCCAGCGCGCGGTCCGTGCCGAACATCTGGAAGTGGACCGGACGCTCCCATTCGTCGCCGCGCTGAAAGTAGTTCGCGTTCGGCAGCCCGACCGCATGCCCGTTCCAGCCCAGCGTGTTGTAGATGTCCCCTGGCACAAAGAGGCCGCGCGGATCACCGAAAAGGTCCGCATAGTCGGACTGGAGCGAGATGACCTTCAGCGTGTGCAGCAGCGGCGCGCCGCCCACCAGCCAGGCCCCCGCAGCCGAACGGGGCGAGTGGAAACCGGGCTTGAACGCCGTGGCGCGGACCACGTTCACCTTGGGCACCAGCCCCTGCGGCGCCACCCAGCCATAGGAGTTCGCCGCCATCTCCGGCGGGTTGGTTCGGATCAGCGAGACGCCGTTGGCCTCACCGTTACGGTTGGTCAGCACGAGCGGCACCGTGTAGCGGAAGCAGCTCGCGGTCACCGTGTTGGTAGGCGTCGAGCCGTCCAACGTGTAGTAGATCTCCGCAGCGGGGTCGGCATGCGTGAGCGCCACGGTCACCGGCCCCGCATAGAAGCCCGGCGCGACGCTGAACACGGGCGGCTCCAGCAGCCCGATATAGCCCGCACCGTTGGGCGCGCCGGGCGTCGGCAGGGAAAACATCAGCCAGGGCCCGTCGGCGTCACCGGCCGCGCGCCCGAAGGAGGCGTCGCGCGGCACGCTCAGGGCCGGCGCGACATCGACCGGCGCGCCCGACGGGTCGCTCAGCGTCACGGTCTCATTGCCGGCGCTGATCTTGAAGTTGGTGTGCTGGCCGCGCGGACGCAGCGACAGCTCGGCCCAGAGCACCAGGTCGGAGCTGCTGGCGTTGTACTGGTGCACCTCCACCGCCAGCACGTTCGTGCCCTGCCGCAGCGCGTCCACCGGCACCGTAAACGTCTCCCACAGGCCCCGCCCGCTCGCCAGCGCACTCGCATAGGTGGTGTGCGTCACCGCGCCGGCCGGCATCCGCACCCGCAGGATCTCCCGCCCGTTGAGGTAGACGATCGCGCCATCGTCGACCCACAGCCGTAAGACCCCGTTGGTCAGCACGTCGCCGGGCTTGACCGGCGTGAAGAAGGTGTGCCTGAAATAGGCCGCCTGATATTTGTTGTTGGCGTCCGGGCCATAGCTGATGGTGGTCGCCTGAATCGCGCCGTACCCGAGCATGGCGGGCCCTGCCGCCCAGGCGCCATCGCTGTAGTTCGTCCCGTACCAGCCCGCGTCCGGCGCGAGGCCGCTGTCGCGGTACCGCCACACGCTGTTCGAGGGAACCACGACGAACGTGCCGTCCGACACCTTGCCGGGCGGCCGACGGTCCTTACCTGAGGCCCAGACCAGCAGGTGCTCGTTGGTCTTGAGCGTGAGCGCCGGGAACGTCCACTTGAGCGGGCTGTTCGAGGGATCGTCCGTCAGGCCCCAGCCCTCCAACTGGGCCGGGGCGTCGCCCAGGTTGACCACCTCAATCCAGTCCTCGAACGAGCCGTCCTCGTCCGCGAACGCGGCGTTGTCGGCGCTCATGACCTCGCCCAGCCGCACCTGCGGCCCGGCAGCCGCCACCACGGACGAGAACGCCCACACGGCCGCAGCCGCACTCACCCAGAACAACGGTTTGCGTATCAAGAAACGAGCCCTTCCCTGCCGCACACACACAGACATGAACACACAAACTACTCTAATTTGAACTCGATCGTCAAGGACTCGTACTGCCGCAGGAAGGCGAGCGAGAGGCCTCGCACCGGCGCGGCGTTGGCGACCGCCTTGAGCACGGTCTGGTCAAAGAACGCACTCCCCGACGACTGCCGGATGCGGTAGGAGACGATCCGGCCCGAGGCGTCGAGGCGGATATCCAGAAGCGCGGGCCTGGGGCCGGCGTCGCCCGCGCCCGGCTGCTCCCATGACTCGTACAGCGCGCGCCGGATGAGCGCGATACAGCGCGACGCCTCGTCAGGCGGCAACGAGTTGTGCTGGCCGGGACGCGCGCCGTCCCGTAACGCGCGCGCGATCTCCTCCCGCGAGAGCGGCCGGTCGACCGTCGGCCGGTTCGTCGCGGGCTTGAGCCGGGTGAAGTCCTCCTGCGGCTTCTGAGGACGGACCGGAGTATCGGGCCGGTTGACCCGCGGCCCTTTCACGAACGTCTTCTCCGGCGGCTTCACCGGAGGCTTCTCCTTCGGAGGGTCGGGCTGCTTCTCGCGCGGCTTCTCAGGCGGCTTCTCCTTCGGAGGGTCAGGCTGCTTCGGCGGCGGCTTCACCGGCGGCTTCTCCCGCACCACCACGGCAGCCTCCTTCGGCGGGGCGGGCAACGGCGGCGGCGGCGGCGCGTCAGGGACGGTCAGGTCCGGCTGGGTGGGCGGAGCGGGGCGCGGCGGAACAGGCGCAGGCGGGGTCTCAGAAGGCGCCTCCTCAGAGGGCAGCGCCACCGTGAAGTCAATCAGGATCGGCACTTCCTTAGGACGGCAGCTCGGGATGAGCGGCACCACCACGGCCGTCACGAGCAAGAAGCCGTGCAGCAGCGCCGATCGCGTCAATGATTGCGTGTTTAACGGTCCCCTCACGACACCACCTGCGCCTGTGCGACGCACCTCGCTCATTCGGCCTGGGTCATCAGCGCCATCCGAGTGATCTTGACCTTATAGAGGATCTTCATCACCTCCATCACCCGGCCGTACTCCAGCCGCGTGTCCGCCCGCACCAGCACGGCCGTCTCCGGATCTTCCGCCGCGAGGTTGCCGAGCGTACGGTCGAGATCCTCGATCGTGATCGCGCGGTTGTTCAGGAACGCCTGACCCCCCGCGTCAAGGGTCACGACATTGGCCTTCTTGGTCGGCACCTCGTCCGCCTTG
Organism: Verrucomicrobiota bacterium; assembly: GCA_022704145.1. GTDB lineage: Bacteria > Verrucomicrobiota > Kiritimatiellia > RFP12 > UBA1067 > JAKJGY01. Next base: position 15,726 of record JAKJGY010000055.1, read on the forward strand.
CCTTGCGGCAGACGGATCGAGATCCCCTGCTCCAGAGCGGGCATCGTGATGATAAAGGTGATCAGCAGCAGGAAGGTCAGGTCGATCAGCGACGTCATGTCGATGTTGTTGATCACCCGCGACGGCTTCTTCCGGTTGAGGCGGCGCAGCGCCATCAGACGTCCCTCCCCTGGAACTCGCAGGCGATGCGCCCCAGCAGCTCGTCGGCGAAGCCTTCCATATCGGTCGTGATCTGGCGCACCTTCCCGGCCAGGTTGTTGTAGAAGATGGCGCTCGGGATCGCCACCAGCAGCCCCACCACCGTGGTCACCAGCGCCGAGGAGATCGAGGGCGCGATCGTCGTCAGCATGACCGTGTTCTGCGAGCCCATATCCGCGAACGCGTCCAGCACGCCCCAGACCGTACCGAGCAGCCCCAGCATCGGCGAGGCCGTGACGATCGTGGCCAGCAAGCCCATCCCCTGCTCGATACGGATCTCCTCCTCCTGCACCAGATGTTCGCAGGTGCTCCGCACCAGCTCGATCTCGCGCGGCGAGAGCGCCGCGTTCTCGGCGCCGCTCTGCCTTCCGATCACCGAACGCCGCAGGTCCGGATCCAGCAGCTTGACCATGCGCTCGCACGTGCGGTCATAGATCAGCTCCAGCGCGGTCTGCGAGCCTTTTTTTCGCAACAGGTAATAGTCGAGCACATCCCGGCCGGCCAGGAACTCACGCAGGAAACGCCTGCTGCTGCGCATGACGCTGCCCAGCTCCTGATGTTTACCGATAATCACCGCCGCCGCGACGATCGAGCTGGCGATCTGCACCAGCACGATCCCCTGCCCCATCAGGTTTGACTTCAGAAACCCGCCCAACAGCGAGGCCGCCGGCAGCGCCGGCACCGTGAAACCAACGTCGAACATGCCCAACCTCCCGAACCGGCCCTCTTCCGTTACGGCTACAGGATGCGCCACCCGCACCCGCTTGTCAAACCCGGCGACTAGGCCATCTGACTCAGAAAACGCATATCGTTCTCGTAGAGCCAGCGGATATCCGGAATACCGTACTTGATCATCGCGATCCGCTCGACCCCGAAACCGAACGCATACCCGTAGACCTTCTCAGGATCATACGCCCGATCCCCGCGCGCAAGGTTGACGTGCTCGTAGACGCGCGGATCCACAATTCCCGCGCCCGCGATCTCGATCCAGCCGCTCATCTTGCACACCCGGCATCCCTTGCCGCCGCACACGTGGCACGAGAAATCGACCTCGACGCTGGGCTCGGTGAACGGGAAGAAATGCGGGCGGAACCGCACGCCCGCCTTGGCCCCCATCATCTCCTGGGCATAATAGGCCAGGGTCGACTTCAGATCCGCCAGCGATACCGGGCGGGTGTCTACGTAAAGGCCCTCGATCTGATGGAAGTTCGCGCTGTGCGTCGCGTCGGTCGTGTCGCGCCGGTAGGTGCGCCCCGGCGTGATGATCCGCACCGGCGGCAGGTATTGCGTCATCATCCGGATCTGCACTGGGGAGGTCTGCGTGCGCAGCAGCAGCTCATCCGTCAGCCAGAAGGTGTCGGAGGCGTCCATCGACGGGTGGTGGGCGGGCGTGTTGAGCGCCGTAAAATTATTGAACCGGTTCTCGATGTCCGGGCCGTCCGCCACCGAGAAGCCGAGACGCGCGAAGATCGCCGCCGTCTCCTCGATCACCCGCGACACCGGATGCTTGGCTCCAGGCGCGAACCAGCGGCCGGGCAGCGAGCAGTCGAACCCCGCCTCCTCACGCAGCACGGGCCCGAGCGCCGCCTGCCGCTCCGCCAGAGCCCCCTCGAGCGCGGCCCGCCACGCGTGGGTGCGCTTGCCGTACTCGGGCCGCTCCGCGGCGGGCACGTCCTTCATCTGCCGCACCAGCGCGGGCAGCAGGCCGCTACGCCCCAGATACCGCACACGCACCGCCTCAAGCGCCGCCACATCCGCAACCGCAGCCACCTCGTCCAGCGACCGCTCGTGCAACGCCTCCACCTCTGCTAGTGTCATAACCCTGCTCTCTCCTTTGAAACCGTGAGGCCTAGTTTAGGCGAACCACCTGCCGAAAGCAATCCCGCAGGGGAGCGGGCTGGGCGTCTCGCAGACGGGGAGTGCTCGCGGTCACCCCTCGCCCCGGCCTCACTCGCGCCGGACGACGTTCACCACGCTCAGGGCGCGGGCGCGGCCTGCGCGCCCTCCTGGTAGTCGTAGTCGGTGTTGACCTGCCAGAGGTCGTGCCGCGCGCCGTCGGCGAGGTTCTCGGCCGCGAGCAGGCCCATCAGGATGCTGTGATCCTGGTTGTTGTACTTGAACGCCCCGTTGCGTCCGATGAACGCCACGTTGCGGAGGGCGCCGACCGCCCGCTGGAGCACGGCCAGCCGCTGGCGGTACCCGCAGGCGTACACCGGATAGGAGCGGTGGAGCCGGACGACCCGTCCGTCGCGCACCTCCCCCTCACGCACGAGGCCGGTCGCGGCCAGCTCGCGGCGCGCCAGCGCCACCAGCTCGGCGTCGCCCATACGCCAGAGCGCGTCCGTGTCGTACGACCAGTACTCCAGCGCCAGGATCGCCTCGCCGCGGCCGCCCGTCTGGAGTTCAGACCAGTTGCGGAAGTTGCTGATCCGGCCGGTCTGCAGCCCGCGCTCATGGACATAGATCCAGTTGTCGCGGAATATCTCGCGCCGGTCCACCAGCAGATAGACCAGCGTGGTGTTGCGGTAGCGCAACTGCCGTGCCTCGTCGTGGACCGCCGCCAGCTCGCCGATCCCGCACACCATGTCGGTGAACGGGGCCGTCGACACCACCGCGTCGGCCGCCAGCGCGGTGCCGTCGGCCAGCTCGACCCCCGCAGCCGCGCCGTCGCGCGTGAGGATCCGCCGCACCGGGCTGCCCACGCGCACCGCGCCCCCGGCGGCCTCGACCCCCCGCGCCAGCGCCTCGTACACCTGCCCGCACCCGGCCTTCGGATACCAGAACCGGTCCGCCAGCGTCTTGTGCCTGCCGCGCCGCGCCTTGACCAGCGCGCTGGCCAGCACCTCGCCCAGGTTGAGGCCCTTGATGCGCTGGGCCGCGAAATCGGCGTCCAGCTCGGTGCAGGGCAGGCCCCACAGACGCTCGCTGTAGGTCTTGAAGAAGATGCTGTACAGGCGGTGCCCGAAACGGTTCGCCACCCACTGCTCGAACGTCGCCTCCGCACCGCGCGGACGGCACTGCGCCGCCAGATAGCTGACGCCGCAGCGCGCCGCCTCGAACGGCCCCAGCTTACCCAGCACCTCGAAGGGCCGGATCGGATAATGGAAAAACTTGCGGCTGTAGAGAATGCGCGTCAGCCGGTCCACCACCACGCGCTCCTCGCCGGCGTGCTCCAGCCAGAACCCGTTCACGCGCGCGTCGCGGCTGAAGAAGCGGTGAGGCCCCAGGTCCACCCGCTGGCCCCACAGGTCGATGCTGCGCGACAGCCCGCCGACCGCGCCCTCAGCCTCGCACACCTCGACGCGCCAGCCGCGCCGCGCCAGCTCGTAGGCGCAGGTGAGCCCTGCCGGGCCCGCCCCGATCACGCATGCCCGGCTCATGTCCGACACCCCGCACGCACGCCGCCCCCGCGTCCGGGCGCGGGCAGGCCGACAGGCGTCTCAGGGGTTCCGTTCATGCGCCGTATTCTAGCCGAAGCGCCGACCCGCATGCAAGACCTGCCGGAAAACCCACCCCAAACGCGCCGCGCGCTTGCCTGACCTCGCCCGACGCGCTATGCTGTTCCCATATGGCCCGAACGGCCGCCCGAACACCGATCACGAAGGGACCCTCGCCATGAGCATCAGTTTCAGCGGCATGCTGGCCGACCCCGTACGCAAGGCCACCTACGGCGCGCGCCTCACCGTCTCGGACACGGGCCTGATCGAAGCGGTACAGCCGGAAGACCGTCCCGACCCCGTCCATATCCTGCCCGGCTTCGTGGACGCCCACGTGCATATCGAGAGTTCGATGCTCACGCCCGCCGCCTTCGCGCGCGCCGCCGCCGTACACGGCACGCTCGCCGCCGTGGCCGACCCCCATGAGATCGCCAACGTCCTCGGCGAGCCCGGCGTGGACCTGATGCTGGAGCTGGCCGCACAGACCCCGTTCGTGTTCGGCTTCGGCGTGCCCTCGTGCGTGCCCGCCACACCCTTCGAGACGGCCGGCGCACACCTCGGCCCGGACGCGGTCGAGCGCCTCCTCGGGCGCCCGGGCGTCACCCACCTCGCCGAGCTGATGAACGTCCCGGGCGTGCTCAACCGCGACCCGGAGGTCCACGCCAAGCTCGCCGCGGCGCGCGCGCGCCGCCTGCCGATCGACGGCCACGCGCCCGGCCTCACCGGCGACGCCCTCCGCGCCTACGCCGCCGAAGGGATCTCCACCGACCACGAGAGCCTCGCCTTCGAGGAGGCGCGCGAGAAGCTCCAGACCGGCCTGTACCTCCAGCTCCGCTGCGGCTCCGCCGCCCGCACCTTCGAACCCCTCCTGCCGCTCCTGGCCATCCATCCCGACCGCTGCATGTTCTGCAGCGACGACAAGCACCCCGACGACCTGCTGCGCGACCACATCAACCGCCTCGCCGCCGCCGCCTACCGCAAGGGCGTCGCCCTCGACTCGATCGTCCAGGCCGCCTCAGCCAACCCGGTCCGCCACTACCGCCTGCCGCTCGGCCAGCTCCAGCCCGGCGACCCCGCCGACTTTATCCTCGTCGACGACCTCACCACCTTCAAGCCGCGCGAGGTCTGGCTGCGCGGCGCCTGCGCGGCCCGCGACGGCCAGCCGCTCCTGCCCGCAGGCGTCCCGCGCCTGCTCAACGCCTTCCGCGCCGCCCCCGTCCGCGACGCCGACCTGCGCCTCGCGGCCCCCGCCAGCGGCCCCGTCCGCGTCATCGGCGTCCACGACGGCCAGCTCGTCACCGACCACCTCCTCGAAACGCCGACCACGCGCGACGGCGCCGTGTGCGCCGACCCCGAGCGCGACCTCCTCAAGCTGGTCGTCCTCAACCGCTACGCTCCCGCGCGCCCCGCCGTCGGACTCGTCAGAGGCTTCGGCCTGCGGCGCGGCGCGCTCGCGTCCAGCGTCGCCCACGACTCCCACCCCATCATCGCCGTGGGCGCCACCGACGAAGCCCTGGCCGCCGCCCTCAACGAGGTCATCCTGCGCCAAGGCGGCCTCGCCGTCACCGACAACAACCGCAAGCTGCTCGCGGCCCTCCCCCTGCCCCTGGCCGGCCTCATGTCGGACGCCCCGGCCGAGACCGTCGCGCGCGCCTACTCGGACTGCGACGCGCTCGCCAAAATCCTAGGGTCACGCCTCGCCGCGCCGTTCATGACCCTCTCGTTCCTGGCCCTGCCCGTCATCCCGCACCTCAAGCTCACCGACCAGGGACTCTTCGACGGCGACGCCTTCCGCCACGTCGCGTTCGCGGCCGCCCCCTGACAGGGCCGCCCGCCGCTAACGCCGCAGCTCCTCCTGCAGCCGCTCCAGGAAGGTGCCGACCCGCTCCGCAGCCCGCTCGCCCGCCACACTCCGCAGCACCCCGCCGACCGCCTCGCGCAGCGCGGCCGTGTCCAGCCGCGGCTCGCTCACCGTCCCCGTCACCGGGATCTTGACCGTGGCGCCCTTGAGCAGCGCGCCGCCCACCCCGCCCGTCAGCCGGTCCGTCAGCGGCACCTCGATCAGGTAGCTGACCGTCCCGTCGAAACCGACCGAGCCGCCCACGATCACCGGCTGGCGGTCGACCACCAGCC
>JAKJGY010000056.1 GCA_022704145.1 Verrucomicrobiota bacterium
GCCCTTCAAGAGCTTCGCCGAGTTCTGCGAGCGCGTCGACCCCGCGACGGTCAACAAGCGCGTGCTCGAGGCGCTGATCAAATGCGGCGCGCTGGACGGGTTCGGCCTGCACCGCGCCCGCCTCTTCAACGCCCTCGACTTCTCGCTCTCGCGCGCCGCCGAGAAGCTGCGCGAGAAGGCCAGCGGCCAGAGCAACCTCTTCGACCTGCTCGGCGCGGCGGACGCGGGCTCGGCCGACCCCAACAGCCTGCCGGACTGCCCGAAGTGGACGGAGAAGGAGAGCCTCGCCTACGAGCGCGAGCTGCTCGGTATCTACATGACCGGCCACCCGCTGACCCGCTACCGCCGGATCATCAAGGATTTCCAGACCTTCTCGCTCTCGAAAGTGGCGGAGGCCGCGGACAACAAGGACGTGCGCGTGGCCGGCATGGCCTCGTCCGTCACGCGCCGCATCAGTAAGCAGTCCAAGGAGCCCTGGGCCGTGATCGTGCTCGACGACGGCGAAAGCAGCATCGAGGTGCTGGCGTTTCCCGAGGCCTATAAGAAGTTCGAAGGCGCCTGTGTGCCGGACACGCCGGTCCTGATCTGCGGCACGCTCTCCAAGCGCGACGAGCAGCCCAAGATCGTCGCGCGCGAGATCTATCCGCTCCCCGAAGCGCCGCGCCATTTCGGCGAGAAGCTCGTGGTGGCGCTACGAGTCGAAGACGGCCTGGCGCTCAAGCGCATCGAGGGGCTGCGGCGCCTGACCGACGCCTATCCGGGCACGGTGCCGCTGCTGCTCTGCCTCTTCTACCCCAACAAGCGGAAGGTGCTGGTCAAGCCCAGCGCGGCCTGCGCGGTCGACCCCTCCCCCGCGTTCGTGGGCGAGGTCGAGGCCCTGGTCGGCCGTAACAGCATCAAGTTCGTGGCGAAGCGCGAGATCTACAAGGAGCCGCGTCCCGAGCGCCGCTGGTCGCGCGACCGTGCCGCCGGTTAGCGGGCGGCGCGCGCCGCGCCCGCGCCCGCGTCAGCCCTCCGCCTCGAACCGCAGGCCGAGCGCGCGGCCGGTCTCGAAGATGTGGCCGGCCGCCGCCGCATACTCCTCGGCGCCCTTCAGGTGTTCGAGCATCAGCGGCGGCGGGTCAGGCAGCAGCGCCAGACGGCGCAGGAACGTGTTATAGTCCAGCTTGCCCGTGCCCGGCCTGACCTCGCGGAAGTGCACGTTCATCTCCACCTCCCAGGCGAGGTCTTTCGCGTGACAGCTCACGATCCACGGCCCCAGCGTATCGAAGCACGCGTCCAGCAGCGCCGTGTTGCCATAGAACTTCTCGGGGGAGTTGATCAGGTTGCACGGGTCGAGGTGCACGGCGAACGCGGGCCGGTCCACGGCCCGGATCATCTCGCGGTAACGCTCCGCCGTCTCCGGCATGGTCCAGCCCATCATCTCATAGCAGAAGCGGGCGCGTTTCGGCCGGACGGCGTCGATGATGGCCCGGGCGTTCTCCACGGCGGCGTCGAAAAAGCGCGGCGTGAAGTTGTCCGGGTGCGGCCCGTACCAGATGTCGGGGTTGAACGACCCGGCGATATCCACGCAGCAGCGCGCGCCGACCGCATCGGCCAGCGCGAGGCCCTCGGTGACCGCCGCAAGGTTCTTCTTACGCTTCTCAGCGTCCGGATCGAGCAGGTTGCACCAGCGGCCCACCTCCGCGATCACCACGTCGGCCTCAGCAAAGGCGGCCTCGGTTGCCCGGATGCGGTCGCCGTCCTGCAGGCCGAGCTTCGGACAGTACGCGGCGCGGTAACCCTGGGCGCGGTGCCAGCGGGCCAGCTCCACCGGGTCGTCGGTCTTCGCGAACGCAGGCGCGCCCAGCCGCAGCGGCCGCGGCCCCGCCCCCGCCGTCACCCCTGCCGCACGGCTGGCCAGCGCGGCCAGCCCCGTCCGGACGAACGTCCGGCGACACATGCCCATAGGTTTCATGTTCAGAGCTTCGCACACCGCGCCTGTTCCGTCAACCCTGACCGCTGAGAGGGAAGAGGGTGAGCGGCCGCCGCGTCTGGTCTGCAGACAAGCCCTCGCGCGTCCTCACTCCAGCCCAAAAGAACGGGTAAGACTATGGTCTAACTAGCGATTACACGGCACAACCTTTATAGTTTTCGACTCAGTTCTCGGAACACAAATCTATCCGGAGTGTTCGTATATGACAATTCGTCCTCTATTCCTAGCGCGGCCCTCGCTGTCAAACGCCTGCCGTACCTTGCTCGCGTACCTGCTGCTCGCCTGGTGCGGCCATGCCGGCACCGTCCTCGCCAACGGGTTCATACCGGTCCAGACATTCTACGTGCCGTTGCCGGAGGATCACCTCCTCCAGTCGTTCACGACCATTGCAGGCGGACGGACAGGACAGTACGCGCCGCAGAACCCGATCCAGTCGTACCTGTCCATCGCGGTCTTCGCTGACAACACCGAGATCCGCTATGACCAGTGGGAAAACGGTTTCGACATCAACATCGCCAACCCCGCCGCGGTGTACGGCCCCGGGCAGGCGGCAGGCACCCAGATCTGGGGTGACGGCGACCCTTCGAACGGCTATGCCCCCGGCTACCCGGCGGATATCCTGAACGCCGGTGACGTGGTGATCCTGACGAACGCGGTCGTCAGTACAGCCCGCGGCACGACGGCCGTCTTCGACGGGGGTGATAAAATTGTTTCCTCGAAGCCCATCGCCGTGACGCGTGTCGCCTGGGCCTCCGGCTCCAACTCCAACCTGGCAGGCGCGAATGAGGTCTTTGACACCGCCTTCTGGGGCACGTTCTTCATATGTCCTGTCGGCACCAATATCGCGGATTCCGTCGACTTTCAGATGTTCGAGTATACCGGCCTCTCCATCATGGCCGGCGCAGGCGGCGCGACGGTACAGATCGACGCGAACGCCGACGGGCTCTTCGAGACCAGCACCACCCTAACGGAAGGCCAGGCCTACCTCGTCGACGGCGGTGTCCATTTGGGGGCGCAGGTGTCGTCCGACCGGCCTGTGCAGGTCGACCTTCTCACAGCGGACATTTACGATTATTACGAGAGCCGCTTCATGCGCCTGCTGCCGACCGCCTACTGGGCGGCCAGCCTCACCACCCCTGTCTCGACACCCGCGACCGTCACCAAGGGGTCGACGACCTACACCTGCGGCACCACGGTCTGGCTCTATAACCCGGGACAGACGCCGCTGGGCGTCCAGTACCTGACGCGGACTGGCGGTTCGATCACAACGAACACGCTGACGATCCCCGGCGGCTCGGCGGGCGGCTCGCTCAAACAGGTTCTGCCCAGCGATTTCGGAGCGCGTTTTGTGAGCACCAACGGCGCCCCCTTCTACGCCGTAGCGGCCGTGGACGGAACAGGGACCGACCTCTCGACCGGACTGAATGACCAGGGCGACAACCGCAACTGGGACTGGGGCTTCGCGCTCGTGCCCGATGCCTCGCTGACCCCCCAAGTCCTGGTCGGCCTGGGTATCGGTCACGACCCGACCGCGGGTGAGCAGAGCGAAAACAGCAGCCCGGTCTGGGTGACGCCTGTCGGTAACGGGAACTCGCCTGTGACGATCTATGTCGACTTCGATGCAGACCCCACTACCGGCACACTGACAGACGAGGAAGGAAACCTATACGACGCCTCCTACACCGCTCGCGAATTGGATTGTGTTAAGATCTACAATCCCGACGGCGACCAATCCGGTCTCCTGGCTTATGTGCTGGAGCCGGGCGTCAAGCTCGCCGCCGCCTGGGGTCCTGATCCTGTGACCGCCTCGACGGGCACGCCGGGCATCGACCTCGGCACTGCCATACCGCCCTTCCCGCTGTTCGTCGCCCAGAAGCGTACGGCCCTCCTGACCGACTCCGATCACGACGGTTTCGTCTCCCCCGGCGACACCCTGCTCTACAGCATCTCCATTCAGAACACAGGCCGACAGCCCGTGACCGGCCTTGATGTTAAGGACAATCTGCCTCCCGGCATCACGTATTTCCCTAACACCACCTATTTCGTGAATGCCGCCGCCGTGACCAACCTCATGGCGGACAACACGGTGCCCCTGATGTCGTCCCTCTTCCCGCTGGATGAAGGTGGGGTGGCTCTCCCCGAACCCTTCCTCCCTGTCAGGGGCGAGTGGGAGGTCCTGTATACCGTGGGGGTTGATGCCTATGGGACTTTCCCGTCCGATCTCGTCAGCCTCAAGAACACGGCCTGGGTCGGCGGCAGCGGACTGACCACCACCAACACGGTCGTGTCGCCGGTGTATGGCCGTATCACCTGCCGCATCTGGCAGGACTTGGACGAGGATGGGCTGCAGGCCGAGGGCGAACCCGGCATCAACGGCGTGAAGGTCACGCTCCTGAGCGCCGACGGCGAGCCAATCCTCAACGACTTCGGCATTCCGATTACCTCGACCTCCACAACCAACGAGGCGGGCGTGGCCGGTTACCTGACGTTCTACGGCGTTCTCGCAGGCGAATACCGCCTGGAGTATCTCGCCCCGACAGGCATGCAGCCGACCCTTGCCGACCGTGACGGGCAGGGTGTCGCGGGAGACGCCAATTCGGACGCCGATATGGCGACCGGCATAACCGCCGCCTTCCCCTTGGCTGCCGGCCAGCCGCTGGAACATGTCGACGCGGGCTTTGTCTTCAAGTCCGGCACCGCCTCCGGCTTCATACGGCTGGACGCGAACGGTGACGGGGTGGCTGCTCCCGATGAGACGGTCGGAATCGCCGGCGTCACCGTACAACTGCTGAACACCGGAGGCGTTGTCGTGGCGACGGCCCTCACCTCCGCCACCGGCGCATATGCCTTCGGAAACATCCGCCCAGGCACCTATACGCTCGTCCCGCTATTGCCTCAGGGATATACCGCCTCCTTGGATACGGCCGCCCCCAACGACCTGCGTATCCCCCTGACGGTCACACCCGAACTGATCACAACCGGCCACCTCTTCTACTTTGCCCGGACCGCCGGCACCGTCGCCCAGGGTAAAGTGCTCTATCTGAGCGACCCCGGCCAGACCTTGGACCGGATCGATCCGGCGGCTGCCAACGACCAGACGACCGCCACGAGCGCGACGCTGATCCCCGCTGGCATCAGAGCCTCACCCATCACCGTCGTAGGCGCGGCCGCCTCCTCTTCGCTCACCCAGACCGCCCAGACTCACTCCTTCTCCTATCATTCGGGGACGACGGGAACGAACCGTATCCTCCTGGTCGGCGTCTCTTACCGTAACCGGAGCAGCCAGACTGTCTCGTCCGTGACCTATGGCGGGACGGCCCTGACCTCGGTCGGCACGGCACAGAACGGCACAGGAGCACGGGTCTATATCTACCGGTTGCTGAACCCCCCGACCGGCGCTAACACGCTACAAGTGAACTGGAGCAGCTCGATCGACCGGAGCGCCGTCGTCGGCGCCGTCACCTTATCAGGCGTGAACCAGACGACCCCAACAGGAACCTTCGCCTCGTCGACCGGAAGTTCGGGAACACCGGCCGTGACCGTGACCGCCGCCGCCGAGCGCCTCGTGTTCGGCATCGTCTCAGGGCGCTCGACCAGCGCCTATTCGGTGACCGGCGGCGGCACCGCCCTGTGGAGCGCCATACCTGACTCTGGCGACACCGCAGGCTCAGGACAGTCCAAGGCGGGCGCCACCTCCGTCAGCCTTTCCTGGAGCGGAAGTTCAGCCGCCTGGGCCGCCGCGGGCGTCTCCCTTATTCCGGCCTCAGCCTACACCCCGGGCAATCCGACCGTCTCTTTCACGCAAGCCCCGGCATTCGCGTTGCCCTTTTCGCTCACCTCCGGCTCGGTGATCACGATCACCAACTATGTCACCTTGACCTCAGGCACCCTTCCGGCTTCACCCGCAGTCGTAGCCCGGCTCTTAGCCGGCAACGAGACCTTCCTGACCCTCGCCACCCCCTCCTACAACGGCGGCGCCTTGATCTGGTCGGGCGCGCTCGCCTCGAACGTCACGATCGCCGCAGGACAGGCGCTCTCGCTGAGCGTCTCCAACGGCCAGGCCGGAGCCGAGTTCCAGCTCCGCTATGACAGCGGCGCCGCGCCCTCGAAAATCATCCTCCCGACGACCAGCATCATCTCCATCCCGAGCCTCGGCGTCTACGACGCGCCTTACCCTGCCGGGGTGCCGGTCACGAACACGCCGGCCGGTGCTCTCCGCTATGTCCGCGCGACAGTGTCCGACCCCTTCGGCGCGTACGACATCACCGGCGCGACCCTCGCGCTGGTTGCCGCAGGGACCAACGCCTCCATCAACGTGGCGCTCACCGACGCCCGTGTGGTCGCGAGCAACGCCTGGTCGAAGACCTACGAGTACGCCTGGCAGCCCCCGCTCGTCTCTGAGCGGTACCTGGTGTCCCTCGTGGCGCAAGAGGGGACAGAGGGCATCCATGCGACGGCGGCCACGCAGGTCGACGTGGCTGGCCTCTTGCTCCAGGGCACCTTGTTCATCGATAAGAACAAGGACGGTTATTTCGATCTTGAGGATCTGATCGTCACGAACGCGACGGTCTACCTGCTGCTGGAGGATCAGGTGGTCGGCGAGGCCCTTGCCGACGAACAGGGGCAGTACTCATTTACCGACGTTCCGACCGGCAAAGTTAAGGTCGTCACCTCGCTGCTGCCAGGAACTAAGCCGACTAAGGTGCCCTCCTCGCCCAACAATAATAAGAAGAAGAACCGCGCCGTCCAACTGGAGAGCGACGCGATAATCGAGGTTGAGGTGACGGTCGAAGCCTATACCGAGCCTCTTAACGAGACCCAGGCTCTCAATTTCGGTTTCGAAGAGATCCCGCTGTCAGCGGCGCTCGACCTGACGGTGTACGCCTCCAGCAGCGGCATTCTGATTGATGTTAACACGGTCGATGAGTCCGGGTACGAAGACATCGTGGTTTACGCCTGGATCGGCACCCGCTGGGTTGAGGTCGGACGTGTGCCCGGCGAGCAGCTCATGGGAGAAGGTTCAAACCGCTACACCATACCTGCCTATGGCCTCATGGCGGAGACCTCCTACAGGTTCATGGTGGTGGATGAGCAAGGGAACACCCATTACTCCAACGGACTGATCCCGGTTCAGTCCCTCCGTGTGAAAGCGGTCCGGCTGAACATGCAGACCCTGACCCTCTCTTTCAACACCGAGCCCGGACGCCGCTATCGGGTGAAGTCCAGCACCGACCTCGTCCACTGGTCGAGCGAAGGGGCCAGCTATCCGACCGCTAACGGGTGGTCCAAAATCTCGGCCGCGCCGTTTACCGCGTCCGACACACAGATCCAGGTCCGGGTGCCAGCCAACGGACGGCAGCGAGCCTTCTTCAGAATCGAGCGCGTGGACGACTGACCTGCGGCACGCCACGCGCCCCTATTTCGAGGCGGCCCAACTCCTGCTGCGGGCGGATCCCGTAACCCGAACAGGAATGTTGGAACGGTGGTAGGGTGTCACGGTGGAAGGGCGGGGAAATCGTTCCTTCGTGTGAAAACGGGGTCATTTTGGCACAGGGCGGATGGTTGTGCAAGCGGAGGTCGGGCGGCGGTGGCGGCGGCGGCGGCCGGGCGGCAGGCTCGTAGCGCCTGCCCTACGGGCGCTCGGACCCGCTCACGGACGGGACGCCCGCCCCAACGTCGCACGGGCATCCTGCCCGTGCCAAGCCGGGCGGGCGGGGGCTCCCGTGGGGCGCGGGCGGCCACTTTGTCGCGACTTCTGTCGGGCTGGAGGGCAGGGACCGGGGCCGGCTGAAGCCGGGACAACGTACAGGGACACGGGGGCCGGGGGGAAAGCGGCGTCGCGCGGGATACCGCTTGCCGCGCGCACTCCAAGAACCGCAGACGCCCCTTGCGAAAGGCGTGTCCGACACCTGAAGGGATACCCCCAGCCCAGATTTCGAAGCCTGCCTGACATCGCGAGAGCGCAAGCCTTCCATGCCCTATCAGCACAAGAGGGATGCGCGCCCGTATAACCCCAATCCGCAGTGCGCTCGACAACTGCGCGGGCACCTGTTAGAGTATGCGCTGTAGTTGGTGTTTAAGGAGCGAGGTGCCGCATGAAAGCGTTAGTGAAGAGCCGGGCCGAGCCGGGACTGTGGCTGCAAGAGGTCCCTGAGCCGGCCATCGGCATCAACGACGTCCTGATCCGCGTGGACCGTACCGGCATCTGCGGCACGGACCTGCACATCTACAAGTGGGACGCGTGGGCGCAGAAGACCATCCCCGTCCCGCTGGTGATCGGCCACGAGTTCGTCGGCGAGATTGTCGACGTCGGCTCCAATGTCGCCGATTTCCGCCCCGGCGACGTCGTCAGCGCCGAGGGCCATGTGGTCTGCGGCCGCTGCCGCAACTGCCTGGCCGGCCGCCGCCACCTCTGCAAGGACACCGTCGGCATCGGCGTCAACCGTCCCGGCGCCTTCGCGGAGTACATCTCCGTGCCCATGACCAACGTCTGGCACCACCGGAAGGATATCGACCGCGACGTGGCCAGCATCTTCGACCCCTTCGGCAACGCCGTACACACGGCCCTCACGTTCGACGTGCTGGGCGAGGATGTGCTGATCACCGGGGCCGGCCCGATCGGCGTCATGGCCGCCGCCGTCGCGCGCCACGCGGGCGCCCGCTACGTGGTCATCACCGACGTCAACGAGCACCGCCTCGAGCTGGCCCGCAAGATGGGCGTGACCGTGGCGCTCAACGTCAAGACCGGCTCGCTGCAGGAGGTGCAGCGGCGGCTCGGCATGCGCGAGGGCTTCGATATCGGGCTGGAAATGTCGGCCAACCCCGAGGCCTTCCGCTCCATGATCGACAGCATGGCCCACGGCGGTAAGATCGCCATGCTCGGCATCCCCTCCGAGCCGATCGCCATCGACTGGACGAAGATCGTGTTCAACATGCTGACCGTCAAGGGCATCTACGGCCGCGAGATGTACGAGACGTGGTATAAGATGAGCGTGATGCTGGAGAGCGGCCTGGACATCCGCCCCGTCATCACCCACCGCTTCCACTACACGGAGTTCGAGAAGGGCTTCGAGGCGATGGGCGCGGGCCTTTCCGGCAAGGTCGTCCTCAACTGGCGCTAGCACACCGTATCGGGAGACTCCCCCATGAACGAAGCCTTCTACGCACATCTCGCCAGCCAGCTCGACGCCATCCGCGCGGCCGGCACCTTCAAGGGCGAGCGCGTCATCAGCACGCCCCAGGGCCCGCGCGTCCGCGTCGCCGGCGGCGAGCCGGTGCTGATCCTCTGCGCGAACAACTATCTCGGCCTGGCCCAGCACCCCGCCGTGCGCGACGCGGCCAAGGCCGGCCTCGACCAGTGGGGCTACGGCATGGCCAGCGTGCGTTTCATCTGCGGCACGCAGACATTGCACAAGCAGCTCGAAGCGCGCCTCAGCGCCTTTCTCGGTACCGAGGACACGCTCCTCTACTCCTCCTGCTTCGACGCCAACGGCGGCCTCTTCGAGACGCTGCTCGGCGCGGAGGATGCCGTCCTCTCCGACGCGCTCAACCACGCCTCGATCATCGACGGCATCCGCCTCTGCAAGGCGCAGCGCTACCGCTACGCCAACAACGACATGGCCGACCTTGAGGCGCGGCTGCGCGAGGCCGATGCGGCCGGCGCGCGTTTCAAGCTCATCGCCACCGACGGCGTGTTCTCGATGGACGGCACCGTCGCGAACCTGCCCGCCCTCTGTGACCTCGCCGACCGCTACCAGGCGCTGCTGATGGTGGACGACTCGCACGCGGTCGGCTTCCTGGGCGCGCACGGCCGCGGCACGCCCGAGCATTGCGGCGTCCTGGGGCGCGTGGACATCCTCACCGGCACGCTGGGCAAGGCGCTCGGCGGCGCCAGCGGCGGCTACACCAGCGGGCGGCGCGAGATCATCGCCACCCTGCGCCAGCGCTCGCGGCCCTACCTCTTCTCCAACACGCTCGCCCCCAGCATCGCCTCCGGCACGCTCGCGGCGCTCGACCTGCTCTCGGCCTCGACCGAGCTGCGCGACCGCCTTGAGGCCAACACGCGTCTCTTCCGCGACGGCATGACGAAGGCGGGCTTCGACATCCTGCCGGGCGTGCACCCGATCGTGCCGATCCTCTTCGGCGAGGCGTCGCGCGCCGCGGCCTTCGCCGAAGCCATGCTGAGGAAGGGCGTCTACGTCACCGCCTTCAGCTACCCCGTCGTGCCGCAGGGCAAGGCCCGCATCCGCACCCAGATGAGCGCGGCCCACACCCCTGAAGACCTCGCCTTCGCCATTGAGGCGTTCGCCGCCGTCCGGCGCGAGCTGGAGGGCTAGCCCCGCCCCCCCCTTCCCTGCGCCGCGCCGCAAAGCCGACCTCAACGCGCCCCTTGCGCCTGCGGGCCGGACTGCGGCCTGCCCGCCTTGAGCACCGCCGTCGCATGCAGCGCGTACACCCCGCGCAGGTCGAGCGCGTAGCGCCGGAGCACGCCCTCCGCCACACCGTCGCAGTCGCCGCAGCGGAAGAGGGCGCGCGCCAGGGCCAGCTCACGCAGCGCCAGGTTACGCTCGCTTCCGTTCCCGTACCCGTTCGCCGCGATCGCGTCCAGGGTGGTCATGGCGTGGCCGCCGATGCCGGGCTTACGCAGCAGCTCGGCCAGCGGACGCGCCGCCGCCGGGTCGCCGAGCGACTCCAGCGCCAGCGTCACGGCACGGAATCCGGGGAAGGGCGACTTCTCGTTAAGCTGGGCCACCTTCTCAAGCAGCGGGGCGAGCGCGCGGCGGTCGCGCGTGCGGCCCAACGCCACCACGTAGCTGTCGAGGTCGGTCATGCGCCTGCCCATGCGCTCGGACCAGTGGAAGCTGATCGTGGCCTCCTGCGGCGTGTTGCGGATCGCCTCAAGCAGCGTCTCCACCCCGGTGGCGTCGCCCAGGATACCCAGCACATGGGCGTAGCACAGCCGCTCGTCCGGCGCCGACGCCGCCGCGTAGGCGGCGCGCAGTCCGGGCAGCGCCTCCTCCGCCTGGTCGAGCACCACGCTGACGTCGGCATAGGCGTTCCCGACGCTCCTGACCGCCGCCGCGAGCCGCTCCGCGCCGACCGGCCACGAGTCGCGCCAGGCGAGCACCTCCTTTTGGAGGACGCCCTTTTCGACAAGGTGCCGCTGCAGCGCAGGCACGTCCACGCCGCGCACGCCGCGGCCCTCACGGCTGGCCCAGGCCGCCGCGACCCCGGCCACGTAGCCCATGTTCTGCACGTCGGGCTGCATGCGGATCACCGGCATCGCGTCGCGGTGGGCGCTGATGCCGAGGCCCGCCACGATCAGGTTCTCCACGCCCTTGGGCAGCAGCGCCCGGTAGGGGATGTTGGCCCAGTGGATGCGCGGCGTGCCCGGCCCGCTGACGTAACAGATATCCGCGACCGTGTAGCCGTGGCTGTCGAAATTGCTGCGCGCCTGCACCACGGTGTCAGGGTAGGTGCGCTTGTTGAGGAGGTCCAGCGGCGACACGAAGGCGTCGCCCACGATGCGCTGCCGCTCGCGGCTCTGCACGAGCTGCGACACGTCCCAGGCGCCGGGCTCGCAGCGCGCGCGGCCGCGCACGCCGAAGAGCCACAGGTCCGCCGCGTCGCAGTCGTTGACGTAGCCGAAGTCTGAGTTGATGTAGCTCGCGCCCAGACGGCGCGGCGAGAGCCCGACGCCCTGCACCGCGATCTCCTCCGCGCCCAGGAAGACGCAGGCCGCCCCCGCCGCCGCAGCCACGTCCGAGTTGCCCGTGGCGTCCACCACGTTCTTCGCGCGCACGACGCCCCGCCCGTCCGGCGTGGCGACGATCACGCCCGTGACCTTTCCGCCCTCGGTCAGCGCGCCGCACGCCAGCGCGCCGAACCACAGCTCCGCGCCGCCCGCCCGGTTCTCGCGCCGGAACCACTCGCGTTTGCCGATGATGTTGACCTCGGCCCCGAGCGCCTTGACGCCCTGGTCATACTCGGCCGTGAAGCCGCAGACGTTGCCGAAGCAGTAGACCCCGATCATACCCAGCGTGGCGATGCCCCCCAGACCGTGGAGCTGCTCGATCACCAGGGTCCGCGCGCCCTGGCGCGACGCCGCGATGCCCGCAGGCGCGCCGCAGGTGCCGCCCCCGACCACCACCACGTCATACGCGCCCAGCACCGGCAGGGCGGTCTCGGCCGACGGCACCGTGGCCGTCGGCGTCTGGAACGGCCGCACGCCGCTCAGCCCCTCGCGCACCTCGCCCGCCGCAGCCGCGCCGCCCGCCGCGCGGGCCGGACACGCCACGCCACGGGGCGCGGGCAGGGCCTTGGCCTCGGCAGCGGCAGCCGCTCCGACGCGCGCGCCAGCCTCCATCAGGGCGACCGGACGCAGCAGCCGCTCCGCCGCCGCGCGCGGCATGTCCGCGCACCCGCCGAGCACATAGAGCCGCCCGAGACCCTTGGGGCGGAAGCAGCCGAGCCCGACCGTACCCGCGCCGGGCCACGCGCCCGCCAGCGGCCGCTCGCTCACCAGCGGGTCGGGCGGCACGCAGAAGGGCGTGTCCGCGCTCTCCAGCAGCGACTTCACGAACGTCCGGTCGTAGACCTCCTGGCAGGCCGCCGCAAACGACCGGTACGTGCCGTCCGGCAGCTCGGCCGTCAGCTCGCAGGCGAAGGCCCTGCCGTCGATCGTCTTGCCGCTGGGCTTGCGGTCGCCCACCGTGACCGGCGCCTCGTACGCGCCGGGCAACGGCCGCGCCGTGAGCCCCGGACCCGACGGCGCCTCGCCCGCGATCACCACCTGCGTGAAGCGCAGCGGGCCGGCCGGGAACGGCTGGAAACGCGCGCCCGCGAGCCGCGCCACCGCGCCCCGGTCGGTGGCGTCGATGAGCACCTTGGCGCGCACCGCCTGCCTGCCGCTGCGGTTGGCCATCACGACGCCCGCAGGCTGGCCGGCCGCGTCGCGCAGCACGTCCGTCGCGAAGCTGCCGGTCAGGTAGGACACGCCCGCGTCGAGCAGCGCCCGGTCGAGCGCCTGCTTGACGCGCAGCGGCGTGGGGGTCGTGACCTGCCCGCCTGCGGGCATGCGCTGCCGCACCACCAGCTCGGCCAGCAGCAGGCGCTTCGCGCCCGCCTTCTTGCGCACCGCGACCTTGAGGTAACGCACCGTCCCGCTGACCGGCGCGGCGAACGCGATCCGGTCGGTCGTGGCGTCCTCCAGGGTGACGCGGAACGCCGCTGGCGCGCTCCATGTCCGGTTGTCCGCGCTGACCGAGACCGTGGCGTCGCCGACCTCGAAATCCCGTTTGCGGCTGAAGGCCAGCAGCTCCACGGAAGCGACCTCGGCGGGGCGCTCCAGCGTCAGCGTAAACGCCACATCGTCGGTAAACTCCACGCTCTGGGTGGTCGGCTGCTGGAAGCGGCCGTCGCACAGCATCGTGCCGCCGACATCCTCATGGCGCGGGCTGGCCGGCGCGCTCGCGGTATAGGCGAACGCCAGCGCGCTGTCGGTCTGCACGAACAGCGCCCGCGCCAGCGGCGAGGCCGGCCGCTCGTCCGGCTCCAGCCAGAGCCGCAGGCAGCCCGCCACGTCGTCGCCCAGATACGGCCGCGGCGCCACCAGGAAGACCGAGGCGCCCGCCTGCGCCGCCGCCTGCGCCGCCGCGACCGCGCCGCACGAGCCGCCCACCACCACCACGTCCGCCTCGGCGCAGAGCGGCAACTCCCGCGCGGCCTCACGGACGAGCCCCTCGCCCTGCGCCGCACACGCCAGCCACACCCCGGCCACCCCCACGCAAACCTTCAGGCCCTTTTGCGGCGCGCCTCGAAAGCTCATCCCAGCCCCCCCCCTTCGCCTTGAGCGCACCCCGGCGGTTGTCGTGCCTTGCGTCCGGGCGCTCAAACAACGTTGCGGATATCATGCCCAAGCCTGAGGAACGGGTCAACCCATTATTCCACCCTTCCACGATCCCCTCCGTGTGATGGAAAAGGAGCGGGGCCGGACAGAGCGCCTCTGTCTGGCCCCGCTTGGCGGCCCGCCCCGAGGGCGGGCTTGAACCGGTGTGCGCCGGGTTATTCGGCGCCTGGACGCGGCCCCTCTTCGGGGCGGCCCGGACGGCCCGGCCCCTTGGGCGGGCCCAGCTCGCGCAGCTTCTTGACGAGGTCGGCGCCGAGCACCTCCTTGGCTTTCAGGCGCGAGGAGATCTCCTGCTTCATCAGCTCGGCCCGCGCCTGGCTCAGCGCGTCAACCGCCTGATGGGCCGCCTTCTCATCCGCGCCGTCAGCCTGCATGACCTGCCGCAGCGACAGCTCGGCCTTCTCGACCGCCGCCTGGAGGTCCACACGCTTGAGCTGCTGCGCGTCGTTGAGCTTGGCGAGCGCCTCGATCTGCTGCTCGGTGGCCCCGATCTCCTTCAGCCGCTCAGGCCCCGGGATCTCCTGCGGCCCGCGGCCCAGCATCGGCCCGCCGCGGCCCACCCCAGGGCCAGCGCCCTGACCGCCCTCGCCCGGCCTGCGGCCTTCCGGCCGGAACCCGCCCTCCTGTCCGGGGCCGCGCGGGCCACGCCCCTCGCGCAGCGCGGCGCGCTCGCGCTCCTCCAGGCCTTCGCGGCGCGGCCCTTCGCGCCGCAGCTCCGGCTCCTCGCCGCGGAAGCGGGGCCCCTGAGGGCGCTCCGGCTCCGCGCACGCGACCCCGCTCAGCAGCGTCGCGCCCAGCATCATCCCAACCACCTGACTCGTTTTCATCCTGCTTCTCCTTTCCAGATCCGTCGCGGACGTCTTGCGTCCGTTACGGGTGTATTAAACACCACCGGGATGACAGGCGTCCGACGCGGCAGATGACGAAATCGTCATGATTGCTGGCTGGCGTCCGACGCGGCCCGGAGTTACCATTATCGCATGAGGGTACTGGTCGTCGAGGATGAACGCAAGATCGCCAGCTTCGTCCGGCAGGGGCTTGAGGAGCAGGGCTTTGACGTCGAGGTCTGCGGCAACGGCACGGAGGCCTTCGAGCGCGCCACCACGCGCCCTTACGACGCCCTGGTGCTGGACATCATGCTGCCCGGCCGTGACGGGCTCAGCGTGCTGCGCGGCCTACGCGAACGCAAGGTCGCGGTCCCGGTGATCCTGCTCACCGCGCGCTCGGAACTCAACGAGCGGCTGGACGGGCTGAACCTCGGCGCCGACGACTACATGACCAAGCCGTTCTTTGTGGAGGAGCTGGCCGCGCGTCTCCAGGCGGTGGTGCGGCGGGCCTCGGGCGAGCCGGCCGGGCTGTTGCGCGCGGGCGACCTGACGGTCAACCTGCTCACGCGCCAGGTGCGGCGCGGCGACCGGGACGTCGAGCTGACCGCCCGCGAGTTCAGCCTGCTCGAGCGCCTGCTGCGCACGCCGGGCCGCGTCCACACCCGCACGCAACTGCTGGAGCATGTGTGGGGCTACGACTTCGATCCTGAAACCAACCTTGTGGACGTCAACATCCGGCGGCTGCGGCGGAAGCTCGACGACGACACGGCGCCGGCGCCGCTCATCGAGACCGTCCGCGGTGTCGGCTACCGCATCCGGCAAGTGGGGTGAGACATGGCGCGCTCGTTCAAGCTGAAGATGGCGCTGTTCGCGGCGGTCACCTCGGGCGTGATCTTCCTCGCGTTCGCCCTGCTTTTCATGGCCACGCTCCGGCGCGTCGGGCTGGAGCGCTTCGACCGTCATCTGATCGCCCTCGCCGAGGCCCAGGTGCGGCGGGCGCCCGGAACGGACTACTGGACGCACCTCGATGCCTCTCTCGGCGCCCTGCTTGGCGAAGGCCAGCCGCGCCCCTACCGGCTGCTCGTGCTCGACCGTAACGGCGCGCGCCTCTATGCCTCGCCGCGCTGGCCCGACACGCTGACGCCCGAAGCGCTCGGTCTCGCGGAGTACCTGGCGCAGCCCCTCATGCCCGGCCCGGCCGACGGCCGGCCGCCCCGCCCCTTCAGGACTGCGGAGGGCGAGGGGGCGCGCGACGGCTACGGCGGGCCGCCGACCGACCGACCGCCCGGACGCGGCCCGCGCGCGCTGCTTGGCGCCGAGCCGCCCCTGCAGCGGCAGCCGCTGCGGCGGCCCCGCACCCTCACCGTCGCGATCGACCGCCGGCCGTGGCGGCTGGCGCTGCTGGGCTCCGACACGCTGACGCTCGCCGTCGCCGCGGACCTCGCCGACCTCCACGCCGAGCTGCGTCGGCACTGGCGCACCTTCGCCGTGGTCGGGCCGCTCGCGCTGGCGCTCCTCGCGGTCGGCGGCTGGCTGCTGGCGGGCCAGGCGCTCCGGCCGGTGGCGACGCTCGCGGAGGTCGCGGCCGGCATCACCGCACGCGGCCTGGACCGGCGCGTTCAGACGCCGGGCGCGGACCGCGAGTTCCAGTCCCTCGTCGAGGTGATCAACCGCATGCTCGAGCGTCTTGAGAGCAGCTTCCGCCAGGCCGCACGTTTCAGCGCGGACGCGGCGCATGAGCTGAAGACCCCTCTGACCATCCTACAGGGGCAGCTCGAACAGGCCGTGCAGCGGGCGCCCTCCGGATCGGCCGAGCAACGCACCTACGCCGAGCTTCTCGGCGAGGTGCAACGGCTGAAGGCGATCGTCCGCAAGCTGCTCCTGCTCGCCCAGAGCGACGCCGGCCATCTGCGGCTCAGCCTTGAGCCCGTCTGCCTGAACGACGAGCTGGACGCGCTTTTCGACGACCTGCCCCTGCTCGCGCCCGGCCTTGCGGTACGCCGTGAGCCCGCGCCGCGCGTCCGCGTGATGGCCGACCCCGACCTGTTGCGGCAGACGCTCCAGAACCTTGTGGCCAACGCCTGCGCCCATAACCGTGACGGCGGCGAGATCGCCTGCGCCTTAACGCGGGAAGGCACAGGCGCGCTCCTGGTCCTTGGCAACAGCACCGCCCCTGACGCGCAGTTGGACTGCGGGCGCCTGTTCGACCGCTTCTACCGCGGCCCCCGCTCCCGCAGCCGCAACACGGAGGGCGCAGGGCTCGGGCTCAGCCTGGCCCGCGAGATTGCGCGCGCGCATGGCGGCGACCTGACGGCCGTCTGCGCCGGCCAGGGGTGGATCGACTTCCGCCTGACCCTCCCGGCCCTCGCCGAGGAGTCCGCTACGTGAGCCCGCCCGTCAGAGCGGCCAGGATGTTCTCCTCGGTGATGATCCCCAGCGCCCCCCCGTCCGCCTCGCCGTCGCCGACCAGCACCATCGGCTGACGCTTCAGCCGCATCAGCGGCAGCAGGTCCCCTGCGCTGACCGAGGCCGGCACGAAGAACGCGTCCTGCATGAACATCCCCACCGGCACGTCCGTGGCCACCGGATACTGCGAGAGCACCTCCAGCGTGTTCAGCACGCCCACGCAACGGGCGCCGTCCTCGCTGAAGACCGGCAGCCGCACATGGCCGGAGTCGCGCACCTGCTGATAACACGCGCTGAGCGGCGTCATCTCTGTCGTCCGCGTGACCCGGTTGAGCGGCGTCATCACCTGGGCCGCTGTCCGGGCCTGCAGCTCAAGCACCCGGTTGATCATCAGCCGCTCGAAGGTCGTGATCTGCGAGCCCTCCTTGGGGTCACTGACCACATTCTGGATGAACTCGCGCGTCATCAGGAACGAGCGCCCTGTCGCGGCGCCCCCGGGCACCAGCCAGCGCGTCAGGAACAGGACCAGCGCCGTCACGGGCGACAGCACCCGCTCCACCACCTGAAACGCCTGCACCACCCGCAAGGTGCGGCGCAGCGGACGCGTCCTGAAGAAGAGCTTGGGCAGATATTCGGCGAAGACCAGGACCAGACAGGCCATCGCCGCGCCCCAGGCGGCCTGAAACAGGCGGTGTCCCGGGAAACAGCTCTGCGACAGACCCGCCGAGAGCGTGGACAACATCACGTTCATCAGGTTATTGCCCACGAGGGTGGTCGCGAGGAAGCGCGGCAGGTCGGAGACGTAGCGGTTGAGCAGGCGGGCAGCCTTGGAGCCGCTGCGGACCCGGTGCATCAGCCGCGCATGGCTGACGGAGATCGCGCCGGTCTCGATGCCCGAGAAAAAGGCCGACGCCGCAAAGCAGAAGAGCAGCGCCGGAAGCTGGTAGGCCGCCCTCATTGCAACCCGTCCTCCTCGTCCGGGACAACCTGCGGGATCTCGTCACCCTCTCTGTCAGACTCCTCTTCCTCCTCCTCTTCCCGCCGCACGATGTCGAACTGCACCACGGTAATCCGGCGCTTGCGCATCCGGCGCACGGTCGCGCGGCAGCCCTGCGCCTCGACCGACCCTCCCAGCTCCAGCAGCCGGCCCGCGTGAAACGTGATCCAGCCCGCCAGACGGTCGGCGTCGTCCGCCTCCAGCGACAGCGACAGGCGCCGGTTGATCTCCTCCAGGCTGGCCGTACCGTCGATCAGCCAGCCGCCCCCCGCCATCGGCCGGATCTCGCTCCGCTCGTCCGCCTGGCCAGGAGTCGCCGCCGCCGCCGTGATCAGCTCCAGGATGTCGCCGCGCGTGATCAGGCCGGCCGTGCCGCCGTACTCGTCCAGCACGCAGGCGATATGCGCGGCGTTGCGCTGAAAGGTGATCAGCAGCTCGTCGAGCGAGACGTTCTCGGGCACGAACAACGCCGACACGGTCGCCTTGCTCACGTCATGCGCAGGATCGAGCAGGAAGGCGACCACGTCGAGAAAGCCCTCGATCGCATCGGGGTTTCGCACATAGGCGGGCAGATAGCGGAAGCGCGACTGGCGGGCCACGGCGAGCTGGCGCTCAAGCGGGGTGTCGAGGTCGAGGCCGACCATATCCACGCGCGGGGTCATCGCGTCGCTCGCCTTCAGCTCCGAGAGCCGCATCACCCCGTCCACCATCGAGGCCTCGCCAGCCTCAAGCACGCCCTGCTCTTCGCCCACCTCCATCACCGTGCGCAGCTCGTCATCCGTCAGGGCGCGCCGCTCGCGTCCCAGCGCCTGCCCGAAGACGCGCGGGCCGGCGGTCAGGATCGCGCTGAACGGCCGCAGCAGCCGCAGCCAGAAGAGCAGCAGCCGGCTACAGGGCGCGGCCAGGCGTTCGGCGTGGCCGATCGCCACACGTTTGGGCGTGACCTCGCCGAACAGCAGCAGCGCCAGCGTCATCAGCGGGATGGCGATCATCTCGCCGCGGCCGGGCACGCACGTGTCGGCGATCCAGAACCCTAGGGTCGCGAGCGCGAAATTGACCAGCGTGTTGCCGACCAGCAAGGTCGAGAGGGTCAGCGCCGGATCCGCGAGCAGCCGCTCCAGCCGCCCGCCCGCCGCCGCGTCGCGCTGGCGGATGCGCTGGATCTGGATCGGCGAGAGGGAGAACAGCACCGTCTCGCAGCCCGAGAAGAATGCCGAGAGCCCGAACAGGAGCAGCAGGGAAAGCCCTCCTGCGGCAAGGAACAGTGGGTTCATGGCGCGGTCGCTTCGTCCACGAACAGCCGGGTCCGGTGCCCGCTGTTCAGCGTCTCGATCTCCATCTCACGGATCATCCAACGGTTATCCATCTTCTTCACCCGCTGGACCCACATCTTACGCACCGTGTCGCCCTGAGGCCCCACCTGCTCGGCCTGCATCACACACTTCAGTTGGCGGTCGACCCAGACGCGCACGGCGGCGCAACCCGGGATCGGCCCGGGCGGCGACGCCACCAGGATGTCACAGTCGCGCCCGTTCTGACTCTCGCCGCGCGGCGTGTCGTCGAAGCGCACGTTCTTCCACCAGAGAAAATCGAGCGTCAGGTCGAGCCAGGTGATATCCGTGCCGCGGATACGCGCGGAATAGGGGGGCGCCTCCTCCGGCTTCTGCTCAGGGCCGCTGTACAGGCGGATACGCGCGGGCTGGCCCGCCGGACGCGTCAGGACGGCGCGCTCCACCAGCGACGTGCCCGCGGGATCGAGCAGCAGACACTCCGCCGAAGGCGGGTTGGCGCCCCACTCCATGAGGAGCCGGAAAGGGTGCTCCGCCAGCACGATCCCACGCAGCTTGCGGACGGTCAGCGTCCCTTTCAGCAGGCAAGGCTCCGTAGGGATGATCGCCGTGCACGCGGCCAAGGTCTGGGCGGCGGTCAACTGCTCAGCAACGGCGGCCTGCTCCGTTTCGGGCCGCAGCCCCTCCGCGGCATGCGCAGCCAACAACCCCAGGAACCCCCCGAACACGACCACCGAATGGATGCTTTTCACGTCGACCTCGCTGCGCCACGTCCGTAACACTGGGCGCGTATGCGACACGTTATAGCAAATCCTCGCGAGCCGCGCAAGAAGACCGCCCGCCCGCGGATTGCGCATTTACCAAATTGCCCCGCGCGCCGCCTTGTGTTATTTTATGACCCAACATTTGTTGACGGACAGCAGCAAAAGGGGGGCGAAGGGGACGCATGGACACCATCACGGCATACGGACTGATGCTGAGTATCCGCTTCTTCGAGGAGGCGATCGAGCGGCTCTTCCTGGAGGGGCGCATCATGGGCACGGCCCACACCTGTATCGGGCAGGAGGCCGTGGCGGTCGGCGTCGCGGCCGCGCTCGAGCCGCGCGACGCGCTCACCACGACCCACCGCGGACACGGCCATTTTCTGGCGCGCGGCGCGGAGCCCGGAAAGGCGCTGGCGGAACTCTACGGCCGCGCCACCGGCTACTCGCGCGGCCGCGGCGGCAGCCAGATGATGATGGACCCCGCCCTGGGCTTTTACGGCGCCAACGGCATCACCGGCGGCAGCATCCCGTTCGCCACGGGCCTCGCGCTCGACGCCCAGATGAGCCGCTCCGGACGCGTGACCGCCTGCCTCTTCGGCGACGGCGCGTCCAACCAGGGCACCTTCCACGAGTCCATCAACATCGCCGCGCTCTGGCGCCTGCCCGTCCTCTACGTGGTGGAGAACAACGGCTACGCCATGTCCACCTCTACCGCGCGCGGCCTGGCCGACGCCCGCGTGGCCTCCCGCGCCGCCGCCTACGGCATACCGGGCGTCACGGTGGACGGCAACGACTTCGGCGCGGTGCGCGCGGCCGTCGCCGCCGCCGCCGCCGCCGCGCGTGACGGCCGCGGCCCGGCGCTCATCGAGTGCCTGACGTACCGCCTCTCCGGACATTCGCGCGGCGACCCGCGCGTCTACCGCTCGCGCGAGGAGGAGGCCGCCGCCTGGAAGAACGACCCCCTGCTGCGGCTGGAGCAGGCGCTGAAAGCGCAGGGCGCGCTCGACGACGAGGGCATCGCGGCCCGGCGCCGCGAGGCGCTCGCGCGCATCGAAGAGGCGATCCGCTTCTGCGAGGCCTCGCCCCTGCCCGAGCCCGCCTCACTGCGCGACGCGCTCTTCGCGCCCTAAAGGACGACCGCCCGACTTCACGTCAGCCCCACCCCACCTTCCACCCCCAACCCCCAACCC
>JAKJGY010000057.1 GCA_022704145.1 Verrucomicrobiota bacterium
GGGCGGGTGCCTGCCGAGCCGGTGATCGACGGGCGCGACATCTCCGCGCTGCTGCTGGGGCAGTCGAAGCAGTCGCCGCGCGAGGCGCACTATTACTTCGCGTCATACAATCTGCAGGCCGTGCGGCAGGGGCCGTGGAAGCTGGCGGTCGCGGCGCAGAACGAGGCCAAGGGTCGAGACCTCCCCGACGATGTGAAGGGCGACACGCCGCGCCTGTACAACTTGGACGACGACATCGGCGAGCGCAACAATCTGGCGGATAAGCACCCTGAGGTCGTCGCCAGGCTGCAAGCCTTGGTCGCGGCGATGGGCGCCGAGATCGGCGGCAAAGAGCCCCGGGCGCGGCGTCCGGCCGGCGAAGTGAAAGAGGCCAAGACGCTCTATCCGATGGCCGGTTACGTGCCCAAGGACCGGGCGGGCAAGGTCGGGGCCGCGGCCAAGCCGCTCGAGCAGCTCAGGCCGGGCGACGCGCTCGGCCCCGAAGACGCGCCGCGCGTCGAGCGCCGGCCGTTCGCGCTTTCATGCGAAGTCGAGACGCAGCAGCAGGATGCGGTGATCGCCGCCCACGGCGGGGCGACGGTCGGCTATGCGCTCTACCTGAAGGGCGGCCGGCTCGCGTTCTCGGTGCGGACGGGGCCCGGCGCCACGGCGGAGATCGCGGCTGTCGCGCCGGCGGGCGGCCGGGCGCGGGTACGCGCCACGCTGGGCACGGGCGGCAAGATGACGCTGGAGGTCGACGGCGGCGTGGTCGCCACCGGGCATGCGGCGGGACTTCTGCCGCGCCAGCCCGCCGAGGGTTTCTGCGTGGGCCACGACGCCCAAATGCCGGCTGCGGCGTATGGCCCCGTCCAACCCTTCAAAGGCGTGATCGCCAACCTGAAAGTGAGCGAACCATGAGGAAGACCGTAGGTGCGTGGCTGCTGGCCGGCTGGACGGCGTGCGCGGTGGCGGCCGAAAAGCCTAATGTCGTGTTCATTCTGGCTGACGACCTCGGCTACACGGACGTGGCCTGCTACGGCAGCAAGTTCTACGAGACGCCCCATATCGACAGGCTCGCGGCGCAGGGGATGCGGCTGCTCAATCACCACCACTGCCAGAACTGCACGCCCACGCGCGCCGCACTGATGAGCGGCCAGTACGGCGCGCGGACCGGCGTGTATACGGTCGGCGGAACGGGCCGCTTCGACACGTCGATGCGGCCGCTGGTGCCGGTGGAAAATGTGACCGAACTTCCGCTCGATCGCGCGACCGTGGCGCAGCAGCTCAAGCTGGCGGGCTATGCGACCGGCATGTTCGGCAAGTGGCACATCGGCCAGAAGGGCGACTACCGTCCCGGCAAGCGTGGCTTTGATGAGGCCATCGTCACGATGGGCAAGCACTATGACTTTGTCACCGAGCCGCGCGTCAGCTATCCGAAGGGCCAGTATCTGGCAGATTTCCTCACTGACCGTGCGGTGGACTTCATCCGGCGGCACAAGGACGGCCCGTTCTTCCTGTACCTCCCGCATTTCGGCGTGCATTCGCCGTACGACGCGAAGAAGGAGTGGGTCGCGAAGTTCAAGGACAAACCTGCGGCTGGCGGGCACCATGATCCTGTCTATGCGGCGATGATCGCCAGCGTGGACGAGAGCGTCGGGCGCGTGATGGCGACGCTGGACGAGCTGAAGCTGGCCGAAAGGACGGTGTTGATCTTCGCCAGCGACAACGGCGGGGTCGGCGGATACTTCCGCGAGGGGATCATGAAGCGGAGCGGGGACGTGACCGACAACGCGCCGCTGCGTAGCGGCAAGGGCAGCCTCTACGAGGGCGGCACGCGTGTGCCGCTGATCGTGCGCTGGCCGGGCGTGACGGCGGCTGGCTCTTCGTGCGGCACGCCCACGATCCACGTCGACCTCTTTCCGACGCTCCTCGAACTCGCCTCAGCGCCCCGGCCGCCGCAGGCGCTGGACGGCGTCAGCCTGGTGCCGCTCCTGCGCGCCGCCGACGCCACGCTGCCGCGCGAAGCGATCTTCCAGCACTTCCCCGGCTATCTGGGCGCAGGCGAGAACACCTGGCGCACCACGCCGGTGAGCCTGATCCAGGCGGGCGACTGGAAGCTGATGGAGTTTCTGGAGGACGGGCGCCTGGAGCTTTACAACTTGCGCGACGATATCGGCGAGACCCAGAACCTCGCTACAGCCCAGCCGCAGAAGGCCAGCGAGCTGAAGGGACGCCTGGATGCCTGGAGGCTGTCGGTGAGCGCACCGCTGCCCGCGCGGCGGCAGGCCGGCGACCAGCCGCCCGGTACCGTCAAGGGCGGGCGCCGCCGGCAGAAAGCGGGCGGTCCGGGAGCGGCACCATGATGACCGTAGCCGAGTTCATCGCCAAATGGCGTAAGGCGGAGCTGAAGGAGCGCTCCGCCGCTCAGGAGTATTTCATCGACCTGTGCCACGTCTTCGAGCACCCCACGCCTGCGGCCGTGTACGCGATGACGCTCCTGCTGATGACGGGGCACGCCCTGACGCAGGATACGGCCAACGCCGGAATCGCCCTTGCCGCGAGGGCGCATTCTCGACCCGCGTTGTCAGATCACCGTGAAGAAGGTTGAAAAGGGAATCTGGCCGGTCACCTGGATCGAATACGAGGTGATATCGGTCCGCATCGTCTGCGAAATCGAAGACCTCTACGACTTCAACTATGAAGACAGCGAACTGGCCAGCCATGCGGCGGCGCATCAAATCGGACGGGGCAACGGAAACAACGGGCGGAATGAAGGCTTCATCTATCGGGACAAGATATGGATCAGCCAAGTCTACGATTATCCGTTCGAGCAGACGGTCATTCTCCCGCCGCCGCCATAAGAAAGGAGGTCTTGATGAATTCCAGAACCTCACGCGTTACTCTCGCCGTCATGTTACTCTCGGCACTCGTGTGTCTTGCGCCCGCCGTCTTTGGGGCGGACAAGGAAATCGAGCAAGCCCAACGTCTTATGACTGTTGCCCAGAAAGGTCCTGCGGCACTCTTGGAATATACCCGGGAAACGGGAGAGAGTGCGCCGCTCATTTACTCCCAATGGCACGTTGATCGCCTCGCGACAAAGAACCCGAAGAAAGCCGAAACCGAGCAGGCCCGGCGCGAGTTCGGGCGAGTCGTTCTCCAGTCGCTTGAGAACATGGCACCCGCGCTACGGTCTTCGGCCGACGCGCAAACACGGCAAGAGGCGGTGGCGACGCTGCTTGACTTGGCCGACTGGTTCGGAGAGCAGCCCGGCTATGGGAATGCTCGGCTGTTCAGCCGGCTGCAGGATCTGGCGACGGTTCCGCTGGCCTATCTCGTCGCAGACCTGTCCTATCCAGAGACGAATCTCGTGGCCATGTCGGCACGCCTGGTTGACTTCCCGGAGGAGGTCAAACGCAATGCGCGAGTCTTGAACACCGAATCGCCGGAATCGATCTTTGATGTTCCCCCCGCGGCCAAATCCTCTGTTGGCGTTTGGAAGGTGATGGAAAAGGCCAAGATAGCGGACAGCGTTGTCAATCCCCTTGAACGCGCATGAGGCGTGTCCTATATCTGAATACGACCTTCAGCACACCCCCCCGGCAAGCCGCCCCCGGCGGCAGCCCGCGGCGGGCGCAGGCGGAAGGCGGAATGAGTAGCCGGAGAGGTCCTGTGTGCGCAAAAGGAATCCCATGAATCCGCGACACGTCCTGGTACTGGCGGAGTGGCATGACCATCTGATCCGATATGGAATTGGACGGTATGCCACCGAACAGGGGTGGCGTCTGACGGTCAGCGACGGGACAGAGTGGAACGCGTCTTGGTCGGGCGATGGGGTTCTGGCCTTGCTGGGAAGGAATACGGGCCTGGCGCGCCGACTGCGCCGGCTGCCTGTCCCCTGCGTCTGGCTGGGCACTTATCGTTCAGGAGAGCACGTGCCTTGTGTACAAGTCGACCCGTTCGCGATCGGGTGCCTCGCCGCCGAGCACCTGCTCGCGCGAGGCTATCAGCGCGCCATCTGTTACGCGTCGGCGCCAACCCCCTCTGACGCCCTGGTTCGCGCCGGTTTCACGAAGCGTCTGATGAAGGATTTGGGTTGTGAGGTGAGGCGGGTCGAATGGACGGGAGCGGGATCTCGCGGACGGGGGCCTGCCGGCGGCCGAGTCTGGTCAAAGTGGCTGGCGCGCGAGGCGCTGTCGTGGGAGAAACCGGTTGCCGTCTTCTGTTTCAACGACGTGGACGCGGCTCGTGTGGAGAACGTCTGCCTGGACACCGGACTGCGTGTGCCTGAAGAGGTCGCGATCTTGGGTGTCGGTAACGATACGCTCGTGTGCGACCACGCGCGAGTACCGCTTTCAAGCGTCCGGGAAAATCGGGTGAAAGTGGGGTACGAGGGCGCCGCCCTGCTCGACCGCCTGATGCGCGCGGAGACTGTTCCTGATACTCCTGTGAGAGTGCCTCCGCGCGGGATAGAAATGCGTGCCAGCACGGATGCGTTCGGATGCGCGGATCCTTTGGTGCGTGCTGTCCTGGCCTTCTACCGTGAGAATCTTCAACGGTGTGTCGGTGTGGAGGAGGCCGCTCGTCAGGTGGGCTTGGGTTGCCGACAGATCGAGAGCCGCTTCGCGCGCGCGCTGGGGATTTCCGCGCATGCGGCGCTTGTCCGGCTGCGGCTGTTCGAGGCGGCGCGCCTGCTGGCGCAAACGGAGTTGGCGATCAAGGCGATCGCGGCCCTCACCGGGTTTTGTCACGCCCAGCATTTGAGTAACGCGTTCAGACGAACAGAAGGGTGTTCGCCGCTCGTTTACCGAAAGCGGCAGAGGAGACAGGCGGGTGTGGTCTAGTCTGAAGACCAAGAGGAACGAATGCCGTTTTATGCACGAAAAAGAAAATCTATGCAATTGCTGACCTAGCCCCTCCTCCCCTAGACTGGTGTCGTATTCAGAATTGTAAGGAGTCGTCCCGTCCGTATGAACTCTCGCACTAGTTGGCTTTCGTTGTGCGCCGTGCTCGCTCTGGCTGTATCGGCCGTGCGTGGGCAGACGCCGCGTGATTTCGCGATCGACCTTTACGCCGTGCCGTCGACCAACACGCCGTGCCTGACGCTGAACTGGAGCATCCGCCGCCAGGGCAACATCACCGCGCAGAAGATCCACCGGCGGGTGAAAGGCGGGACGGCCTGGGTGAAGCAGGCGGACTTGGCCACCAACGCGACCAGCTTTGTCGACAGCACGGCTGTGCCGGGGGTAGAGTACGAGTACTGGATGGAGCGCACGTATACGGGGATCTATCCCACAACGGCGATGGGGTACCTGAGTGCGGGTGTGGAGGTGCCGATGGTCGAGAGCCGCGGCAAGCTGCTGCTGGTGATCGACAGCACCATGGTCGCGCCGCTCGCGCCGGAGATCGAGCAGCTTCAGGCCGACCTGACCGGGGAGGGGTGGACGGTTCAGACCATGACCGCGCTGCGTTCCGACACCGCCGCAAACGTGAAGGCGCAGATCGTGGCGGCGTACAACGCCGACCCCGTGAACGTCAAGATGGTCTACCTGCTCGGTCATGTGCCGGTGCCCTACTCGGGCAGCATGGCGCCGGACGGGCACCCTGACCATACCGGCGCGTGGCCCGCCGACGGTTACTACGGCGAGATGAACGGCACATGGACCGACTCGACGGTCAACAACACCAGCGGGTCTCGCACGCAGAACAAGAACGTGCCGGGCGACGGCAAGTTCGATCAAAGCTCCTTTCCGAACTTCGTCGAGCTGATGGTCGGGCGTGTGGATCTGCATACGATGACGCGCGCGCCCTCAACGGGCGTCTCCGAGACGGCGCTGCTGCGGCGCTACCTGCGCCGGGCGCATGACTTCCGGATGAAGCAGGGCGCCTATGCGGCGATCCCGCGGCGCAGCATGGTCCGTGACGGCTTCGGTTATTTCAACGGCGAGAACTTCGCGATCGCGGGCTGGGGCTGGGCCTTTAGCAGTGTCGGACAGGCTCCGTGGGCGCCCGTTGACGAGCCGCCGAGCGGCCAGTGGTTCTCGCCGACCTACGCGGGCGGCCGCGACTATCTGGTGGCCTGCGGCAACGGCGGGGGAAGTTACGAGACGGCGGGTACGGTCGGGCACACCGCCGAGTTCGGCCTGAAGCCGAGCCGGGCGGTCTTTACGACGCTGTTCGGCAGCTATTTCGGCGACTGGGACGCGGACAACAACTTCATGCGTGCGGTCCTGGCCGGTAACGCGACGGGCGACTCGCTCGGGCTGACCTGTTTCTGGGGCGGGCGCCCCAACCGCTTCATGCATCCGATGGGCATGGGCGAGACGGCCGCCTACGGCATGTGGATCTCGCAGAACAGCGCGCTGGCGGGGGGCGGCGGCTACCAGCCCAACAGCTACGCCGGCACGCACTCGGCGCTGATGGGCGACCCTGCGCTACGGCTGTTCCCGGTCGAACCCCCGCGCGGCCTGCAGGCCGCGAGCGCGGACGGGCGGGTCTCCCTGGCCTGGTCGTCGTCGACGGAGACCAACTTGCTGGGCTACCACGTCTATCGCGCGCCTGTCGCGACGGGGCCTTACACGCGGCTGACCAGCTCCGCCCTTACAGGCACGAGCTATGCCGACACGGCCGTGTCGGTCGGCACGGCCTACAGCTACATGGTGCGGACCCTCAAGCGCGAGTACACGCCGGGCGGCTCCTTTGACAACCTCAGCGTCGGCACGCCGGTGACGGTGACGGTCAGCGCGGGATCCGCGGCCGTGCCGGGCGCAGCCGACCGCCTGGCGCTCCGCCAGTTCAGCGCGACGAACGCGCTGCTGACCTGGGCGGACGTTTCGGGCAGCGAGACCGGATATCGCATCGAACGGAAGATCAATGCGGGGGGCGCGTATGCGACGGTCGGGGCTGTCGGCGCGAACGTGACCAACTTCACCGACACAGGTGTCTTCGCCCACGGGAACGTGTACTACTACCGTGTGGTCGCGACGAACGCGGCAGGCGGCTCGCTGCCGTCCGAGTTCGTGTCGTTCGACGCGCTGGCGGGCTTCTTCGATCTTCCGGCAACGCGGGTCAAGGTCCAGAAGAGCGCCGGCACGGCCGTCGTCACGGTCAGCCGCTTCGGCGGCGTGACCGGGCCGGTGAGCGTGAACTACGCGACCTCCGACACCTCGGCCCTGGCCGGCACGCACTACACGCCGGTGAGCGGCACGCTGACGTGGGCCGACGGCGACGCCGCGCCCAAGACGATCGCCGTGCCGCTCATCAACACGGCCACGCCGCAGGCCGCGCGGCAGTTCAGGGTCACGCTGAGCGCGCCTTCGGCCGGCACCACGCTGACGGTCAACAGCTTTACGGCGGTGCTGATCGAAGACGCGACGGCGTCGCTCGGGGCGCCGTGGAGCCAGACCATCGTAGGCGGCATCACCGACAGTTCGGCGGCTGTGGTCGAGGCGGGCAAGATCAGCTCCGTCACGATCGGCGGCTCCGGACTGACCGGTTCCGCCACGAGCGAGAACGGCCAGTTCGTCTACCAGAGCTTCACAGGCGACGGCGTTCTGACGGCCTATTTCCCGGCAGGCGTGCCGGCTGACGGCAACGCGCGTTATGCCCTGATGGCGCGCGCTTCGACCGGTAACAATGTGATCATGGCCGCAGCCGTCACCAGTTCGAACACAGGCTTCGGCTCGAAGCTCTATTCGCGCACGACGGCCGGCGGCAGCTCCACCGAGACGGCCGCGAACACACTGGTCCTCGCGCGCTGGATGCGTCTGATCCGCTCCGGCAGCGTGTTCTCGGCCGAGACCTCCTCAGACGGCTTGACTTGGGTCAACGTCGGCGTGACCACGCTCGCCTCGATGCCCGCCACGGCGGTCTGGGGCTTCTTCCACACCTCTTCCGACTGGTCGGTGACGGCGCTCGGCAACTACCATCTGGCGCAGGTTCAGGATGTCGCGCTGACGGCCATCCCCGTGCCGCCCGCGCCCACGGGGCTGACGGTGTCGCCCGCCTCATCGACCTCGGCGACGCTGCGCTGGGGTTCCGCTTCGTTCGCCTCCGGTTACCGCGTCGAGCGCCGGAGCGAGACGGACGGCTTTGTCACGGTCGCGACGCTTGCGGCCGCGTCCGCGACGAACCAGACCTACACGAACACGGGGCTGGACATGAACACCGCGTACGCCTACCGCGTGGTCGCGACGAACGCGGTGGGCGAGAGCGCGCCCTCCGCGCCCGCTTATATCGCCACGGCGTCGGACATGCTGGTGCGGCTGACCACGGACGGCGAGGGTGGCGCCGACGCGGCAATCTGGGGCGACTTGGGCGAGACGCCCACAGGCACGCTGACCAACCTGAGCGCGGCGTCATACGACCCCTATACGGACGGGTACCTGCCCCATCGCGCCAAGACCTACCTGCGCTTCAACCTCGCAGGCGTAGGCGTCATCTCTTCGGCCACGCTGAAGCTGTCGCTGCTCGGCGTGCGCGAGTACGACGCGATCGGGGCCACCTACCTGTATGCGTACGCGCTCGGCGACAGCGCCGACGGGTGGGTCGAGAGCAGCATCACCTGGTCGAACGCGCCCCAGAACAGCCTGACCGGCCCGGGGTTCCTCTCTCCGACCACCTGGCTCGGTTACGCATATGACTTCGCGGACGGCACCACGCCACCCGGCACGGTGATCAGCCTGCCGCTGAGCGCATCCAGCCTGAGCGGCAGCCGCGGGGCCGACTCGCTGGTCACGCTGGGTCTCTACAACGACTGGAGCGCGTATATCGACTTCGCCTCGCGCGAGCATCCGACCCTCGAGGCTCCGACGCTTGAGCTGATCGTGACGACGAACGTGCCGCCGCGCGCCTCCTTCCTGACGGCGGTGCGGGGCAGGGGTTGGAGCATCGAACTGGCCTGGCAGGACAACTCGACCAACGAGACCGGCTTCGTACTGGAGCGCCGTATCGGGGAGGGCGCGTTCGAGACGCTCCAGACGTTCGGCGCGAATGTCTGCGCCTATCCGGATAACGGCACGCAGCCAGGGGTCACCTACACCTATCGTGTCCGCGCCTTTAACGGCGTCGGCCCCTCGGACTGGACGCCCGGGGTGACGATCACGGCGGCGTCGGAGTCGGAGGCGATCAGCACGGTCTGGGACGGCGGCGGAGCCGATGCGCTCTTCACTACGGCGGCCAACTGGGACTTCAATACGGTGCCGCCCACGAACGGCGCGTGGGCGCTGACGTTCGGCACAGGCGGCGCGTCAGCCGCGCTGAACACCGGCGTCTCGCTGCGGGGGGTGCTGTTCAACCGTGACGCGGACTTCACCTTGGCCGCAGGCGGCGGCGCGCTGACGCTCGGCGAGGAGGGCCTCCGCGTCGCGCTGCCGTCAGCGGTCTCGCGCGCCTATGCGGTCGCGGCGCCGGTCGTCCTCGTCTCCAATCAGACCTGGGCCGTCACGAACAACGGGGCGGGCACGGCGACGCTGACGGTCTCGGGCGCGATTTCCGACAGTGGGGCGGGCCTGGGCCTCACGAAGTCGGGCAACGGCGTGCTGACGCTGTCCGGCGACAACAGCTACGGCGGCGTGACCACGGTACGCACCGGCGGCGTGCTGCGCATCTCGCATGACCGCGCGCTGGGCTTGGCCGACGGCGCGACCTCGGTTGAGAACGGCGGCTGGCTGGAGGTGAGCGGCGGTGTCACGGTGGCGGAGCCGCTCGCGATCGCGGGCGACGTGGCGGTGGGTTATGCGGGCACGCTGCGCAGCACGGGCGGCAACAACATCTGGTCCGGGCCGGTCACCTTCAACGGCGCGCGTGTCCGGGTGACGAGCGGCAGCCTCGACCTCGCCGGCGGCCTGTACGGGCCGGGCGGCGTGTTCGGCGCGGACGGCGGCACGGTGCTGCGCGTGTCGAACGTCCCCGCCAGCTTCGGCACGGGTACGGTCTACCTGCACCTGGGCGGCGGCACGCTGGTGTTAGCCGTCGCGGGCAACGCCTGGGGCACGGCCGATTTCACCGGCGGCACGCTCCGCACCGACGTGCCGGACGCCCTGCCGTCCGCGTGCGTCCTGCAGTTCAGCACGGGCGCGACCTTCGACCTCAACGGCAACAGCCAGACGGTGGCGCAGCTCAAGAACGCCAACGCGAACGTCGGCTCGCGGGTGATCACGACCGCGCTGCCCGCCACGCTGACCGTGGCGCAGGCGGCGGACACGTATTTCAACGGTACGTTCAACGGCGCGCTCGCGCTGGTCAAGGCCGGCGCCGGAACGCTCACGCTCTCCAACGCCCTGAACGCCATGAGCGGGCCGGTGACCGTCGCGGCCGGCACGCTGGCGGTCGCGCCGACGACGCGCCTCGGCCTCGGCACGAACGTCACGGTGACGGGCGGCACGCTCTCGCTGCTGAGCGCGTTCGCGCTGACCAACGCGGCCCATCTGGCGATCGCCGACGGCGGAGCCCGCGTGTCGCTCGGCGCGGGTGTCACGCAGGCGGTCGACCGGCTGTACCTCGGCGGGGTGCGCAAGGGCCGCGGCACCTGGGGCGCGAGCGGCAGCGGCGCCTCGTATGTGGATGACGCGCACTTTGCGGGTACGGGCGTGCTGCGGGTTCTGGGGGGCGAGAGTACGGTGTGGGACGCGGGCGGTGCGGACACCGCCTTCGGGACACCAGAGAACTGGGATTTCGACGTGGTGCCGTTCCTGGACGGCTCGGCGACCGTGACGTTCGGGGCGGCGGGCACGGTCTGCGCGCTCGACCTGCCCGCCAGCCTCGCGGGGCTGCGCTTCAGCCGTGACGCGGACTTTGCGCTTGCGGCGGGCGGCGGAACGCTGACGCTCGGCACGAACGGCTTCTGGGCCCAGGCGCCGGGCGCGGTGCCGCGCGCGTATGCGGTGGAGGCGCCGGTCCTGCTTGTGGCGGAGCAGGCCTGGTGCGTCACCAACAACGGCACGGGCCTGACCACGCTGACGGTGTCGGGGGGTCTCTCCGACGGCGCGGCCTCGTTCGGCCTCACCCACTCCGGGAACGGGGTGCTGGTGCTGGCGGGGAGCAACAGCTTTGACGGCGCGGTGTCGGTCGCGGGCGGCACGCTGCGCGCGGCCCATAGCCAGGCGCTCGGCAGTACGAACGGCGCCACGGCGGTCGCCTTGGGCGCGCGGCTGGAGGTCGGGGGCGGCGTGACAGTGGGCGAGCCCGTGACGCTCGCGGCGGACGGAACGGCGGACGGCGGCGGGAACCTGCGCGCGACGGACGGCGTGAACGTGTGGGCGGGCCGCGTGACGCAGACCGGCAGCGCACGCGTCGGCGCCGCCGCCGGCTGCCGACTGACTCTGGCAGGCGGCGTTTCCGGGGCTTATAGCCTGTATCTGGCGCCTGCGGCTGGGGGTGAGGTCGCGGTGTCGGGCGCGCCTGCTGATCTGGGCTCGACGGCCAGCACGCGGTTCCTGTATGCGCGCGGGGCGGGCACCGTGGCGCTCGGTGCGGCCGGCAATGTCTTCGGGACGCTGGAGGTCGCCGGCGGCGTGCTGCGGGCCGACATGCCCGGCGCGTGGCCGTCGGGGGTGATCCTGACGGTGGGCTCGTCCTATTCGCCAAACGGCACGGTTGACCTTAACGGGAACGACCAGACGGTAAGCCAGCTCAAGCGCGGCGTGTCAACGGCGGGGAGCCGTGCGGTGACGTCAGCCGGGCCCGCCACGCTGACGGTGAGCGGGAGCACGTCGACGACATACGACGGGAGCCTCGGCGGCGCGTTGGGCCTGACCAAGGCGGGCTCGTCCACGCTTACGCTCACGCTCGCCACAGGCAGCTCGCCGAGCGGTTACACGGGCCCTACGACGGTCGCGGGCGGCACGCTTGACGTGCTGGCCTCGGCCTCGCTCGGGAACAGCGCGACCGTCACCGTATCGGGCGGCACGCTCCGCCTGCGCGGCGCGGCGGCGCTGGCCGACACGGCGGCCCTCACGATCGCGGGCGGCACCGCCAAGGTGAGGATCGACAGCGGTGTCGAGGCGGTCGGCGCGCTTGTGCTCGGCGGCGTGCGTCGCGGCGCCGGAACCTACGGCTCCACCGCCAGCGCGGCGGCCGTCAGGGACAACACGTATTTTGACAGCAACGGGACAGGGGTGGTGAGCGTGCCCGAGCCCGAGCCGGGATCGATCTGGGACGGCGGAGGCGGAGCGGAGACGCGGCTCGACCATCCGAACAACTGGGATACGGACTGGCCGCCGCGTTTCGACGGCACGGCCCAGGTGCGTTTCGGAACCGCAGGCACGGCCGTGACGGTCAACACCAACGCCTCGTTCCTCGGGATGCGTCTTGAGCGTGACGGCGATTTTGCGCTGGCCGCCGGAGGCGGGACGCTCACGGTGGGGGCTGGCGGAGTGTGGGCTGGCGCTCCGGCTGCGGCGGCCCGCACGTACACGGTGGCGGCCCCGCTGGCGCTGGCTGCCGAGCAGGTCTGGACGGTGACGAACGCGGCGGCCGGCGCGACTGCGCTGGTGGTGGCGGGCGGGGTGACGGACGGCGCGGCGGCCTACGGGATCGCGAAGGTCGGCGACGGCTTGCTGACGCTGTCCGGCGACAGCGACTATGACGGGGTGACGACGGTGGCGGCGGGCGGCGGGCTGAGGGTCGCGCACGGCCGCGCGCTGGGGTCGACCAACGGGGTGACGGTGGTGGCCAGCAACGGCTGGCTGGAGGTCGGCGGCGGGGTCGTCGTGAGCGAGCCGCTGACGGTGGGGGATGCGGGGGCTTCCGGCGCCTTGCGCGCCACGGACGGCGTGAACGTGTGGGCGGGCAGGCTGACGCAGCTCGCGGCGTCGCGCGTCCGCGCGGCGACGGGCAGCGTGCTGACCCTCGCGGGCGGCGTAACCGGCAGCGCCAGCTTCTATGCGGAGCCGGACGCAGGCGCGGAGATCGCGTTCACCGCAGGGCCGGTCAACCTCGGCAGCACGTCGAGCACGCGGACTTTCTATGCGCACGGGGCGGGCGCGGTGGCGCTCGGAGCGGCGGGCTCTGTTTTCGGGACGCTGGAGGTGGCGGGCGGCACGTTGCGGGCCGATGTGCCGGGAGCTTGGCCTGCGGCGGTCATCCTGGTGGTGGGGTCGGGGGTGTCGCCGGGAGGGACGGTCGACCTCAACGGCTACAGCCAGACCGTGGCGCAGCTCAAGCGCGGCGTGGCGACGGTCGGGGAGCGTGTGGTGACGTCGGCGCGGCCGGCCACGCTGACGGTGAGCGGCAGCAGCTCAACGACGTATGACGGCCTGTTCGCGGGCGCGCTGGGCTTGGTCAAGGCGGGCTCGGCCACGCTGACGTTGAGCGGCGCGGGCAGCACGTATTCGGGCGGCACCTCCGTGGGTGCGGGCACGCTCGACGTCGGAGTGTCGGCCAGGCTGGGCGTGGGCGGTCCGGTCAGCGTCACCGGCGGTACGTTGCGGCTGCGCAATGCGGAGAGTGTGGACGACGCGGCGACGGTCCGCGTGTCGGGGAGCGGCAAGCTGCGGCTGGACAGCGGCGTCGAGACGGTCGGCGCGCTCTACCTGGGCGGCAGGCGCCAGCGGCGCGGCACCTACGGGGCTTCCACGAGCGCGGCGCAGTACCGCAACGACACCTATTTCAACACCAGCGGGACGGGTGTCCTTGAGGTCATGCACGGGCCGGAGAGTGTGCTGCTGATCCAGTGAGTGACGGGGTCAGGAGGCGGTTTCCGTGACGGTGGCGCCGAGGGTGCGGAGCTGCGGCGCGAAGTCGGGGAACGACTCGCTGAGGATCTCGGCGTGGCGCACGGTGACGGGCGCGGGCGCGGCCAGGCCGGCCAGCGCGAGGGACATCGCCAGGCGGTGGTCGCCGTGGGCCTCGCACACGCCGCCCGCGAGTGTGCCGCCGCGGATGCTGAAGCCGTCGCGGCGCTCGTCGAGGCGGACGCCGAGGCGGCGCAGCTCGCCGCACAGCACGGAGATGCGGTCGGTCTCCTTGTAGCGCAGCTCTTCGGCGTCGTGCACCTCGGTGACGCCGTCGGCGAAGCAGGCGGCGAGGGCGAACACGGGAAACTCGTCGATCATGCGGACGACGGTGTCGCCGGCGATGCGCACGGCGCGCAGCGGCGCGGCCTCCAGGCGGATATCGCCGACCGGCTCGCCTGCGGAGAGGCGCGGGGCTTCGATACGGACGCGCGCGCCCATGGCGGAGAGGGCGTCGAGGAGGCCG
Source organism: Verrucomicrobiota bacterium (assembly GCA_022704145.1). Classification (GTDB taxonomy): domain Bacteria; phylum Verrucomicrobiota; class Kiritimatiellia; order RFP12; family UBA1067; genus JAKJGY01. The sequence continues at coordinate 14,176 of JAKJGY010000057.1, forward strand.
GTGCGGGTGGGGTTGACGCCCACGTCGCGCACGAGCACCGAGGAGCCGGGCACGAGGGCTGCGGCCACGAGCAGGAAGGCGGCGGAGGAGATGTCGCCGGGCAGCTCGAGGCGGAGCGGCGCGAGCGGGCGCGCCAGCGGTGCGACGCGGACGCTCAGCGGCGCCTCAGAACGGATCTCCGCGCCCATGGCCGCGAGCATCCGCTCGGTGTGGTCGCGCGACGGCCCGGGCTCGCGAAGCGTGGTGGGGCCGTCTGCGGCGAGCGCGGCGAGCAGGAGGCAGGACTTGACCTGCGCGCTGGCCACGGGCAGGGTGTAGTCCAGGGCGCGCAGGGGGCGGGCGGCGTCGCGGGCGGCGAAGGTCAGCGGGGCGCAGCCGTCGGCGGTGGCGACCGGCACGCCCATGGCGGCGAGCGGGTCGGTGACGCGGTTCATCGGGCGGCGGCGCAGGCCGGCGGAGCCGTCGAGCGTCGCCGGCGTTCCGGCTGCGGCGAGCGCGCCGGCCAGCATGCGGAGGGTGGTGGCGGAGTTGCCGCAGTGAAGCGGGGCGGCGGGCGTGGCGAGGCCGCGGAGCCCGCGCCCGGTGACGGTCAGGCGGTCGCCCTCCAGACGCCACGCCACGCCGAGCGCGGTGAGGGCGTCGAGCATGGCGCGCGTGACACCGGAGACGAGGAAGCGGCCGATCACGCTCTCGCCCTCGGCCAGGGCCGCGAAGAGCGCGGCGCGGTGCGAGAGCGACTTGTCGCCGGGGAGGCGGAGTTCGCCCGACAGCGGCGCCGCGGCGGACACGGAGAGGTCGAGGGAGGGGTGTTGCATGGGGTGTCGTTCCCTGGCGGGCGTGAGCCTCAGCGCATGGCGGCGGCGAGGGCGTTGCCGAAGGCGCTGCACGAGACCTCGGTCGCGCCTTCCATGAGGCGGGCGAAATCGTAGGTCACGGTTTTGGCGGCGATCACCGCGTCCATCGCGGCGATGATCTTGTCGGCGGCCTCTGTCCAGCCCATGTAGCGCAGCATCATCTCGCCGGAGAGGATCAGCGAGCCGGGGTTGACCTTGTCGAGGTTGGCGTACTTGGGCGCGGTGCCGTGGGTGGCCTCGAAGCAGGCCACGCCGGTGGTGTAGTTGATGTTGCCGCCGGGGGCGATGCCGATGCCGCCGACGCAGGCCGCGAGCGCGTCGGAGATGTAGTCGCCGTTGAGGTTGAGCGTGGCGATCACGTCGTAATCCGCCGGGCGGGTGAGGAGCTGCTGCAGGAAGGCGTCGGCGATACAGTCCTTGACCACGATCTCGCGGCCGGTCTTCGGGTTCTTGAAGGCGCACCAGGGCCCGCCGTCGATCAGCTTGGCGCCGTAACACTCGCGGGCGAGCGCGTAGCCCCAGTCGCGGAAGCCGCCCTCGGTGAACTTCATGATGTTGCCCTTATGCACGAGCGTCACGCTCTTGCGGTCGTTGGCGACGGCGTAGTCGAGGGCGGCCTTGACCAGGCGGCGGGTGCCTTCGATCGAGACCGGCTTGATGCCGATCGAGGAACTCTCCGGGAAGCGGATCTTCTTGACGCCCATCTCGTTCTGGAGGAAGGCGATGACCTTCTTGGCGCCTTCGGTCTGGGCGAGCCATTCGATGCCGGCGTAGATATCCTCGGTGTTCTCACGGAAGATCACCATGTCGGTCAGCTCGGGCCGTCTGACCGGCGAGGGCACGCCCTTAAACCAGCGTACGGGGCGCAGGCAGACATAGAGGTCGAGTTCCTGGCGCAGGGCGACGTTAAGCGAACGGATACCGACGCCGACGGGCGTGGTGAGGGGCCCCTTGATCGAGACGCGGTAGTCGCGGCAGGCGGCGAGGGTCTCGGCGGGCAGCCAGGTGTTAGGGCCGTAGACGTCGTTGGCCTTCTCGCCCGCGTAGACCTCCATCCAGGCGATCTTGCGGCGGGCGCCGTAGGCCGCGTCGACGGCCGCGTTCCAGACCGTCAGGGCGGCGCGGGTGATATCGGCGCCGGTGCCGTCGCCCTCGATATACGGGATCACGGGGCAGTCGGGCACGCGCAGCGCGCCGTCCGCGCCCAGGGTGATCGGTTCGCCGAACGCAGGGATCATGATCTTGTCGTAAGCCATGTCAGTGTCTCGCGGTTAAGGGGTTCTTCGGCCGGCCCGCTTCGGGTCCCCGTGCCAGATTGGTATAACAGTATAGGCGAGCGGGTATGTGGCAGGCAAAGGAAAAAGAGGCGGGGCCAAGCAAAGCTATTGAATCTGGTGCTATCAAGAGTAAGCTAGAAGTAAAAAAAATATTCTAGAGATAGCTATTGACAACAGACATAAACAAATCGTAATATGGCGACGTTTCAAGGGCGTATCGGGCGAATCGGCGATTGTGAGTGCAATTTCTGAGGAAGTGATGCAAAATAACACGACAGAGTTTCGGCTGGCGCGTAACCGCTTACGTTTATGGTCGGTCGCCAGGTCGAAGCCGGGTACGGGTTCTGTTTATGGGCGAGACGGGCGAGCGATGTTGCGTGTGCGGAGCGGCGCTGCCGAACCGGTGGTCGGTCGGCGGGCGTTGTGCGGTGGCCGGATGCGGGGCCGCGTTCTGCCGGCTGCATGCGGCGTCGGGGAACGGGCGGTGTCCGGGGCACGGCTGGAAGGAGGCGGTGATGAGTGACGGTCGGCAGTCGGCGGTCGGCAGTGGCAAGGCAAGCTCGGAAGCTCTCACGTGCGAGGGCTCTCAAGTGGAGGGGCGGCGTGCGGAGGAGCGGCGGCTGGTCCTCAAGGCCTCGGCCGAACTCGCTAAGAAGGCGATGGCCGAGACGGTCGCGCTGGCCGGCAAGATCGGTGCGGGCGCGCGGGCGCTCTGGGGCAAGCTTCATGTGGACCGTTCGCCGGCCGCGATGCTGGCGTCGTTGCATACCGCGCTGGACGAGAACCAGGCGCGGCGCACGAAGGTGACGGCGGAGATGGAGGCGCTCCATACGCAGATCGCGGCGAAGAAGAGGGCGTACGAGGGTGCGGCTGCGGTACGGCAGCGGATGCTCAAGACCGAGCTGCAGACCCTGCTGGCGCATTACAAGAGCCTGGAGCGCGAGTTCCTGCTGCTGGCCGAGAATGAGCAGAACATCCTGACGGTGAAGGGGCGCTTCATGGAGCTGATCGCCCACGGGCTGCGCGGCACGCTGGACGAGGCGCTGGTCGACCGGCTGGCGGACGACATCGAGGACAAGGCCGGCGACGCGGAGTCGCTGCAGGACGCGATGGGCGATCTGGAGCGGGCCGGCCGGCGGCGTGAGCGCGACGCGGGCGACTTCGAGTCGGAGCTGGCGGGGTTTGGGGCGCTGGAGGAGTCCGTCGGCGGTACGGAGGCGGCGGTCGGCAGCCCCGAGGGGGAGGCCGGCGGGAGCGAGTCGCAGGTCGCGGGGCGCGAGTCTCGCCAGCCCGCGGAGCGTATCAAGGAAGAGGAATGAAAGACGATTTCCGCCGGCTGTGCCGGCGGGCTTAACAAAGGAGCGAATGATGAAACGTCTCACAGGTCTTGCGGTTGCCGCGCTGGGCGCCGCGGGTATGCTCGCCACCGCGCTGACGGCGGCGGCCGGGGCGACGGAAGTGCAGTACGCGGCTGAGGACGCCGCGTTCCAGGCGGCCATGCAGATGGCGACCGACGGGCGTGTGAACGTCAAGCGGATCGCGTTCGTCAAGCTGATGCGGGGCGCGGAGAGCCTGCCTGCCGAGGGCACGGTCGCGACGGTCTTTGAGAACGGCCTGGTGCAGGTGCCGACGGAGTTCGAGTTCCTGACGCACCAGGATCATGCGGGCGAGTGGACGGAGATCGACCGCTTTTTCGATGCGGTCAACGACTTCGGCGATTACGACCTGAAGACGGTTCCCAAGACCGGCGTCTTCAAGATGGCCGAGGCGTATCTGATCGGCCGGGTGACCGGCGTGAGCGAAGAGGGCGGCAAGGCCCGCGTGCTCGTCTCGCTGCGGCTGATCCGCATCGACACGGCCGAGCGGCTGTGGGCGGGGAACCTGGAGGGCGTCTACGACGACCCCGGACCGGATTTCGAGATGGTCAACCGCCACACCAAGATGGCGATGGAACGTGCGGCGGAGGACGCGGCCGCCAAGGCGCTGCCGCGCCTCGCGGGCTATCAGGTGCTGGTGCTGCCGTTCGAGGGGCCGATGGGGCGCGCGATGACGCAGAACTTCCTGGGCGAGCTGGCCAAGGAGCAGAGCGTGCGCGTGCTCGACCTGCCCAACGGCAGCGCGCGTGACCGGATGATGGGGCGTTTCCTGCGCGAGCGGATGGGAACGAACCGGCAGATCAGCAACTCGCTGCTCAAGCGGATCAACCAGCAGCTCGGCTCGGACGCGGGCGCAGCGGCCGACAAGGTGGCGGTCCTCTCAGGCGCGGTGACGATGTTTGATGTCGCTCCGGCGACGGCGGTCGATCCGGTGGGCGACCGGCTCAGCCGCCTCACGGCGTCGGCCACCGATCCCCGGATGAACCCGATCCGTACGGAGATCGTGTTCGAGGCCAAGTTCCGCGACATCAACAACAGCTTCGGCATCGTGGCGATGGCGAGCGGGCGCGGCATCTACAAGCCGGATGTGCTGCAGGAGAACGTGGTCGACCAGCTTCTTGCGCTGGTCACGCTGCGCAATATCGTGCTGCTGATCGTCGTGTTCATCTTCTGCTGGTTCGTCTCGCGGCTCATCTTCCGCGTGCGGTAAACAATCGAGAAAGGAAGGGTGTTATGAATGGGACAGTCATAAGGGTGATGGCGGCGGGCGCGCTGGCGCTGGCGCTGACGGGGTGCCGTACGATTAATGGTAAAACGGTCGTCTATCCCGTGAAAGACAACAACGGAAAGCGCTTGGATCAGAGCCCGGGGCCGCTTACCGTGCCGACGCCGGTAAAGAGCGGTGGCGCAGGCTCCGAGCAGGTACAGCAGGTGGGCCCGGGGCAGCAGGGTGTGGTGAACGTCCCGCCACAGCAGCCGCAGATGGCGATCGCCTCGCATGTGCTGGAGAAGGTGCGGGTGCTCGTGCGGCCCCATGCGGCCGGACAGGACGGCGAGCAGGTGGCGACGCTGCTGCGTAACGGGCTGGAAGGCTCGCTCGCCGCAGCGGGCTACAAGGTGGTGCACGACGGCCCGGCCGAGATCTATGCGGATCTGGCCGTGACGTGCGTGCCGCTGAACGCGCGTGGTACGCGGATCGTGTACAAGGGCGACGCCGACGTGTCGGTGACGCGTTCGCCGGAGTTTAACACGATCACGCACCAGTTCAACCTCGACCGGGTGGCCCGCAACCGCTTCGACGTGCAGGGGCTGCCGGGCCGCGGCGACGGCGACGCGCTGAAGAGCGTGGCTGACCGCATGACGGTGAGCGTCTCGCCGTGGCTGGCCGAGGCCTGCCTCAAGGTCGGCGGGCGCGCCGAGGTCTGCGAGCTGACCATCGCCAACGCGTGGGGCCTCTCGCCGCACTCCGACTTCCCGAGCCGCTTCTGCCGCGAGGTTCTGGCTTTGGGAGGGGTCTACGATTGTCAAGTTGACGCCACGGACAACGTGAACCGCACCGTAAGGGCGCGTATCGTCTATGACCGTGACCGGTTCCCGGACGGCATCGTGAACCGCCTCTATACCGTGCCGGCGCTGAACACGCACCGCTAGGCCTTCACGCAACAACCCAGGAGAGCCTCAGATGAAACAGAGTCTATGGGCAGGTCTGGCCGCAGGTCTCGTTCTCGTGGCAGGAGCGGGCCCCGACATGAACCCCTCGCGTTCCGGTACGCCGCGAGCCGCGCCGGCCGCCGTCGCGCTCGGCACCGATCCCTCCACGCTCCAGCAGCCGGATGACGAGCCGGTGACGCCGCTGGCGGTGACGCTGCTCGAGTGGGGCGTGCCGTATACGCGCGGCTGCGACGTCTACGGCCTGCGGGTGAACACCTGCCTGCCGGGCTGGCCGGCCGGGCATGACGATCTCTACGGGATCGACATCGGCCTGAGCGGGGAGGTCGCGGGCGACGCTGCGGGCGTCTGCTGTAACTTCTTCGATAACAGTTGCCATGATTTCGGCGGCGTGCAGGTGGGCGGTGTCTACAATCGGATCAACGGCGAAGCCCCGTTCGCCCTGCAGGTGACGCTCGGCCATAACCGCGCGAACGCCCTGAACGGGCTGCAGGTCGGGCTGTGGAACGTCGCGGCCCGGTTCAACGGGCTGCAGCTCGGACTGATCAACCACGCGCAAGAGGGCGCGGGGCTGCAGGTCGGGCTGTGGAACGAGTGTGGCGCAAATGGTTCGCCGCTGCTGGGAGCGGTGTTCTAAAAGACGGATAGAACGGGAGGAGTCGGCGATGAAGCGGAAAGAGTCGCTAGAACGGGAACATGACGCTCGGGTCGGGCGGACGCGCGTGGGGTCGGCCTTGCCGCCCTTGGCGCCGCGACGCCGCGGGGGGCTGGGGTGGATGGTGCTGGGCGCGATCCTGCTGCTGTTGCTGGCAGGTGTCGCCGGGTGGCTCGTCTATGGGAGGTGAGGCATGAGAATCAGGTTTGCCTCCGCGCTTGCGGGCCGGTCCGGCCGCAGGCGCGCGGTGCGCGCGGTGGCCGCAGGCACGGTTATTCTGGCGGTGTTTGGCGCGGGCCTGGTCTGGCTGGCGGGGCGGCATCTGGTGACCACCGAGCAGGGGCTGGTGGTCGTGCCCAAGCGGTTCGTGAGGCTGTCTGGCACGTGCGTGGATATCCGCGGCTGGGCTTGGGAGGATCTCGTGGCCCAGGCCGATGTGGGGCGGGCGCTGATCCGCGCGGGGTATGAGGACCTTCTGCCGCGGCCGCCGCCTGAGCCGACGTCTCTGGACAAGGCCTCCGCCAAGATGCGCCTGTGGCGCGACGAGGCGGCCGTGGCAGGCACGAACATGTGGCAGAAGGTGAAGGGTAAGCTGGAGGGGAGCGGTCTGAAGGCCGATTGAGCAGGCGAGGGCCGTGCGGCGTCGGCAGCGGCCGTTCTGGCTGACCGGAGGGGCGATGATGAGGCGAATGGGTCTGATGGGTGCGGCCGCCGTGCAGGTGCTGGCCGTCGCGCACGGCGCGGAGTTCGCGACCGCAGCCAAGCTGGAGGAGTTTCTGGGCGAACCGCACTTCACGCCCATGCAGGCGCTGTGGCAGGGGCGGGGCGGCTGGGGCGGGGTGGTG
>JAKJGY010000258.1 GCA_022704145.1 Verrucomicrobiota bacterium
CCCCCGCCTATGGCCAGACGGAGTGGCTGGCGGACACCGCGCGGCTCGATTCCGAGTACAAGGCCGGGCGTCTGACGCTCGATCAGGTCTCGAAGGGCTACGCGGATGCAACCGCAAAACTTTCGGCCGCGCAGAAGCGGTAAGGAAAGGATTCAACCATGTCTACGTTCATTCTCAATCAGGGCGGCGGGAACACCCCCTCCGCGCTTCCGTCCAGCGCCTACGCGCCGGAAGTCGTGTCGCGTTCGCTGAAGATGACCCTTCGGCAGAACACCTTCATGCCCCGCGTCTGTAACAGCAAAGGCCGTGGCGAGCTGAAGGGTAAGGGCTCTAAGCTCATCATCCCCGGCGAGCCGAACGTCGTGTCGCAGATCTATACGCCCGGCCAGCCCCTCGTGACGCAGGTCAACCCCCGCGCCGAGGATCAGGAGTTCACGGTGTCGCGCGGCCGGTACGTCCAGACCGCCCTCACCAAGGAGCAGGCGTACTTCTCGGCCATCCAGAACCTCGCGGGCCTCTACATGGCCAGCGGCGGCAAGGATGTCAACGAGAAGATGGAGGCCGAGTTCTTCGATCTCGTCCTGGCGAACGTGGCGGCCGCCAACACCGGCGACAGCGACGGGCTTGCGGGTCTGAAGAGCCTCGCCTACCGTGTCGGCACGTCCACCAAGCCGGTGCTGACGTTCGACAGCTACGCCGAGATGAAGGACACGGCTTCGAAGACCGACGCCCCCTACACGGGTGTCGCCGCCAAGCTGTTCTCGAATCTGGAGAGCGTGCTGAACGAGCAGCCCGTCAGTTCCGCCATCGGGGGCAGCAAGTGGGCGATCCTGCCGGAGTGGTACGCCAAGCAGATGCAGCTCAGCGACATCACCCTCAACTCGGGCGACCAGTCGAACGGCATGTCGTTCTTCTTCCGCGACATCGGCGCCCTCAAGGGGATCGGCGGGTTCGACAGCATCTATCGCTCGAACCTGCTGGAGCCGGTGGTGACGGCGGGCGGTGAGGACACCACCGTCGAGGCGTGGCCGGTGCTGTTCGGCACGACCGACGCGATCTGCTTCGCCGACGAGCTGGTCTATGACGAGCGCGGCGTGGCCGAGACGGCGGCCGGCGAGTTCCAGCGCCGGGTGTGGGTGTACGACTGGTTCGTCCACTACCCCGAGTTCATCGGCGTGGCGTGGGTCACGAACAAGGACTATACCGCCGCCGCGTAAGCGGGCGCGCGACAACCTCCAAGCCCGCGCCCCTGACCGGGCGCGGGCGGCCTGAAAGGAAACACCATGAAGAACATCACACCCAACGCCCTCGGCGCCTGCGCCCTCGGCGAGCAGAACATCACCCTCCCGTGGAACGGCGCGCGCGACCCGGTTGGGACGGCGACCATCGTCAGCCTCGGCCTCCTGCCTGCCAACTGCGTCCTGAAGGCGGCGCTCGGCACGCTGATCGAGGCTGAGGGGACGGCCGGAAACCTCCTCCTGGCCTGGCGTCAGGACGGCGGCTCGACCACCACCCTGCTGACCGTCAACGCGAACGGCACGGCGGGCACCCTCACCGCAGTCCCGACGACCTACAAGGGCACGTCGGCGACCACGGCGACCGGCGCCCTGCTGGAGACGGGCACGTCCACCAACTACGAGCTTGTGCTGCTTGGCAGCGCGGCGCTCGACTCGGCCCGCGCTGTCATCCAGCTTGTCGCCTTCTTCGGGGCGACGGCGGGCGACGAGGGCAGCGGGACGATGCTGACGGTGTAACGTGACATCCGAGCCGGGGGCGGGCGACCGCCCCCGGCGCTCAGGAGGTGAGACATGGCTAACATGACCAAACTTTTCCGCATCAGCCTCAAGCCCGGCCGAGAGGGGATGCTGTCACCCGTGACCCGTATGACGAACGCGCACGGGACCGACAAGGATTTCATCATCGTGACCGCGCAGGTGGCGGCCGCCATCGACAAGGAGAGGGCGAAGCCCGGCACCGGCCTCGACTGGAAGGACGCGGTTCGCTGCGTCACGGCCGGCAAGAGCCCCGATGTCCTTCTGCGGGACAAGGAGGCGGCCAAGCCGCGCGAGACGCTTCAGAAGGCCCCCGACTACAACCCCGCCGTCCCTTCCGCCGACGAGGCGCCCGCCGATAAGGTGAGCGAGCTTCAGGCCGCGCGGGGCGAGGGGCGCGCGCCGGATGTCGATAAGCTGACCACGGCGGAGCTGGACGAGTGCGCCCGGCTGGTCGGGGTCGATCCGAAGGCGTACACGACCACGGCGCGGCTCAAGGGGGCGATCAAGAAGGCCCTCGCCGATGTCACCAAGTCCGCCGAGGCGTGATAAGGGGGCGGCATGACCTACACCGACATCGTTTCCGAGGCGCGGGCGCTCCTACAGGATACCGTTATCACCTATCGGTATTCGGATACGGAGATGTACGGTCATGTCCGCCGGGCGGTGCAGTCGCTGTTCGCGATCCGCCCGACGGCCTTCTTCATCGACGGCGAGATGCCCGACACGGCTGCGGCGCTGGAGTGCCCCACCGTGGCGGAGGCGGAGGCGGCCGGGGGTGAGGTCACCGTACCGGTCGGGCACGGCGACCGGTACCAGCAGGCGCTGGTCTACTTTGTGGCGGCGAAGTGTCTTGAGCGCGACAGCTCCGACACTCAGAACAGCGCGCTCTCCGCGACGTACATGCAGAGCTTCGCGGCGTTCGCGAAAATGTGACGGGGGTTGATATGGCCGGGTCGCATGACTACTACTGGGCGCCGAAGGAGGGCACCGACGTTGCGGACATCCGCGCGCTGGTGCCCTATGCGGTCGAGCGCGTGCCCGGCGCCGACCCGGCGGAGGTGCGGCGCGCCCTACAGGCGGCGGTGCGCCGTTTCCTGAGTGACACCGGCGTATGGGTGCGGGAGATACCCTGCGCGGGCGAGGACAACGTGGTGAAGGTGAGCGTCGGCGGCTCCGCCCGCGTCACCGCCATCCTGAAGATCGTCCGCGACTCCGACGGCGTGGCCGTATATTCCGCCGTCGAGCCTGTCGTATCCCGTTCGTCCAAGCCCTACGACACGCCCGACGGCCGCTTCGCGCTTGCGCTTCCGACCGACGGCGGCGAGACGTACACGGCGACGGCGACCCTCACGACGGCCTTCGGCAGCGACTGGTGCCCCGAATGGGTGCTTTCGCGCTGGGGCGAGGTCATCGCGGGGCGGGCGGCGCATGACCTGCTCGTCAAGGCCAACCCGGCGATGACCGTCTACTACGCCGACTATCAGGACGCCGTGCGCGAGGTGATCGGGCGGCGGGCCATGAGCGGCAGCTTCGCCGGGTCGGGCCAGTCGAGCGGCTTCTCACCAAGTCTGGAAAGGTTCTAACCCATGAGCGTCACACTTACGTCCCTGACGGTCACGCCCTCCTGGGGGCCGCAGAAGCGGCTCACGCTGTCTGGCGACCCGGCCGTCAACGAGCACGTCGCCCTGCGCCTCGTGGGCTGCGCGGAGGACACGAGCGTCGTGTTTGAGCTGTCCTCTGAGGACGGGCGCACCACCTACGCACGGTTCCCGTGGGCGGCGGCCGACAGTTGGACGGTTGACGGCGACGACCTGACCGCCACCCTCAACCTCAAGACCGACAAGCTGGTCGCGGCCTTCAGAGGGCTTGGCCCGCAAGACCGGGTGACGGCGCTCGCCACCGTGGCGTCCGTGACCAACGTCAACCTCTACGCGATGGGCCGGCATAGCCTGCGCAACTGGGTCGTCAGCGACGCCGATCCCGTCGCCTACGTGTCCGCCATCAAGGTGGATATCGCCGCGCTGGACGAGCGCCTGACGGACGCCGAGACGCTGCTGGGCGAGCACGCCCACACCGGCGGGGCCGACGGGTCGGCCGTCAGCCACAGCAGCCTGACCAACAAGGGCACGATGACGCACACCGCGCTGGAGGCGGCGCTCGGGAGCCTGACGGCGGCGGTCAACGAGAATGTCGGCGCCGTCGCGACGCTCGGGTCGCGTGTCGATTCCGTCGCCACAGCGGCGGACGCCGTGGCGGTGGACGCCCCCGAGACCGACCTCGATAAGATGGGCCTCGAAACGATCACCAACAGCCTGACGCAGATGTACAACTGGATTCAGGGTTTCAAAGGGGGTCTGACATGAAGCGCTTTCTGACCGCAGCCGTGGCCTGCCTCGTCCTCGCGGCCGAGGCGCAGGTCGCAATGAAGCAGTACAAGACGCTGGTCGGCGCGGATTACGTGTGCGTCACCAACTGGGGGCCTTATGTGGTCGCGGCCCAGGCCGCAGCCGACGGCGCCAAGGCCGTCGCCGACACGGCCGCCGCCGCTGCGGCCGGCGCGGCGGCCGACCTGGAGACGCTCGGGAACACGGTCGGGGGGCATGTCGCCTCGACCAACCTCCATCTTCAGGCCGGAGAGCGGGCGCTGATCCAGAACGCCTTGCAGACTGTGCCGCCTTTGGACTACAGCATCATCGTCAACCCCCCGTGGGCGACGGCGGTGCAGCTTGCGGCGGCGGTCGCCCCGCTGGCCACCACGCAGCAGCTCGCGCAGGCCGTCGCCGCGCTGCCCGCACCCAGCTCCGACGCCCTCCGCCTCGTCGGCGGAGGCCAGTACATCGACGGCGACGGCGGCGTGTGGCGCGCCTCCGCCGCCACCAACACAGCTCAGGCCTATGTGTGCCTCTACGACGAAGGCGGATATTTCGGCGGCAACGTGTGGGTCTACTCGTACGCGACAAACGGTGTCGCGGTCTGGTCTTGGTCGCACAACATCGAGTATAGCGAGCCAGATCCGCGCTCAAATCTCGTCTGGACAGCCTCCACCGGCGTCTGGCTATACGATTG
>JAKJGY010000259.1 GCA_022704145.1 Verrucomicrobiota bacterium
CCGCCACAGGCAGCAGGTAGAGGCGTGTGCGGGCGGAGGCGCGTCCCAGCGGGACCGGCGTGGCGGGGGCCTGGCTGCGGGGGAAGTCGGAGAGGACGACGATCTCGCGGTTCGGCGTGCCGTCGGTGGCGAGGCAGTCGGCGGCCTGTTGGAGGGCGGCGGCGAACGAGCCGGTGGCGCCGGTGACCTGGGCCGACTCGAGCCGCTGGCGGACGAGCTGGCGCTTGCGGGTGAGGGCGATGCCGGGCTGTCCGGAGACGAGGACGAGGGCGGCGCCGTCGCCTTCGCCGAGGGTGTCCAGGATTTCGCCTGCGCGTGCGGCGGCCCACTCGAAGGCGGTCTCGCCCGAACCGGTACGGCGGCCCATCGAGAGCGTGTCGTCGAGCACGAGCACGGTGTGGGTACGTGCGGCGAGGGCGCCGGACTGGAGGCGCGGGCGGGCCAGGGCGAGGGCCAGGGCTAGCAGGGTGAGGGTGCGGATGAGGAGCAGGAGCCATTCGCGCACGCGCCTGCGGTGGGCGAGGTCGCGTCGGCGCGGGTGGAAGAACTGGAGGGTGGAGAAGGGCACGTGGGCGCGCCGCCGCCGGAAGAAGAGGTGCAGCAGGAGCGGGGCCGGAACGGCGAGGAGCGCCCAGAGGAAGGTTGGATGGCCGAAGGTCATGGTTTCAGAAGAGCCGCTCGCGTTTGTGGAAATAGGCGAGCAGAGCGCGGTCGAAAGGGGTGGCGGTGCTGAGGGTCTCGAAGCTGATGTCGAGGCTGCCGCAGAACTGCCGCATGCGGCGGGTGTAGGCGGCGAGGTCCGCGAGGTAGGCGGCGCGGCCGTCCTCGCTTTCGAGTTCAAGGGTTTCGCCGGTCTCGAGGTCGCGGAATTCGGTCAGCCCGCGGAACGGGAAGTCGGTCTCGAGCGGGTCGAGGAGCTGGAACAGGACGACCTCGCAGCCCTTGTGGCGGAACAGGCGGAGGCTGGAGAGGAAGGCCTCGTGCGGGTCGAAGAAATCGGAGAAGACCAGCACGAGGGAGCGGCGCCGCACGGTCTCGGCGGCGCGCCGGAAGCAGGGGGCGGCGTCGGACTTCCCTTGGGGGGAGAGGCTCTCCAGGTGCGCGAGCAGGGCGAGCAGGTGCAGGCGCGAGCCTTGGGCGGGAAAGTAGGAGTGGATCTGGTCGGAGTAGGTGAAAAGCCCGACCGCGTCCTTCTGGCGGTGCATGAGGTAGGCGAAGGCGGCCGCGAGGTAGCAGGCGTAGTGGAACTTGCGCGGGGCGCCGGGACGGCCCAGCGCCATGGAGCCGGAGCGGTCGAGCAGCAGGTAGGTGCGCGTGTTGGTCTCGTCCTCGTACTGCTTCACGTAATAGCGGTCGGTGCGGGCGAAGGCCACCCAGTCGAGGTGTTTCACCGGGTCGCCGGGGCAGTACTTGCGGTACTCGGAGAACTCCGAGGAGAAGCCGTGGTAGGGGGAGCGGTGCAGGCCGGTGAGCGTGCCTTCGACCAGGGCGCGCGCGACCAGCTCGACGTTGCGTAAGGTGTCGAGCGTATGGGGGGAGAGGAGGTTCGTGTGCGCGGCCATAACGGCTCCTGTCCGGCAGGTGGGGCCGTGTTCAGGCCCCTTCGCTGTCCGGCTCGGGGACGAGGGCGAGCAGGCGGTCGATGATCTGCACGGCGTCCACGCCCTCGCCTGCGGCATGGAAGTTACAGGCGATACGGTGTGAGAGCACGGCGTGGGCGTGGCGGCGCACGTCGGCGCAACTGACGTTGGCGCGCCCCTGCAGGGCGGCCCAGGCCTTGGCGGCCAGGACGAGGTATTGGCCCGCGCGCGGGCCGGCGCCGTAGGAGAGGTTCTCGCGCACGAAGTCGGGCGCGTCGGGCGACTGCGGCCGTGTCTTGCGCACCAGGTCGATGCAGTAGCCGAGCACATGCTCGCTGACGGGGATGTCGCGGACCACGCGCTGAAGGCGGAGGATCGTGGCGGCGTCGATGAGGCGCGCGGGCTTCTCGTCGCGGTTGGCGGTGGTCTGGCGCAGGATGCGGACCTCCTCGTCGCGCGCCGGATACCCCATGCGCACCAGGAACATGAAGCGGTCGAGCTGGGCTTCGGGGAGCGGGTAGGTGCCTTCCTGCTCGATCGGGTTCTGTGTGGCCAGCACGAAGAAGGGCTGGGGCAGCGGGAAGGTCCGTCCGCCGGTGGTGACGACGCTTTCCTGCATGGCCTCCAGCAGGGCCGCCTGGGTTTTGGGCGGGGTGCGGTTGATCTCGTCGGCGAGCAGGATGTGGGTGAAGACCGGCCCTTGGACGAAGCGCAAGGTGCGGCGGGAGCTGCCGACCTCCTCGTCCAGGATCTCGGTGCCGGTGATGTCGGAGGGCATCAGGTCCGGGGTGAACTGGATGCGGTTGAAGCCGAGGTCGAGGATTTCGCCGAGGCTTCGGACCAGGAGGGTCTTGGCGAGGCCGGGTACGCCTAGGAGCAGGCAGTGGCCGCGGGCGAGCAGCGCGATCAGGACGTGGTCGATGACGGCCTCCTGCCCCACGATGACGCGGCCCAGCTCGCGCCTGACGGTCTGGTGAAAGCCGGTGACCGTCTGCAACTCCTCCAGCAGCGAATCCGTCATGTTGGTCTTCCTCCCCCTCGTGGCTTGCAGGCGTGCCGGCGGCGTCCCCCCGGATCCCGTCAGGCACCCTTGTCGCGTAGTATAGCGGAATCGCGTGTCCGCCGGCAACAGCCGTGTGCTGACAGGTCCGGCGGTTTCTGCTAATGTACAAGCAATGGAACGGCCGCGCGGGCGAGGCGGCGGCGTCCCGAAGTGAGGTAGAGCGTGGCGGAAGCGTTAAGCGAGATCGCATACCGGTATATCACCCAGAAGCTGATGACGCCCGAGCTGGCGGCCGGGGTCAAGATATCGGAGCACCGGATCGCGACGGCCTGCGGTATCAGCCGGACGCCGGTACGGCAGGCCATAAGGCAGTTGATCCAGGAGGGCGTGCTCTATCAGGTGCCCCGGAGCGGGACCTACGTTTCGCAGGTCAACCGGAACCAGGTTATCGAGGCCTATGAGATGCGGATGGCGGTGGAGTGTTTCCTGATTGAAAAGGCGATCCGTAACCTGACACTTGCCGAACGGCAGAGCCTGCGGCGGCTGTGCGATGAGATGCATGAGATCATCCGGCGCAGCCGGGACACCGGTTCGAACCTGCTCGACGAGTCGTTGGCGATCCCGTTCCTGAAGGCCGATCTCTCCTTCCACCTGATCCTGCTCCAGTCGGCCAAGAATCAGGCGGCGGTGAAGGTGGTCACCAACGTGTATCAGCGGAACCAGTTCTTCGGCCATCATAGCCACCGCCGCGACCTCCAGCACCTCGCGTGGGCGTGGCGCTATCACGCGATGATCGAGAAGGCCGTGAGGCTCGGCGATGTGGAGAAGGCCCGCAAGGCCATGCGCAATCATATCACGCGCAGCATGAACGACGCGCTGCGCCACATGGACGCCTGCGAGCGTCGGACGTCGGATCTTGACGATCCGGTCAATCTGGCGGTGGCGCGGCTGATCGGCATCGGTTGAGGGACGTCTTGCTTCGTAAACTCTCCATACGGTGGTGGCGGTTCTGGCGGGCGGGCCGCGGCCTCTCGCTCAGGACGGGCCGGGCGTTGACGCTGTGCGCGCTGACCGGCCTTGCGGCCGGGCTGGCGGCGGCGGCCTTCTACGGCCTGCTGGAGGCCGCGCGCTATGGGCTGACCGAAACGCTGGCGCATCACGCGCCGCCGCTGGCTGCCGGTGAGGTGACCTTTTTCCCGAGAGCCGCGCATGCCGAGCCGTTGCGCTGGGTTCTGCTCGTGCTGCCGGCCTTGGGCGCGCTGGTCAGCGCGCTGCTGGTGAGGCGGTTTGCGCCAGCGGCTGAGGGCCACGGCACGGACGCCGCGATCAAGGCGTACCATCGCGAGGGCGGGCTGATCCCGTTCTCGGTGATCCCCGTCAAAGCCCTTTCGGCCTCGCTCGTGATCGGTTCGGGCGGCTCGGCGGGTTGCGAGGGCCCTGTCACGCAGATCGGCGCGGGCTGCGGCTCGGCGGTCGCCCGGCTCTTCCGGCTCTCGGTCGCCGAACGCCGCCTGCTGATGGCGGCGGGACTCGCCGCGGGCGTGGGCGCGATCTTCCGCGCGCCGCTGGCAGGCGCCATTTTCGCGGCGGAGATCTTTTACAGCGGGTTTGATATCGAGTTCGAGGTCGTGATCCCCTCGCTGGTCGCCTCGACCGTCGCGTATACGGTCTTCGCGCTCCTTTTCGGCTGGCAGCCCTTATTCGCGATGGAGGCGCAGGCCTTTCGCCAGGCTGGCAGCCTGATCCCGTATCTGGCGCTCGCGTTGGCCGTCGCGGTCGGCGCCAAGCTCTACATCGCGGTCTTCCGCTCTGTCCAGGCCGCCTTTCGCCGGGCGCGGGCGCCGTCCTGGGCCAAGCCGGCGGTCGGCGGGCTGCTCACCGGCGTCATCGGGTTCTTCCTGCCGCAGGTCCTCGGCTCCGGGTACGGAGTGATCCAGCAGGCCTTGGCCGCGGGGGGCGCGCAGGCCGGGACGGTCGGCACGCTCTCGCTGGGCACGCTCGGGCTGCTCTTTTTCGGCAAGATCGTCGCGACCTCGTGTACGGTCGGCAGCGGTGGCAGCGGCGGCGTGTTCGGCCCCGCCCTGGTGGCGGGGGCCGCGTTGGGCGCCGCCGTGGGCCTGGCGCTGTCGCGGCTCTGCCCCTGGCTGGAGATCCATCCGGGCGCGTTCGCCTTGGTCGGCATGGCGGGTTTCCTCGCGGCGTCGGTACGCGTGCCGATCGCGGCCATCGTCATGGTCAGCGAGGTCACCGGCAATCAC
>JAKJGY010000260.1 GCA_022704145.1 Verrucomicrobiota bacterium
CCTGCCACTTCGCGGCAGCGGGCGCGGTGGTGTGGGCGCTGGGCGCGTTCGCTCGGCTCGGCGTGCCGCTGGCGGGCGAGTATCCGCTCGGCAATGTCGCCGGCACGGGGCTGACGCTGCTGTGGATCGTGGGTCTGACGAACGTGTACAATTTCATGGACGGCATCGACGGGATCGCGGGCGTGCAGGGCGTGGCCGCGGGCCTGGGTTGGGCGGTCGCGGGCGTGTGCCTCGGCTCGCCGACCGCGGCGCTGCTGGGCGTGGTGCTGGCTGGCGGCTGCGCGGGGTTCCTGGTGCACAACTGGTCGCCCGCGAAGATCTTCATGGGCGACGTGGGGAGCGCGTTCCTCGGCTTCCTCTTCGCCGTGGTGCCGCTGGTGGCGGTGCGCGAGGCCCCGGAGTTCGCGGCGCGCTGGCCGGTGTTCGCCGCGCTGGCGGTGTGGCCGTTTGTCGGTGACGGCTTCCTGACCTTCGTGCGGCGGCTGCTCAAGCGCGAGAAGGTGTGGGAGGCGCACCGCAGCCATCTCTACCAGCGGCTTGTGCTGAAGGGGTGGAAACACCGGCTGGTGAGCGAACTCTACGCGGGCTGGGCGGCGGCGATGGTGGCAGCCGGCTGGCTGTGGCTCACGGCGGCCCGCGGGACCGCCGCGCTGGTGCCCGTGGCTGCGCTGGCGACACTCGGCGGCCTGTTTCTCTTCGTCTCCCGGCGGGAGCGGGCGCCGGGTGACTGAGCCTGAACGGAACAGTTGGACACAGAGGGCACAGAGCGGCTGCGCCGCAACCAAGGCAGGTGAAACCGCTCTGCCGTACGGCAGAGCACGCTGATAAACGCTGATCCGGAAGATGCCGGAAGACGCGGCAAGCCAACACGGAGACGGAATTGCCTCACGCGGAGGCGCGGAGACCGCGGAGGGTCTGGACAGGCGGAAGGGGTCGTTTTCTCCGCGCGCTCCGCGGCTCCGCGTGCTGCCACTCTGGAGTTCGTTCACCGCTGGCTCCCGTGATCGAGAGAAACCTTCCCGAGAAACGAGGGTTTGCAGAGGTCGTATTGCGGAGGGTTCGGCGGAAGAACGGCCTTCAGAGGCATTCACCCGCTGGGTGAGCACCCCGAAACCGAGCTCTTCAACACCAAGTTCTTCTCTGCCGTAGGTTCTGCCGAACGGCAGAATGCTCTCATTCCGTCTCACTTCTGCCTCTGTGACCTGCCGAACTGCCGTTTCTAGACTGATCGCTGTGACATCCTCCTTGAAGCTGTTTGTGGTGGGTCTGCTCGCCCTGGGCTGGGCGGTGCTGCGGGCGGAGGTGCCGGTGTATGCGGACGGTCGGGCGTTGCTGCCGGTGTACGTGGCGGCCGACGCGGCGCCGGACGAGCGGCTCGCGGCCGAGGAGCTGGCGCGGGTGCTCGGGGTGATGTCGGGGCTGGACTGGCCGGTGCGCGTGGAACCGGTGGGGCAGGGCGCGGGCTTTTTCGTGGGCCGGACGCACGCGGCGGCGCGGACCCTGCCGGCGTTGCGACCCGCCAAGGATCTGCTGGCGCCGGCGGCGGGCGAGATCGGGCCCGACGGCTTCCGGCTCCGCACTCGCGGCGGCCGGGTCTACATCGAGGCCGCCACCCCGGAGGCCACGCCGTTCGCCGTCTCCTGGCTGCTGCAACGCTACGGCGGGGCGCGCTGGTATGCGCCGGGCGCGCTGGGCGAGGTGATCCCGTGGCGCGCCGCCTGGACGCTGCCCGACCTCGCGGTGGTGCGCGAGCCGGCCTACGTGTCGCGCGAGATCACGGGGCTCTACGATGCGGCGGGGCGGGACTGGGCGCGCCGCAACGGCCTGCGCCAACGGCTCGAATACAGCCACAATCTCACGCGGGTCTTTCCGCCGGAGTTGTACGACACGCACCCGGAGTGGTTCGGACTGGTGGATGGGGCGCGGCGACGTCCGCTGGGCGGGAGCGACTACCATTGGCAGCCGGACCTCGCGCGGGCCGACGTGGCGGAGCACGCCGCGGCGCGCGCAGCGGAGGCCTTCGCGCGGGACGCGGGACGGGCGAGCTTCGCGCTCGGGATGAACGACACGGTGCGGTTCGACCAAGGCGAGCGCACGCGGGCCGCGGTGGAGCCGCTGCGGTATTTCCGCGGCATGCCCGACTACTCGCCGCTCGTCTTCGGCTTCATGAACCGCGCCGCGGAGTCGCTTGGGCGCACGGCGGGCGGCGCGCCGAACCGGTACCTCGGGTGCCTGGCGTATTTCTGGTGTGAGAACCCGCCGCCGTTCCCTGTCGACGCGCGGGTGGTGCCGTACGTGACGACGGATCGCACGCAGTTCTACGACCGGGCGTATCGCGCCGCGGACCTGGAGCTGATGACGCGCTGGGGGCGGTCGGGCGTGCGCTCCTACGGGTTGTGGGAATACGCGTACGGGAGCGCCTTCGTGGTGCCGCGGGTGCCGCATGCGGCGCTGGCGGAGGCGGTGCGCGAGGGCTGGTGGCGGGGGGCGCGCGGCTACATCGCCGACATGGGCCCGCACGCGGGCTTCGATGCGTTCAAGGTCTGGATGCTGGCGCAGCTGCTCTGGGAGCCGGACCGCCCCGTGGCGGAGCTGGCGGACGACTTTTTCGGCGGCTGGTACGGTCCGGCCGCGGAGCCGATGCGGCGCTTCTTCGCGCGGTGCGAGGATGTCTGGATGGCGCAGCCGGGTCCGCCGTGGTGGATCAAATACTACCAGCAGCAGGATCAGGTGCTGCTGTTTCCGCCGGCGGTCTGCGCGGAACTGCGGGGATTGCTGGATGAGGCGAGGGAGATGGCAGATAACGGAGGGCAGAGGACGGTGGACGGTGGGCAGTGGGCGTCCTGCCGTTCGGCAGAATCTACGGCGCAGGAGCGCCTGCGAGATGGGCGGAAGGCGGAGGGGCGGAAGGATCGCGGAGTAGAATGTGGAAATCAGGAAAGCGGGAACGGAGAGCGGAGGGCGGAGGACGGTGGACTGAGGACTGAGGACGGAGGACGGAGGGCGGGTTCCGTTTCCGGTCTCCGGTCTCCTGACTCCTCACTCCTCGCTCCCCGCTACTTCGAGCGGATTTCCCTCACGAGTCGGGCGTTTGCGGTGACGGAGGCGGCGGGGACGTTCGATGGGCTGCGGCGCGAACTGGAGGCGCCCGCGACGGAAACGTTCTCCGCGGCCGAGCTGGGCGCGCGACTGGTGGGCTGGCAGCGGGCGCGGGCCGCGTTCAACCGCGCGCTCGCCGCGGCGACGGGGGGCGAGGCGCCGGCGCTCGCAACCCGTCGCGCGGACTTTCTGCTGCGCAATGATCCCGTGCCGGGCCTGCTGGCGTCGCTCGGGCGCCGCGACCGGGTCGCCCCCTTGGCGGCGCTGGCGGAGCTCACGATCGCGGGCGAGCCGGTGCCGGCGCACTGGGCGGCGTTGGCGGTCGCGTACGCGAAGAACCGGCTCGCGGGCGCCCCCGAGCGGCTCGCGAACGGCTGGTTCGGCGAGGCGGCCCCGGGCGGGCTCCAACCGGACTTCCTGCACCCGCGCTCCGGCGACATCCCGGCGGGCTGGGAGGTGCGCGCGGCGCCGACCGAGCAGGGCCGCGTGGCGCTGGGCCCCCGGATCCTCGGTCGGCGCATCCTGCGCGTGGAGGGATCGTGGGACACGCAGGTGACGCAGGCGCAGCCCGTGCAGCCGGGGGAGCTTTGTGTCGCGGAAGTCCAGATGCGCGGGCGGAGCAGCCCGGGCAACGATGCCGCGCTCACGTTGGCGTTCGTCGACGCCGCCGGAAAGTTGGTGGGCGAGTACCGCACGACGATGCTGCCGAAGGGCGAGAGCACGTGGCGGCGGTTGACGCTGGCCGACACCGCGCCGGCGACGGCGCGGTATGTCGTGGTCGGCCTGGTCGCGACGCGGCAGTTCGATGGCGATTGGCTCGAGGCCGCCGAGGCGACGCTGCGCGTCGCGGAATGACGGAGGGCGGCCGGCGGAGGACAGAGGGCGGAGGACGGACCGCGGAAGGATGATGGAGGACGGCGGAACGATCTCGGAGTAGAATCTGGAACTCAGGAAATCAGGAACGGAGCGCGGAGGGCGGAAGACGGAGGATGGAGGACGGAGGGCGTTCTGCCGTTCGGCAGAATCTACGGCGCGATGCGCCTCCGAGTGGGGAGCGGAGGACGGTGCGAAGAAGGATGACAGAGGTCGGCTTGTGGGGTATCGAAGATGTGAAATCGATGAGTGAACGGATCGAGAGCTTCCTGCAGCTTCGTGTCTACCAGGCGGCTTGTGCGTTGGACTTGGCGATCTTTGCGGAGTCGAAGGCGTGGCCGCGCGAGGAACTCTACTCCCTCACCGATCAGGTCCGGCGCTCGTCGCGTTCAATTGGGGCGAACATCGCCGAAGCTTGGGCGAAGCGTAGATATGTGGCGCATTTCGTTTCGAAACTGACGGATTCTGATGGCGAGCTAAACGAGACATGGCACTGGATCCTGCGGGCCGCGGCGTATGGCTACCTGCCCGAGCAACGCGCGGCGGCCTTGCTTACGGAGTGCGATTCGGTGGGCCGCATGCTCGGGAAAATGATGGCGGAGCCAGAGCCGTTTTCTGGCGCATGAGACACTTGAATCGGATGACCGCTGTCTGTCCTCCGTCGGCTGCCGTCCGTCTTCGCTCCTCCGGAGCGAAGCGTCTCCTCGATTTCTGCGGTGCGCTGGTGCTGCTGCTCGTGCTCTCGCCGTTGCTGCTGGGGCTGGCGATTGCGGTGCGGGTGAAGCTGGGTTCGCCCGTGCTTTTCCGGCAACCACGCCCGGGGCGGGGCGGGCGGATCTTCACGGTG
>JAKJGY010000058.1 GCA_022704145.1 Verrucomicrobiota bacterium
GTCCTCGTTCAGCGCGGCCACGACTTCGGCGGGCGCCGTGCCCCAGCCGCTCGAGTGGAAGGCCTCGAGCCAGACGCGCGGACGGCCGCAGAGATGCGCGATCGAGCTGTTGACCTTGAGCCCCTTGAACGCGCGCGGCCGGGCGAGCTGGGGGTCGTCGCAGCCCGGCGCCGAGAACCAGCGCATCGCCCGGAAGTAGTCCGCGTAGTGCCGCCGGCCCGTCGCGATCTCGCCCCGGCCGCAGTTGTCGTGCCCGAACAGCGTGCCGCGCGCCTCGTGCCAGCGGAAGACCGGCTCGAAGTAGCAGGCCTCGATCCGGCGCGTGACCGCCTCGGCGTAGTCGAGCCGCACCTTTTCGGTCAGCGGCCCGAGATCCAGCCAGAGCGCGGGCAGCAGCGGCCGCAGGTCGTAACCGTGCGCGTCGCGGAACGCCTCGAACAGCCGGTTCGACCAGAACGGCATGCGCGCGCCGAAGTCCAGCTCGTCCTGGAAGAAGACCTTCAGCGTGCGCCCGACCTCGCCGGGGCACTCGCGTTCGAACGGCGCGTAGAAGCGCTCGATCACGAGCCGGCCCGCCTCCGGATGCAAGGGGTCGAAGGCGGCCGGTCGCGCGAAGACCAGCGCCACCAGCCACGCGCCCGCAGGCAGCTCGGCTTCCAGAACCCCGTCGCGCACCTGGCCGGACAGGTCTCTCGCCTGTTCCACGTTGAGTGTTGTGCGTTGAGCGTTCAGCGGTGAGCGTTTCTCACCCGCCGGATACGCCCACGCCCCGACCGCCTTCGACCCCGGCTCGGCTGCCAGCCGCACCGCGACCTTCTTGGCTCCGTCCTCTTCGTTCACTTGAGCGTGGGCCGTTGTACGTCGAACGTCTTGCGTCCTCTCCCACACGCAGCTCAACTGCCCGCCCTCCATGTCCTGCGTCGCCGCGCCGATTTCGCGCAGGATCGTCTGCGTCAGCGTGTAGTCCTGGATGCCGGCCGTCATGCCCCGCTCGCGGCACGCCCCGAGGAACCACCGGAAGAACGCCCACCACTCGGGCGAAAAGAGCGCGGGCTCGCCCCGATCCGTCGGCCCGTCCGCCCGGTGAGGATAACTGACCACCGTCTGCCGCACGCCCTTTTCGCGCAGCCGGTCAAGCTGCCACGCGACCCGTTTGCGCTCCAGACGCTCTCCCGCCCACCAGTAGAACGGGGCAGGGCCCCATTCGGCAGGAGGATCGCGAAATCCCTTCCTGATCCAAGCGTCCGCGCAAGTCATGACACCACCGTATCACGCCCCCAGTTGATTTGACATAGACAAACCGTCAAATTCCATGTACTTTTTTAAATGTTGTGCGTCAAATCGACACCACCAACCCCGCCGCCCACCAAAAGGCGCGCGTGCTCTCCAGCGAGCCGCTTGCCAGCAAGGCGTTCGTTCTCGCCACGGGCTTCCGCGTTCACCTGCTAGGCCTGTATTACGCCGAGTTTGGGCTCGACTGGAGCTCCGGCGGCAAGCTCGAGACCGACTACTTGCACCACGTGGATCTCGCCCTTTCGGGCAGGCGACAAGTCGTCCATGGCGCGCGCCTTCTGGAGATCGAGCCCGGCATGGCCTATTTTCTGCCGGCCAACACGCCGGTCGAGCGCCGCTGCCAGCGCGAGGGCGATGTCCTGTACCTCAAGTTCCGCTGCGAATGGCTGCCGGGCGTGGATCCGCTGCTCGACTGGCCGGAGCGCACGCCGACGCGTCTCGGCCCCTTCGACCGCAAGGAGTGGCAGGCGCTGCTCACGCCCAGGCGTTGCGCCAACGTCAACGCGCTCGTGGGGCTGCACGCGACTCTTTGCGGCTGGCTGGCCCGCTTCCTGCCGCCGTTGGACGCCCTGCTGGAGCGGCATCTGGAGACCCACGCCCGTTTCACGCCGGTCTTCAGGCTGGTGGAGCAGAAGCTGGGCGCCGATCTGCGCATTTCCGAGCTGGCGGCGACGTACGGCACCAGCCTCCACGCCTTCTCGATGGCCTTCTCCTCCGGCACGCGGCTGTCGCCCAAAGAGTATCTCAACCGCCGCCTGAACCAAGAAGCGCTCCAGCTCGTCATCGGCTCAGACCTGAAGATCAAAGAGATCGCCGCCCGCCTGCGCTTCACAGACGAGTTCTATTTCAGCCGCTTTTTCCTGAAGCTCAACGGTGTCTCCCCGTCGCTCTACCGCGCGCGCTTCCGCACGGTGTAGCGCCTTTGAGAAACGCCCGGATTCAGCGGATCGCGGGCATCGGCACGGGCTGGCCCGCGCGCTGCAGGGCGAGCTGCTCCTCGGGCTCGTAGACGCCGTAGTAGACCGCGTTGAGGTCGATCCAAGTGATGATGCGTCGCAGCTCGTCGTCCGTCAGCGCCACCTTCTGGTGCCCGTCGCGCAGCATCCGCACCAGCGGACTGCCGAGCGCGCTGTCCGGGCTGTCCACCGGTGTGATCTGGATCTGGTTGCGCTGCGGGTAGCAGCCCACGAGCGGCCGACCGCTCTTCTTCGAAAGCCGCCGGATCTGCTTGCCGTCCGACCCGGTCGCATAGCAAAGCGACTGATACGACGCCGTGAACCCGTGCTGGCCCGAAACGGTGCGCGACAGATTGATCCCGCCCTTGGACTCCTTGTCGTTGTGGCAACCGACGCAGCTCGCGTCGAAGACCGGCTGCACCATCTCGACGAAACCGAAGGGCCGGCCGCCCATGGGGCCGGGCTCCAGCCGCGACGGCGCGCGCTTCATGGCCTGCGGCAACGCCGCCAGAGGTTTCGTATGCGTGTGGCCGTAAACGTGGCACCCCACGCAGGAGGTCTTCTCGCCCGGCTGGAGATAGGTCGATGACCGCATCGTGCGCCGCGTAAACCCGTTCTTGTCGATGGCCTGGAAGTATACCTTGGCCTTGGCGGGCATCACGAAGCGCGCCGAACCGTCCGCCTCCACCGGCACCGTACCGAGGATCGCGCGCGTATTCTCCTCGCCGGCCACGCCGATGCGCGGCGCGTTGGCGTAAGGCGTGGTCTTCGGGAAGAGCTGCACCACGCGCAACGCGACGATCTCGCCGCGCGGCACGCCCTCCAGACCTTGATAGATGTCATAGACCGTCATCTCGCCCTCGTCCGGCGCGCCCTCGGGCAGCAGGCTCGCGAGGGCGGGCGGCGCGGGACGCGGCGCCAGCGGGACCGGCGTCGTGGTGTTGATCGCCGTGTCGCGGTAGAGCAGCTCGCGGTTCCCCCGGCGATCAAGCACCACGATGCGCAGGCCGTCGTCCGGATTCGGCGGGCGCTGGCCCTCGGACCGCAACCGGTTCGGGCTGTACGCCGCCAGGAACAGCCCTTCCGACAGCGGCCACGGCGACTCGTACCACTCGGGGATGTTCCAGCCCTCGGCCTCGGGATACGGCAACGGCGTGACCCGCTCCGCCGCCTCGGGCGCGTTGAGCCCCACCGCCGGGTCGAGCAGGCAGACCGGCCCGGCCGTGAGCGAGTGGTGCGCCGAGGCGATGAAGACCAGCTTGCGCGAGCCCGGCACCGGCTTAGCCTGGAAGGCGCAGTGCGGCTTGGGCAGGGCGTTGCCCCACACCGCCATCGGGTTGCTGCCGTCGGGGCGGCACGACCAGAGGTTCTGGTGCGTCACCGCGTCGCGGTCGATGTAGTCCCAGCGCGCGAAGAGGATCTCGCCCGAGTGCGAAACCGCCGGGAACCACTCGCCCACGTCGTTGTAGGACAGGGTCCGGATGTTGCCGCCGTCGCCGTCCGCCCGGTGCAGCGTGTAGTTGTCCCAGCGTTTGCTGAATTGCGGACCGAAACAGCGCGAGTAACCCTTGCGCCGCGAGGAGCAGAAGACGAGGCCGCCGTCGGGCAGGTACTCGGCCATCATATCGTCATACGGTCCGCGCGTGAGCTGCCGCAGGCCGCCCGCTCCCGCGTCGCCGAGATCCAGCTCGTACAGGTGAAAGTAGAAATCGTCGCCGCCGCACTCGTTGACGTTCAGGGACTGCCAGGCGACCGCCTCGGGGCCGCATCTGACGAACGCGAAGAGGACGCGCCGTCCGTCCGGGTGCAGGCGCGGCTCCAGGCAACTGCCCTGCGGCAGCCGCCCCGCCAGCAGGTCGCGCGTCTCCAGCGAGCGACCAGGCCGCCGCACGGCGTAGAGCCCGCCGCCCGCGCGCTGATGCCAGCCGTAGTACTGGCCTACCAGATGCGCGTAGGCCGTGGTGCGGCGCTTGCACACCAGCAGCTCGCCGAAGGCCAGCAGCGGGTCGGCCAGCAGCCGCTCGCGCTTAAGCAGGCGGGCCTCGATGTAGCGCTCCTGCCACGCGCCGCCGGGGAGCGCGGGCGGGGGCGCCCGCGCCACGTCGAGCGCATGCAGGCGGGAGAGGTGGTTGGTGGCGGCAGCCTCGTACGCGGCCTCCGAGCCGTCGAGCCGATCTTCGCGCCACCACTCCTCCGCCACCAGCGACAGCAGCGCGGGCTCGGTCTGCGGCGAGCGCCTTGCGCCGAGCGAGCGCACGCGCGCGGCGAAGGACGGATCGACCGGCGCCGGCGGAGCGGGCGCCACAGACGCGACCGAGGGTCCTGAGCCCGCCCCCTCCTGCTCGTAGAACCAGCCGCCCGCGCCCTGCTTGAGCGCCGCGAACGCGGCCGAGGCCGAGAAGCGCTCACCGCCCGCGTAGGCCACCGCCGGATCCCAGCCGGTGGTGTCGCAGGCGATTCCGCCACGCTTGTGCACCACGAAGCGCAGCGCGTCGCCTTTCTTGACCTCCAGCTCCAGCGCGTGCTCGCGGCCTTGGCTGTCCGAGCCCTCGATTTCCGTGCGCCAGATTTCGC
Source organism: Verrucomicrobiota bacterium (assembly GCA_022704145.1). GTDB lineage: Bacteria > Verrucomicrobiota > Kiritimatiellia > RFP12 > UBA1067 > JAKJGY01. The sequence goes on from JAKJGY010000058.1 coordinate 4,824, forward strand.
GGTCGTTGTGCCGGATCCAAGCGCGAACGCCGTCTCCGCCGAGGTGCCGCTTGAAGACACGCCCCGCGACCGTGACCCGCCCGTCGCCCGGGCAGACGAAGCGTCGCACGCTGGGCGTCTGCTCGCCCGGATGGTGCCAGTCCACGCCCACGCGCGTCCAGTTCGAGCCCGTCCAGAAGGTCGAGCCGTACCAAGCGTCTTCCGAGTACGCCAGCGGCCGGTATGCGTCCACCGCCTCTTGCGCACCTGCGGCTGCCGCCAGGCCGGCGGCTATGATGCACGCGCACGTTCTCATCTTCGCAAGTTTATGATCCAGGCTGGTTGACCGGCGTGCTGCGCTTGGAACCGCGGATTTCGCGGTAGAGCTTCTCCATGCGCTCGACCCGCTCCATCTGAGTCGCGTCGCCGATCAGATTCTTCTGCTCGCGCAGGTCGTCGTCGAGGTTGTAGAGCGCGGCGGGGGCGTCGTGCTCGATATCGAGGACCAGCTTCCACGGGCCGTCGCGCAGCGCGTGCGCCATGCCGTCGCTCCCGGCCTTCTCGCCCTTCTTGGCGATCTGGTTGAAGGCCCTGTTCTTCGCCTGTTTGCGCGCCTCAGCCGTCATCTTCTGGCCTGCGCCCTTGGGCTTCTCGGCCATGGACTTGCCGTCCTTGTCGATGCCCTCCGTGAACGCGTCGCGTCCGGGGCTGCTCTGGATCAGCAGCGTCTGGCGCACGGGCCGGTCATCTCCGCGCGCGCCGAGCAGCACGGGTGCGAGGCTGACGCTGTCGAGCATCTGGTCCGGCGGGAAGGCCCCGCCGGCCAGCTCGACGAAGGTCGGCACGATGTCGTGCGTGCCGATCAGCTGCTTGCGCACCTCGCCTGCGGGCACGCGGCCCTTCCACGCGGCGATGAACGGCACGCGGTGGCCGCCCTCCCAGATGTACGACTTGGAGCCGCGCAGCCCGCCGACCGCGTCGTGCCCGAAGGTCTCGCGGTCCTGCGGGATGCCGCCGTTGTCGCTGGTGACCACGATCAGCGTGCGCTCCAGCAGCTTGCGCTGCGCCAGCGCCTCGACGAGCTTGCCGACCACGACGTCCACCTCGTAGTCCATGTCCGCCTTGGGCGACATCCGGGTCACGCCTTTGACCGGCGTCCCCAGCAGCTCATCGGGCGGCGTATACGGCCCGTGGGCGCCATCGGTCGACAGGTGGACGTAGAACGGCTTGCCCTTGTCGGCGTCGATGAAGGCGACGACCTTTTCGACGAGCGACTGGCCGACCCGTCGGCTGTCCCAGTCCGGCAGGCCCGGCCCGGCGACGGGGATCGCGCCGCCGTTCAGCGGGCCGGCCTTGAGCGGCGCGACCCGGGCGGCGTCGCCGTCGACGCGGTTGTTCTCGAAGAAGCAGTAAGGCGGCGCCTGGTGTCCGCCGAGCAGCACGTACGAGTACGTGAAGCCCCACTCGAGCGGCCCGACCTTCATCGGCTTGGAGAAATCGGGCTTGCCCTCCGCGTTCGGCTCGAAGACGCCGCCGTAATGCAGCTTGCCGAAGAGCCCGGTGCGGTAGCCCGCCTCCTGCAGCAGGTGGCCGACAGTCTTCTGGCCCGGCAGAAACTGGGGCGCCTGGCTCCAGCCCCAGGTGCCGCCCGGCAGGCGCCCGCGCCAGGTGTAGTTGCCGGTGGCGACCGCGTAACGCGTCGGCGCGCACAGCGCGGCGGGCGTGTGCGCGTCGGTGAAGCGCAGGCCCTCCTTCGCCAACTTGTCGATGTTGGGCGTGGGCACTTTTCCAGCCGCATTATAGCACTGGAAGTCGCCCCAGCCGAGGTCGTCAGCCATGACGAAGATGATGTTGGGCCGCGGCGCCTCCGCCGCACACAGCCCAGCCGCCGCCAGCGCGGCGCCCACGAACCACAGCCCTGGCTTCATTCGCGCTCCTCCCCTGGCGCCTCGCGCGCCTGCTCCGAACCCCGTCGCCCATCTGACGATGGCGCAGAGTATAGTCTTCTCCCTGTCTGTCCGCAAGACAGGGGGACAGCCCCCCTTGCTCGCGACAGCTGACCGTCTGTTGCGGGCGGGCGGCGTGCTGTCACGCCTCTCGTCCGCAATCCCTTCTTGTAGCCCGGACCTGTCCGCCCGCACGCGTATTGCTCCACATGGGTCGGTCGTCCAACGCGTCCATCCTACGGCTGCTGCTGCCGACCGTCGGCCGGCGTCGCCAACCCGTAGTCCGCCGCGTCCGCATCGGCGCAGAAAGGTCCCGGCCGGATCACCACCGGGGCGGTTTTCAAGCGCGGCCGGATGGAGAGCCATTCGCAACCTTGGAATTGCGGGTCCGCCTCGGCGCTGATCTCCTCGTCCGACAGACACGGGCACATTGTGTCGACCCAGAGCGTCAGTCGCAGCAGGCTGAAGGGGTCGACCTTGACGCCGTGGTGCTGGCCGCCGGCGGCGAGCGCGACCAGCTTGCTGGTGTACGAGAGGCGCGTCAGGGGTTGCGGCGTGCGGTAGGCGGCGGGATCGACCCTACTGTACGCTTCGACCTGCAGCGTGCCGGCCAGGTCATACCCCGGCGGCAGTTCATCCGGAACGGCATTGGTCTGACCCCAGCCGGGCTGGCCGATCAGGGTGCGATAAGGCTCATACCCGCGCAGCGTCAGATCCAGCTTCTTCCGCGCTTCGCCCGCGCCCTGGTGGCAGCGGCCGCAGTACCGGTCCAGAACGGGTTGCACATCCTTCAGATAGCCGACGGAGGTGCCGAAGCGTCCCGTGGCTGCCGCCTTCTCCTGCGTCGCCCGCGCGGCTTTGCGCAGCCCGTAGGCGAGCGCCTGCGCGAGGTTCGAGCACCCATCCGGCGCGATTGTGAAACCGACGTCGAAAGCCCACGGTACGGGCGTGATCGAGTCGGGCGCGCTGCGGACCGCGGTGGACGGGCCTGCGCCCAGTTGCGGCGCGCGGCTGTGCTGCTCGTGGCACCCGAGGCAGCCGCGGCTCTCGCCGGGCATGACGTTGGCGAAGCTGCGCATGGTCTGGAGCGCGCGGTGCTGCTCGTCCAGAAGCTGGAAGTGCAGCGCCACGCCGGTCGGCGCGGTGAACCAGCATGAGCCGTCGGGATGGATGGGCACGGTGCCGAGCACGCGCTTGACGCCGTCCGACTGCACGAGCGAGACCACGGGCCCGGTGGAGAGCGCGGGCCGCCGGTTCCAGTAGGTGTAGGTCTTCTGCTCGATGTGCAGGACGCGCATGAACTTGGCCTTGCCCTGGAGCGCCTCAGGCGCGCCGTGGTAGACGTTCGCACTGTAGATCGTACCGCCTTCCGGGTTAAACTGATCCGCCTTTGACGGCCACTTGACGCGGTCCGGCACTGCGGGAGGCGCCGGCCGCGGCCTGACCGGTTGGGCGTGAAACACATGATTCGTTCCTTCGTAAAGCAGTTCGCGATTGCCGTCCGTGTCCATCAGGTAAAGGACGAATTTGCCGTTGCGTCGCGCCGAGGCCAAGAAATCCCGTTCCCCCAGCGGGTAAGGGGTCTGATAGGCGTCGAATGCGCCGCAGGGCCGGTAGTCGGCCGACTCGACCGGATCGGCGGGGCCGTTGCCGCACTCGGGCCACGGCAGTTCGGCAGTCACCTTGGTCAGCCCGCCAGGGAAGTTCGAGCCTTTGTCGGGGTCGACGATGCCGATCGAGCCCGCGAACCAGTCATGGTGGGCGCTGCCCGTGAACATCACGCGGCGGCTGCCGGGAATCGGGCGCGCGTCCTTTAACAGGTCCGGCCAGACCGACTGGTTGCCCCAGAAGGTGTTGGGCTGCGTACCGTCGGGGTTCACCGTCCAGAGACTCTGACACCGCCACAACGGCTTGTCGGTGTACTCCCAGCGCGTGTAGATCACGCGGCCGTCGTTCATCACCGCTGGCAGGTAGTCCGGCTCATTGTTGGCTGAGATGAAGAAGAGGTCGCCGCCGTCAAGCGAGCCGCGCATCAGGTTGTAGGCGTTGGTCGGCGGCATGCAGCGCACGTAGGTGTGGCCGCGCGTGGAGGTGAAGACGTAGTGCCTCCCGTCGGGCAGGTAAACCGGGTCAAGGTCGTCGAAGATGCCCGAGGTGAGCTGCCGCAGACCCGAACCGTCCAACCTGCATTCATAAATATGGAACGTCTTCTCGTTGTGCGGCTTGAAGCAGAACAGCACGCGCTGTCCGTCGAACGACAGGTCGGGTCGCCAGAAGCTGCCGTGCAGCGGCGCCTGCGGCATCAGCCGCGTGGCCGTGACCTCTCCGAACTTAAGGACTTTAGAACTCCCGAACTTCAGAACTAACAACTGCCCGCCCGGCACGGCCATGTAGCCCAGCCGGTGCCGCGTCTCATGCTGCCACTCGCGGCCCTGCGGATAGGGCATGTCCACCAACAACAGGTGCATGAAGTCAATCACCGGGTTGCTGAACATCAGCTCGCGCTTGACGCGGCGCACGGCGAGATACAGCGCCTTTGTTCGTTCCGCAGAAAGGCCGGGTTGGGCCGCGTCGGCGGCAAGGGTCTCCAGTCCGTCGGCGGGCAAGCCGAGCCGCGCCACCAAGGCTCGTGTCCGCACGATCTCCAGCGCGAGATCGGGCACGCCGTTGACCTGGAACAGCCAGTCTTCCTCGATGGCCCGCCGCGCCTCGTCCGCCGCATAGGAACGGGCCTGCGGCGTCTCGGGCCGAGTGTAAGGCGCGACCGGTTCGGCCACGACCGGCCGCTCCGGGACCTCCGGCCAGTCCGCCGCCGCGGCGTCCAGGACCACCCTGTCGGTGTTCGTTCCTTCCGCCGCCAAGCGGGCTTTCATCGCGCCCGACCACGCTTCAATCTCCCGCCACCGTTTCCGCTCTGTCGGAGAACACCGCGCCCACTGCCCCTCCGTCAACGGCATGTATTCGGTCAGGCACTCAAGCCGTTCCGCCAGCCGTGCCTTCAGCGGGGCGAGGTCCTGCCGCGTCATAAACAGAGACGCCGCCTGGCCGTACAGCCGGGCATAGGTGGCGCACTCCTCGGGGAACCGGGCGGACACGGTCATCGCGACCAGGTTTCTGACCTCCGGCGGGCAGGCGCGCGCGCTCTGCGCGAGCGCGTGCCGGGCCTCGGCCAGCGTCGCCGCGAAGGTGGGCCGCTCCTGGAGCAGGGGTCTCCACTCGGCCGGCAAGGCCGTCAGCGCGTTCGCGGTGAGCCGCGCGGCACCGGTCTTGAAGACCGCCGTCAGCGCTTCGGGCGTCAGCGCGTCGACATACAGACGCAGGTCGTCGAGGCCGCCCTGGTAGAATTCGCTGTGCCCGCCACTGGAACCGACGAACCCTGCCGCGCGCGCGACACGGGCGGTTCCGGCATGCGGCAACTGGCCGATCAACACGCCGTCGAGGGTGACGCGCATCTCGCGCCCGTCGAAGGTCGCGGCCGCGAAATGCCAGCAGCCGTCCAGCACGGCTTCAGGCCGGACCCGCGCGTCACACTCGCGATACACGCCGTTCACGTCCAAGCCCAACGCCAGCACCGTCCCGTTCTCCTGAAACGAGAACAACACGCGGCCCTCCGGCGACTCGACCCGAAAGATCTCGTTGTATTTGTCGAACGACTCGGGACGGATCCAAGCGGTGACCGAAAAGGCCGTCAGCGCTTCGGGCAGCAGGCCGGGCGAGACGCGCAGGGCGTGCCGGCCCTCGAGCTGCAGCGACCGCTCCGTGACGGCGCGCGAACCCGAGGGCGCGAGCGGCGCATCCGCAAGCTGTCCCGAGTGCCAAGCCGCCTGCGGCACGGCGGAGATCCCCGCCCAAACGCACCCCAATGCCATCAGAATGATCGTCTTCCGCATTAGCGTTCTTCCCCTGCCTGTTTCGACGCCCGACTCGCGACGCTCGACTCCTCTAGGACGTCAGGGCGTCGGTCGTCGCGGGTCGGGCGTCCTCCTCCAAACATCCCCCTTCCCGCCCACCCCATCGCAGCGGAGATCCGTTTCGCCGTCTCCAGCACCCTCGGCCCGATCCGCTCTTCAAGTTCCCTAACCGTGTAGTGGATCGTCAGCACGGAGCAGCAGATTGCGCCCGCCACCCCGCCCGCGTAGTCGAAGACCGGCGCGCCGAAGCAGATCACGCCCTTGATGTACTCCTCGTTGTCCACGGCGAAGCCCTGCTTGCGCACCTTGGCCATCTCAGCCAAGAAGCCCTTGCGGTCCGCGTGGGTATGGGCCGTCAGCCTCTCCAGCCCCTCTGACAGAAGCCGCTCGCGCAGCGCGTCGCCGGCGTAGGCGGCCAGCACCTTGCCCGCGCCGTCGGCGTGCAGAAGGTAACGGCCGCCGAGCCGGCCGCCGCCCGAACGGATCTCGCGGCCGCCCTCGTAGTGGATCAGGTAAAGGATGCGGTTCTCGTGGAGCACGCCGAGGTAGACGCACTCGTTCAGCTCCTCCCAGAGCGCGTGCAACGGCTCTTCAGCAGCGCGCGTCACCGACATGCGGGCCACGGGCATGGAGTTGTAGTGGAACGCGAGCAGCGACGGCTCGTACTTCGGCCCCTCGCCGGTTTCGATGATGACCCCCTCCGCGAGCAGTGTCTGGAGGCAGCGGTAGACCATGTGCTTGCTGAGTCCCGATGCCTGGCACAGCTCGGCCAGCCCGAGCGGCTTGGACGACTCGCACAGGAGCCTGGAAATCCGTATGCCGGCCCGCAGCCCCGGCACGTCATAGGCGGGCGCTTTCGCTACCATGAACCGATGGTACGCTAATGAACCGCTCGGCGTCAACGGGAATAATCGCTCGCGAGGGGCTGCGCAGGTCTAGCGGGAGGCCCCGCCCCTATTCAGCGGCCGCCGACACCGGCGTGAGGGTGAGCGCGGACACGCGGATGGCCGCCCCTTCCGCCCCGGTCGGCCCGAAGCGCAGTCGGTACGCGCCGGCCGCCGGGAAGTCGACCACGCCCACGCGGTAGGTGCGGAAGCGCGGCAGCGCGCCGCCGAAGGCCTTGCGCGTGGCGCGCTCGCCCGTGTCGATCAGCGGGAAGGTCAGGTCGGCGGCTCCGCACTGCACGCGCCACTCGGAGTAGTCGTCGCCCTCCGGGCAGGTGTACTCGACGTCGAGGTAGTACGACGCCGGGGCGAGCGCCCGGAACGACCACGTGGCCGCGCTCGCGCCGCCGGCCCAGCCGGCGAGGCACTCGGCGTGCTTCCAGTCGCCGAACTTCTCCATCCAGTTCACGGGCTTGACCCCGACGCCCTCGAGCGCCGCCACCCCCGCGTCCAGCGTGTTGCGGCAGCCCGGGTAGACGCACAGCTCGCGGCTCGCCTCGACCGGTCCGGCCAGCTCCAGCTTGATAACGGGGATCAGCGCGTCCGGCCGCAGCTCGCGCACGCGCAGGGTCAGCAGTCCGTCCTTCTGCTCGAACGTGATCCTGTCGCCCTCGAGCGAGGCGCGCCGGACCTCGGTCTTGAGGCCCGGCAGCAGCAGCCGCCCGCAGGCGGGCCACTGGAACACGTGGAGGTAGAGCGTCCGGCCGCGCGCCGTGCACTCGCCCCACGCGAGCGGCCCGAAAGGCGTCGCGTCAGCGCCGTGGATCGCGTCTTCATGTGCATGCACCCACCGTCCAACCTCGCGCAGGATGCGCGCGGACTGCTCGGGGATGCGTCCCGTGCCGTCCGGACCGACGTTGAGCATGTAGGTGCCGCCGCGGCTCACCACGCGCACCAGCCGCTCGGCGATCTCGCTCGGGCTCTTCCAGTTGCGGTCGTACCACGCGTAGGCCCAGGTGTCGTTGGCCGTGTCCGGCGTCTCCCACAGCCCAGGCCGCGGCAGGCGCGGGATCTCCTGGTCGCCAAGCGTGTCGTAGTCGCCCAAACCGTTGCCGATGCGGCTGTTGACCAGCGCCTGCGGCTGCAGGCGGTGCACCAGGTCGACCAGATCTTTCGACTGCGCGGGGGTGATCGGCCCCGGCGTGTCGAACCACACGCCCGCGATCGGCCCGTAACCGCTCAGCAGCTCACGGATCTGCGGCACGGCCTTGCCGTTCAGATACTTCTGGAAGTCACCCTCGCCCTTCTTGAACTCCCAGTCGTTGCCCACCGCGTCGCGCTCGTGCCAGTCCTGCGTCTGCGAGTAGTAGAAGCCCAGCCGCAGCCCGCCCGCGCGGCAGGCCTCAGCCAGCTCCTTCATGGGGTCGCGCCTGAACGGCGTGGCGTCGACGATGTTGTAGGGGTGAGCCGCAGACTTGAACATCGCGAAGCCGTCGTGATGCTTGGCGGTGATCATGATGTGGCGCATGCCCGTGTCCTTCGCGAGCTGCACCCACTCGGACGCGTTGAAATTCGTGGGGTTGAAGCGCGCCGCGACCTGCTCGTACTCGGCCACGGGTATCTGCGCGCGGCGCATGATCCACTCCGCGATACCGTAGTGGGTCTTGCCGTCCCACTTGCCGCCCAGCTCGGAGTAGAGGCCCCAGTGGACGAACATCGCGAAGCGCGAGTCCTTGAGCCACGCGCCACGCACGAGGTTGGTCTTCGTGCCGCCGGCCCCGCCCCACATCACGGCGGAAGTCCCGTCCAGCGCGGGCGCCTTCTCGTCCGCCTCAGCCCAACCGAACCCTAAACAGACTAGAACCGTCAACGCCCACCGCGCCAGCGTTTGCATCATGCACCCTCCTATGGCGTGCATTCTATCACGGAACGCCCGTCCGCCAAACAGACAAGTCGTGCAACCATCGGACAAAACGTGCAGGGGCTGAACCGCAAGCGGGGCGCACGCCTGGCCCGACCGAACATTTCGCAAGCACGCCGACTTACTGCGCCTGCCGCCGCCAGACGGCTGGCGTACAGCTATAACGTTGCACAAACACGCGGATGAAATAGCTCGGGTGAGCGAACCCCGCCCCGCGCGCGACCTCGGCGATAGGCGTACGGGGCTCCGCCTTCAAACGGCACGAGGCCATGTCCAACCGCAACCGCAGCAGATGACGCGCCGGCGATTCACCCGCGACCCGCTGCACATGCCGCGTGAAATGCGTTGTCCCCATACCACAAGCCTCGGCCATACCGCGAACCGTCCACGGCTCGGCCAGCCGGCCGCGCAAATCATCCAAGAACAGCCGCACGCTGCGGGCGGCCTCGGTCAGCGACGCGCTGTACCGCACCGGACGCGTCTCGAACAGGTCGAACAGCTCCAGCAGCAACGCATTCACCCCCACCACGACCCGCGAACCGCGATGCGCCGCTTCGGGCTGCCGCGCGATCGCCGTGAGCCGCTCGAACGCCTCCGTAAGCGACTCCGGAACCGGACGGATCGCGTCCTCGTTCTGCCGCAGCGCCCGCGTCAGAAACGCGATCTCGTCCTTGGACAGGACCACCCACGGCGGCCAGCGCCACGCTTGATGCGGATGCCGCACCCCCACGTCGAGAATCAGCCACCCCACTTTGCCGGGCGCGAAAACGGGACTCCCCACCGAGTGGACCTGCCACGGCCGCGTCACCATCAGCTCGCCCGGCCGCAGCGTGAGGCGCCTCCCCTCCACCGTCACCGGCGTCTCGCCCGAGAACGACATCGTGAACTCCACTCCCTCGTTACGATGCGGCGGCAGACCGTAGCGCTGCTCGCCCTGCGCCTTCCACAGGCCCAGCGAACAGACCCCCGGCGCCTCGCGCGCCTGGAGCGCCACGCCAGGATAGCTGTGCCGTCCCAGCGCATACAGCTCCATCTCACCCGCCGCCAACGCCCGCGTCAGCGGCAGACAGTCGTCCGCGCGATGAACCTCGCTGCCGTTTCGATATCGGATCTCCCTCAAAAGTCCCCGCAACCTTCCGTTACAGCACGCTGATCAGCGTCCCTTTCAACGCAGGATACCGTACGCCCGATACGATGGAGGCTGGCCCTTCGCCAAACTCGTTATACGGACGTACCGTGTAAGTGTACATCACACCGACTGTACCCGTCGAGTCGCTGAAGGCACTTGCGAAAACCGTGCCGAGCGCTTCGGGCTGCCCTCCCGCCGCCGTCCGGTAGACCGCGTATCCGTCCGCTCCGGCGACAGGCGACCACGTCAGCCTGACTTTGGCGCTGCCCGGCGCGGCCGCCAGCGCGGCGGGCGCGGCGCTGAGCGGCACGGCGCGCACTTCCAGCGCGGCTAGCAGCGGAGTCTGATTCACCCCGCTGAGCGTCACCGCCAGTAGGCCCTGCGCATCAGCCGGCACCGCGAACTCCGGCGCCGTCGCGCGATCCGCAGCCCCCGCGTAGGCGGCTGCATCAAAACTACCATAAAGCGTCTGACCGTTGACAACGATATTCACTTTCCGCGATCCGAGTCCCGCGAAATAGGTTTCCGCCGCATGCAGCCGCAGCCGGTAGGTTGCCAGGGCATGCAGATTGCTGAAGGAAAACGAGAGGGGATTGTTATAACGCTGCTGCTGATAGACCGCCAGCGGCGCGGCTCCGCTCACATAGGAGCGGTCGATGCCCTTCGTAACCGTGTGCAGCGACGCTGCCGAAGTCAGGAACCCCGTCGGCGGCAGGTAGTGCAGCAAATTCGAACTGCCCATCCAGACCGAGTAGCGATTGCGCACGAACCCGCTCAGCACCGCGCCCGGCTCAGCCTCGCCCGGTTCGGCCCCGTCCAGCCGCACGACGTACCGGTAGCTCCGGTTGGTCTGCAGGCCGCTCTCCGGCGTATCGCCCCAACGGCCGCTGTTGAACGGCTTCCTGCCCAGCGAGACGTACGCCCCCGACGGAGACTCCGCCCGCCAAACGGTTCCCGAATAGGCCGACGTGTTGCCGACGCGGGATCTCACCTCCGCCACCGCTTCCCACGTGTTCGACACCGTCACCGGCAGTTCGCCTCCCGGCAGCGGCGCGTAAACGGACTCGACCAGCTCGATGCCGCCGACTTGAGGAAAGTTGACGCTCCCGAGGGTGAAGCCGATCTGGATCACACTGTTCGAATCGCCCCAGCAGTCATGCTCCAGGATCGCCGCGCGGTTCACCCCGCCTGCCGCCGCAGCCGGCGAGTAGTTGTTGGTCACCGTGCTTCCGTTCACAGCGATGTTGAACGCGCGGTTTGTAACACCCCAGGCCTCGGCAACGTGCAGGCGCAGGCGGTACACGCGGTCGGGCAGCACCGCAAAGCTGTAAGAAAAGCCGGGATTCGACCAGCGGCAGGTCTGGTAGACGTTCATCTGCGCCGCCGCGTCCAGCGTGGAGGGCACCTCGATCGCTGTTCCTGAAGATGAAGCGGTGCTGGGTGTCGTATACCCCTGGTCGACCGCGAACTGACCATACACGTCGGCACCCGAATATCCGCAGTTGACGGCCCAGACCTGACGGTAGGGCGTCGCGTAACTACTGCCGGAAGACAACACAAGCGCCGCGACGTCGTTCGTGCCCGGCTCGCCCGCATACGGTCCGGCGAACGCGCCCCGCTTGACGAAGTAGCGGTTCGTCGCGCCCGGCGTGAGGTCGGCATCCGTGTAACGTGTCACGTTGGTCACCACCGCGACCGCCTTGAACCCGTCCACGCTGTTCGTGGCGCGAAATACCGTGAACACGTTGGTCAGCAGATTGCCGTACACCCGCTCTGGCCAGTACAGCGTGGCCACGGTGGTGTAGCTTGCGGGGTTGGATTCCGGCACCCGCACCGGCCAGAACGCCGCATGCGGACGGATCAGGTTGTTCGTCGCGCCCTCGACGACCTCGATGCCGCTCACCACGCAGCCGCCGCCCGCGCCCGCGAAGGCCAGCGCGACGGTACCGGTCGAGGAGGCGACGACAGCGTACTCGCGGATCACCGCGTACTGCTTGCGGTTGCCCGCAGCGACCACCGGATTGAACGCCGCCTCGACCTGTGTGCCGTTCACGGCGAGCGAGAAGGTGTGATCGGTCCAGTTGTCATTGTAGTGCAGCCGCAGCGTGTAGCGTCCGCCGGGCTGTAGCGCTCCGGCGGTATAGGCGAAGGCCGAGGGGCTGTACTTCAACGACTCGTACACCCCGGCGGGCGCGGGCGCAGCCACGTCCGCAAGATTGGTGGCCGCGGGAATCCCGTACCAGTTGCCCGTGTTGGTGTCCGGCGCGAAATCGCCGTAGCGCGTCGCGCTGCCCGCATTCACCGCCCAGATGCGCGTCGTCTGCGCCGAGAGCCCGAAGGCCAGCATGACGCCGGCCGCCACAACACAACCTGCTTTTCCGTACATATCTGGCCATCCCTTCGACTTACACTCGCGTCACACATCCATCCAGCAACTCCAAACTCCGAGCCTGTACTTCTATTTCACCTCCCCCGTCGCGGCCCACTCCGCGCCGCGCAGGAGCAATTTCTGGCACGCGGCATTCCTGATCGCCTGCCCGTCATGCCCGAGCATCAGGGTGAAGCACCGCCCCTTGCCGGCCTGCGTCGTCCAGGCGAACGGTTCGACCTCGCCCGAGCCCTTGTTCTCCTTGCTGACCACGCCCGTCAGCAGCACGTGCCGCTGCGGATTGCGGTTCCCGGTCTTCTGCCACGGCTCGTCGAAGATCTCGAAGTCCGCCAGCCCGCGCGTCACCGGATGCGCCTTGTCCGCAACGTTCACGGTGAAGCGCTGCATGTGCGGATGAAAGGTGTCCTTCTCCCACGAACCGCCCGAGAGCCGCTGAAACGCCTCCCAGTCGTAGTACATGCTCGCGCCCGCATGGAGCACGAAGAAACCGCCGCCGTTCGCGACCCACGCCAGGAACCCCGCCTTCATCTCGGCCGTCCACTCGCGCTTGTCCTTGCCGTAGGTGTTCCAGTTGCTCAGCACCAGCGCGTACCCCTCCAGCTCGGAGGGCTTCAAATCCCACGGATTCTCCACCACCGCCACGGCGAAGCGCTCGTCCCGCGCGAAAACCTCGCGCAGTGCGGCGGTGGTCTCCTGCCAGTTGTGGTTGTTGGCGCCAGCCAGCAAAAGGACGTTGATCTTGCCCGCCACCGGCTTCGGAACGGGCTTGGCTGCGACCGCCTCCTGAAAGCCGGTGATCGTCAGCTCTTTCTTGGCCGCAGCGCCCTCGGCAAGGATCTCAATGCCGTTGACTTTCACCTGGTCGCGAGTGGTCGTGAACGCGATCTCGAGCCGACCCTGCGCATCCGCCGTGACGGCGCGTTCGACCGCGTACGCGCGGCCCAGCTCGCGGGAAGGCTGGTTGTCGATGAGCTTGACGCCGTTGACCGTCACGCTGCCGGCGCGCCCGCCAGCCCGGGCGTGAAACAGCTCCGCGTAGTGCAGCCTGAGCGTGTAGCGCCCCTCCGGTTCGAAACCCGCCAAACGGTACACGCAGTCCTGATACCGCGAACTCTGATAGACCTCCTCCCGCGCTGAGACGGAGGCGTCCGAGAGGTCGATCGGGATTCTTTTCGCGTAAACCGTGCCGCCCTCGAAGAAGCGGTCGGCGACATACTCGCCGACCGCCGGCCCGCCGACGTTGATCGCGATCACAATCTTCACGGCGTCCTCGATCTTGAAACGCGCGGCCAGCGCCTCGCGCAGCGCCTGCGCCTCTTTCGTCGGCACCCGCTTGACCTCTTGCAAGATCAGTCGCTGTTCCGCCTCGCGCTCGGCCTTCTCCGCGAGCGTTTTCAGCAGCGCGACCTTGCGGCTGTTGTCGGCCATCCCCTCTTTGTTGAGAAGCCCCAGCGCGCTACGCAACGCCAGAATCCGAACCTGGCCGTCGCCATTCTCCGCCGCAGCCTTCGCGAGCGCGTCCAGCGCCTCGGCGCGATTCCACTTGGCGAGCGCACGGACGATCTCCTTGCGGTATTCGATGTCCGGGCTGGCCAGCTCGGCGGCGAGCGTGGCGCAGACTTCGGGCGTCTGCAGCGCGGCGAAGAGCGGCAGGAACGCCAGGCGACCGTCCGCAGCCTGAGAGGCAAACAACGCATCGACGGCCTTGACCACGAGCGCCTGCTCCGGGAGCTGCTGCGCCACGGCGGTCAGCGCCGAGACGAACGGCGCGCGCCGCGCGGGCTGCAGCGGGCCGAACGTGAACGCCAGCGCCGCCGCGAACTCCTCCTGCCGCAGACACGCGCGCCACGCGCTGCCCGCCGCTGCGGCCGCCTCCGGCGCGTCCGCGTACAGCGCCGCGTCGCACAGGCGCGCGATCAGCCCCTTCGGTCCGCGCGCCGCCAGAACTTCAATCGCCTTGACGCGCGCCGCGCCGTCCTTCTTCAGCTCGCCGTAAAGAAAGTCGTCCGCACCCTGGGCCGTCGTCGCGGCCAGCGCCAGCGTGGCCGCACGGCCGTCCTCCTCCGGCTTCATGGACAGCTCGAACAGCGCCGGCAACGCCGCTGCGTCCGCCGCGCACGCCGCCGCGCGGATAGCGGGCAACCGCACCCACAGCGATGCATCGCGCAGCCGCGCGAGTACAGGCGCCGCAGCTTGTCCGGCACCTGTCGCGTCCAACGCCGCCAGACCGGCCTGCGCCGCCGCCTTCTGGCTCTCCGTCCCCTTAGCCGCACACGCCGCGTAGAGCCGCCGCGCACACGCCGCATCCTTGGCCAGCGCCCGCGCCTCGGCGCAGCGCAGCAGACCGTTCCCCAGCATGGCCGGCACGCCCGCCTCCCACGCCTTCAGCAGGGCCTCGGCCGCCACCTCCGTGCCGACCGCGCCCAACGCTTCGGCAGCCGCGTACGCGACGACCGGATCAGTGTCCGCGACGGCTTTCGACAACGCGGGCACCGCCGACGCGTCACGCGCGTAACCCGCCGCCTGTATCGCCGCCGCCCGCTCCCCCGGCGCGCCGTCGAGCGCCTCCGCCACAACCGCAGCCCCGCCTAGCCCAGCCGCAAGCATCAAGATGATCACACTACGCATGGTATACCTCACAAACGGACCGCTCATTCCACCCTTCCACCATCCACCAATCCACCATTCCACCATTCCATGCCCCTACACCACATACGGATAGCGCGCGACCTTGCGCCCCATCAGGCGCTGCGCCTCCGTGTCGCCGACAATCGTCTGCTTGTCCGCATCCCACGCGATCTTGCGGCCGGTCTTGATCGCGATCAGCGACAGGTGCGAGATGTTGTCCGAGTGATAGGCGGCCTGGATCGGGCTGCACGGCTGCTCGCGCGTCTTGATGCACTGCGCGAAGTCGGCGGTATGATGGAAACCCGTCGTGTTCGCGCGCAGCGGTTCGCGGCGCGGCGGCAGCGGTTCGCGCAACAGGCTCGCAGGCTCGGCCGTGAGCGCGCCACGGCTGATGTTGATCCTGCCGCGCTCGCCGATGAAGGTCGTGCGGTCGCCTCCAGGCTTGAACACGAACTCGACGCCGTTCGCGAAACGGCCCTTCACGTCCCATGTTGCGCAGGTGTCAAAGAGTCCGCTCCCGAACACACCCGTGCCCTCAAAGGCCACCGGCACCGAGTCCGGCCCGTCCCCGAGCGCCCAGGTCATCACGTCCAGCGGATGCGCGCCCCAGCCCGCGATGAAGCCGATCGAACAGTCGGTACTGTGGTACGAACCGCTACTGGAACAACGGTCGCTGGTGTAAGGCCGGTCGCGCGACGGACCCAGCCACCGGTCGTAGTCCAGCCCTTCCGGCACCGGCGCGGGCTCCAGGCTGCCGCCGCCCTTGTGGCCGCCCGGCGCATCCACTTCGATGCGGCTGAGCTTGCCGAGGACGCCGGCGCGCACCAGCTCGCAGCCGACCCGGATATGCGTGGAGGAGCGCTGCTGCGTGCCGTACTGGAAGACGCGGCCGTAGCGGCGCGCGGTGGCGAGCAGATCCTTGTTGTCGTCAATGCTGAGGGTGAGCGGCTTCTCGCAGTACACGTCCTTGCCCGCCTGCATGGCCAGCGCGGTCGCATGGTGGTGCCAGTGATCCGGCGTGGCGACCACCACCCCGTCCACATCCGGCCGCGCCAGAATCTCGCGAAAATCGCGATACGCCGTACAGACCTCGCCGCCGTACTTCTGGTTGGCCTGCGCGGCCCGTATCTCGCGCCGCTCTTTGAAACAGTCGGCCACGGCCACAACGCGCACCCACTCCGGCTGGAGCAGGGTGTTGAAAAGTCCGCTCCCCTGACTGCCGACCCCGATGCTGGCGAGATTCACACGGTTCGACGGCGCGGTCGCGCCGCGCAGCACGCCCACCGGAATGACCAGCGGCGCCGCGCCCACCGCCAGCACGCCTTTCAGAAACCCTCTGCGGTTCATATCTCTGTCTTTCATGCGTCTTCCCTCATCTCTCGGCACCAGTCAGTACGGCGGGACGTCCCGGACCGCCGCCC
>JAKJGY010000261.1 GCA_022704145.1 Verrucomicrobiota bacterium
GCTCGGCGGTCACGAGCCAGTCGCGTGACGGGGTGCGGGCGCCGCGGGTGGGCGTGCCGGGTGCGGGCTTGGGCGGCTTGAGCTTGGCGAGTCCTGAGCCGGGGAAGAGGGCGAAGCGCAGGCCGCGGGCGCCGCGGTAGTCGCCGCTCTCGGGGTCGCGCTGGCCGAGGTTGGAGAGGAGGCCTGCGAGCAGGGCGCGGTGCAGGCCGTCCTCGCCGCCAGCGGTTGAGGCGACGTCGAGGCCGAGGTCCTGGCAGAGGCGCTGGAGCTGGTCGCGCAGGTCGGACCAGTCGCGCAGGCGCGGGTAGGAGAGGAAGTTGGCCTGGCAGAGGCGGCGCGCGGCGGACTGGGAGGCGTTTGCGGTCTCGTCGCGGTACCAGCGCCAGAGGCGCAGGAGGGCCGCGAAGTCGGAGAGCGGCGAGAGGAAGCGCGCGTGGAGCCGGTCGGCCTCGGCCTGTTTGTCGAGGGGGCGGCGGCGCGGGTCTTCGCACTCGAGCGCGGCGACCACGACCAGCGCGTCCGCGAGGGCGCGCTCGTCGTGGGCGGCGAAGAGGATGCGGGCCAGCGAGGGCTCGAGCGGCAGGCGCGCGAGCTGGCGGCCGAGGGGGGAGAGCGTGGCGGCGGGGGGCGGGCCGTGTGCGGGCGGCGGCGCGGGCTGGGGTTCGGGCGCGGCCTTGAGGGCGCCGAGCAGGTCCAGCTCGCGGTAGCCCTCGCGGATGGCGGCGGCGGAGGGCGGGTCGAGGAAGGGGAAGGACTCGATCTCGCCGAGCTTGAGGTCGAGCATGGTGAGGATCACGCCGGCGAGGCTGGAGCGCAGGATTTCGGGAGGCGTGAAAGGCTCGCGCCGGTTGAAGTCCTCCTCGGCATAGAGGCGGATGCAGATGCCGGGGCCGAGGCGGCCGCAGCGGCCGCGGCGCTGGTTGGCGCTGGCCTGGGAGACGGGCTCGATCTGGAGGCGCTGCACCTGGGTGCGCGGGTTGAAGCGGCTGAGGCGCACGAGGCCCGAGTCGATCACGTAACGGATGCCGGGCAGGGTGACGGAGGTTTCGGCCACATTGGTCGAGAGGATGATGCGCCGGTTGGCGGAGAGGCGGAACGCGCGCTGCTGCTCGCTGGACGGGAGCGAGGCGAGGAGTGGGATGATCTCGGTCTGCGGCAGGCGCCGGCCGCCGAGGACTTCGGCGGTCTCGCGGATATCGCGCTCGCCGGGGAGGAAGACCAGGATGTCGCCGCGGCCTTCGGCGCCGAGTTCGTCCACGGCGCGGGCGATCTGGCGCGGCAGGTCAGGCTCGTCCTCCTCGTCGGCCGGGCGCCAGCGTGTCTCGATCGGGTGGAGGCGGCCGGGGACGGCGAGCACCGGCGCGCCGGCGAAGAAGTCGGCGAAGCGCTGGACGTCGAGCGTGGCGGAGCTGATCACGAGGCGCAGGTCGGGGCGGCGCGGCAGCACGCGCCTGAGCAGGCCGAGGAGGAAGTCGATATTGAGCGAGCGCTCGTGGGCCTCGTCGATGATCAGCGTGTCGTAGGCGCGGAAGAGGCGGTCGTGGCGCGTCTCGGCGAGCAGGATGCCGTCGGTCATGAACTTGACGGCGGTATCGGGGGAGAGGCGGCGGTCGAAGCGGTGCTGGTAGCCGACGAAGCCGCCGGGCTCCTGGCCGAACTCGTCGGCGACGCGCTGGGCCATAGCGAGGGCGGCCAGCCGGCGCGGCTGGGTGCAGCCGATCATGCCGTGGCGGCCGCGGCCGGCCAGCAGGGCGATCTTGGGGAGCTGCGTGGTCTTGCCCGAGCCGGTGTCGCCGCAGACGATCACGGCCGGATGCTCGCGGATCGCGCGGGCGATGGCGTCAGCGTGGGCGGTGATCGGCAGTTCGGCGGGCAGGGTGAAGGCTGGTGGTGCGGTACGCATGCGGCGGGTGGAAACAGTACACGGAAGGGGCCGGTGCGTCAATCCGATAGGGGCGCGGAAGCGAGGTTGTCCGGCCCGGGCAAATCGGCTATAGTACCCAGCATGATTCGGACTGGCATAGGCTATGACTCGCACCGGCTGGCCGAGGGCAGGCGGCTGGTGCTGGGCGGCGTGGAGATCGCGCACGAGCGCGGCCTGCAGGGGCATTCCGACGCGGACGTGCTGTGCCACGCGCTCTGCGACGCGCTGCTTGGGGCGGTCGCGGACGGCGACATCGGGCAGCACTTCTCGGACCGTGACGCGCAGTGGAAGGACGTGGACAGCACCGTGCTGCTGGGGCGCGTGGTCGAGCGGCTCGGCCGGGCTGGCTGGCGGGTGGTGAATGTCGACGCGACGGTGGTGGCGGAGGCGCCGCGGCTCGCGCCGCACGTGCCGGCGATCCGGGAGCGGCTGGCCGGGGTGCTTGGGGTCGATCTGACGCGCGTGTCGGTGAAGGCCAAGACCAACGAGGGGATGGACGCGGTGGGGCGGCGCGAGGGCATCAGCGCCATGGCGGTCGCGACGGTGACGCAACTGCAGTTTACGGGGATGTTTTAGGGGAGGGAAGGGGCGCATGCGATTTTACAACAGTCTGACGCGGAGCAAGGAGGACTTTGAGCCGCTGGAGCCGGGGCACGTGCGGATGTACACGTGCGGGCCGACGGTCTACAACTTCGCGCACATCGGCAATTTCCGCGCGTACACGTTTGAGGACGTGCTGCGGCGGGTGGTGTCCGCGAACGGGTGCCGGGTGACGCAGGTGATGAACCTGACGGACGTGGACGACAAGACGATCCGCGGGGCGGCGGCGGCGGGCGTGCCGCTCAAGGCGTTCACGGCGCCGTTCGTCGCGGCGTTCTTCGAGGACCTCAAGACGCTGAACGTGCAGGCGGCCGAGGTGTATCCGGCGGCGACGGACCACGTGCCTGAGATGCTGGAGCTGGTGCGGCGGCTGTTCGACCGCGGGCTGGCCTACCGCTCCGAGGACGGCTCGGTCTATTTCAGCGTGGCCAAGCTGGCGGAGTACGGCAAGCTGGCGCATCTCGACCGCGCGGGGCTGCGTGCGGGCGCGCGGGTGGCGCAGGACGAGTACGAGAAGGAGGGGTACGGCGACTTCGCGCTGTGGAAGGCGTGGGACGCGGCGGACGGCGACGTGGTGTGGGAGTCGCCTTGGGGGCGCGGCAGGCCGGGCTGGCACCTCGAGTGCTCGGCGATGGCGATGAAGTATCTCGGCGAGACCTTCGACCTGCATACCGGCGGGATCGACAACCTCTTCCCGCATCACGAGAATGAGATCGCACAGGCCGAGGGTGCGACCGGCAAGCCGTTCGTCAAGGTCTGGCTGCATTGCGCGCACCTGCGCGTCAACGGCGAGAAGATGTCGAAGTCGCTGGGCAACTTTTACACGCTGCGCGACCTGGTCGCCAAGGGCTGGTCGGGCCGCGAGATCCGCTATGTGCTGATCAACGGGCATTACCGCCAGCCGCTGAACTTCACGTTTGACGCGCTGGACGCGGCGCGCGCCTCCCTGGCGCGCGTGGACGGTTGCGTGGACGCGCTGACGGCGTGTGCGGGCGGCGCGGCGCCGGAGGCGGCGCCCGCCTGGGCCGAGGCCGCGCGCCGCGACTTCGCGGAGGCGCTGGGCGACGACCTCAACGTGCCGGAGGGGCTGGCGGCGCTGTTCGCGCTGGTGCGCGAGGCCAACGGGGCGCTGGCGCGGGGCGAGCTGGCCCCGGGTGCGGCGGCGGGCGTGCTGCGGGTCTTTGACGAGCTGGACGCGGTGCTGGGTGTGGTGCGCTTCGGCCGGACGGCCGCCGAGGGGGCGCTGCCGCCGGAGGTAGCGGCCCTGGCGGAGGCGCGCGCCGCGGCGCGCGCCGCGCGCGACTGGGCGGGCGCCGACCGGCTCCGCGGCGAGCTGGCGGCGCTGGGCTGGGAGGCGCGCGACACCAAGGAAGGCCAGAAGGTCAGGAAACTGTAAGTTATGGCGTCCGGTCGATTGATCACGTTCGAGGGCCCGGAGGGCAGCGGCAAGACCACGCATATCGCGCGGCTGGCCGAGTATCTGGCGGGGTGCGGGGTGGCGGTGACACTCACGCGCGAGCCTGGGGGCACGGCGCTGGGCGAGGCCATCCGGGGGCTGCTGCAGCATGACGGCGCGGGCGAGGCGCCGGTCGACCGGGCTGAGGTGCTGCTGTTCCTCGCGAGCCGCGCGCAGCATGTCGAGCGGCTGATCCGTCCGGCGCTGGCGGCTGGCCGCTGGGTGCTGTGCGACCGTTTCGAGGACTCCACGCTGGCGTACCAGGGGTACGGGCGCGGGTTCGGGCTGGACGAGCTGCGTGCGGTGAACGCGTTCGCGACCGGGGGTCTCAGGCCGGATCTGACGGTGCTGCTGGATATCGCGCCGGAGGCCGGCCGGAGGCGGCTGCAGGAGCGCTCGGCCCAGGACCGGATCGAGCGGGCGGGAGACGCGTTCCATGCGCGGCTGCGGCAGGGCTTTCACGAGCTGGCGCGGCGGGAGCCGGAGCGGTTCGTGGTGCTGGACACCGAGCGTGAGGCCGCCGCAGTGGCGGAAGAGATCCGGGAGGCCGTGAAGCGGCGGCTGCTGTCATGCAACTGAACGAGACCTACGAGCTTTTCAAGCGTGCGCTGGACGCGGGGCGCACGGCCCACGGCTACCTGATCGTGGGGCCGGTGCGCGGTCTCGGTATGGAGCTGGCGCAGCACATCCTGCAGGCGCTATTCTGCCGGGACGCGGCGCTGCGGCCATGCGGCCGCTGCGAGGGCTGCCGCCGTGTGGCGGAGCGCGTCGAGCCTGATGTGGTGTGGGTCTTTCCGGAGA
>JAKJGY010000059.1 GCA_022704145.1 Verrucomicrobiota bacterium
GTAGAAGACGAAGAGCGCCGTGCCGATGGCGAAGAAGATCGCCTGCGCGGGCACCGCGATGGCCGCGTTGGACCAGATCGCGCGCGCGGCGGTCTTGCGGTCCGGCGTGGTGACGTAGCGCTGGACAACGTCCTGGCTGGCCGTGTACGGGAAGAGGTTGGTGAAGACGCTGCCGAGCATGATCGCCCATCCCGAAGCCACCGCCACGTCCCACGTCCACGGCACGGTCTGGAAAAACTTGCCGTGCGCGGCGGCCTCGCGGAGCACCGCGCCCGCGCCGCCGTCAACCCGCATCACCACCGAAACCAGCGCCCAGACCGCCCCGCCCATCAGGATGATCGTCTGGATGAAGTCCGTCCAGATCACCGCCTCGATGCCGCCCAGCACGGTGTAGATCACGCAGAGCACGCCCATGAGCAGGATGCAGGTCGTGACGTCCATGTCGCTGACGGTCGCGAGCGCGAGCGACGGCAGGAAGAGCACGATCGCCACGCGGCCGCACTGGAAGAGGATGAAGAGGCCGCTGGCGAGCAGGCGCGCCGCCGCGTTGAAGCGGCGCTCCAGGTACTCGTAGGCGGTGGTCACGTTCAGCGCGCGATAGAACGGCAGGAAGACGTAGATCACCAGCGGCGTGATGAGCACGTAGGTGTTGGCCAAGAAGAGGTTCCAGCCGACGCTGTACGCCTGGGCCGGAATCGCCATGAAGGTGATGGAACTGAGCATGGTGGCGAAGATGCTGACGCCCGCCGCCCACCACGGGATGCGCTGGCCGCCGCGGAAGAAGTCGTCGGTGGTCTTGTTCTTGCGCGCGAACGAGCCGCCCAGCCAGACCATGCCGCCCAGATAGAGGAACAGCGTGGCATAGTTGATCCAGCCGAAACCGGCTTTGCGTCCGGCGAGCCGCGCCGCCCTCACGGCGGGGCTGCGCACGCCCGGCCGGACCTCGCCGCTGGGCACCACGAGGCGGCTGTGCCAGAGCACGGCCGGCACGGTGACGTGTGCGGCCTGGACCTCGCCCAGCGCGCACCAGGTGTCCGTGATGGTGTGGTAGGACAGCACTTTCCTCGAGAAGCCCGGATGCGCGGCCACGGGCTGGAAGCCGGCCCGCGAGCCGTCGTCACCGCCGAGCAGCAGCACATGCGACTGGCCGGCCGTCGGCGCGGGCGAGGGGGCCGCCGCGAGCGGCTGCGGCAGGTCGGCGACGCGCGACCAGACGCCCTTCTTGAGGTCGTAGCGGTAGGCGTCCGCCAGATAGGTCCGAACGGGCTTGCCGTCCGCGCCCGCCGCGAGGCTCACCCCGCCCAGCAGATAGAACGCCTCCGCCTGCACGGCGGCGGCGGCGAGCGAGCGGCCCGCGCCGGGCCACGGCGGCAGCTCGCGCCACCGCGCCTGGGGGTCGGCGAGATCCAGCGCCCAGAACGTGTGCAGCGCGGCCGTCGCGCCGGGCCGGTCCTCGCCGCCCGCCACATAGAGCGTGTCGCCCGCGACCGCGCCGCAGGCGTTGGCGCACGGCCGCGGCAGCGGCGGCAGCGGCGCGGCGCGCAGCGACCCGCCCGACCACTCGAGCCGGAACACGTCGGAGTAGCAGCGCTCCGCGTCGCAGCCGCCCGCGCAGACCACGCCGCGCGGCGTGGTGGCCGACACGCCGTAGGCCAGCGGCCGCGGCAGCCGCAGGCCGGCCTGCCACGCGCCGCCGGGCTCGGCCAGCACGTAGGCGGCGTCATGCCAGACCTTGCGGCCGCCCTCCCAGGGGGCGCCTTCGGGGAAGTTCGCGCCGCCCGCCACGACGAGCGCGCCGCCGCTCACGCCCGCGAACGGGCCGGCCACGCCGAGCGCGTCAGGCAGCGGCGGCAGCTCGGACCACGTCAGCAGGGCCGGTTCGGCCTGGGCAGCGGAGCTGTACAGCGACCCGGCAACACAGATAGACAACAGGGCGATCAGCCGCCTCATAGGCACTCCTCCGTAGGGCACTCCAACATGCGCCGCGAGCCTCTCGCCGTCCCGTCTGACCCCCGCGTTGTCGCGTCCGCCTTACACCTTGCTCGCGAAGTCGAAGAACCCGAGCGCCTCGGCCTCGGCGCGCAGCGCCTCGGCCTGGGCCTCGCCCAGCGGGCGCAGCGGCAGGCGCGCCGTGCCGCAGTCCAGGCCGACCAGCCGCATGAACGCCTTGCCGACCGCAGGCGAGCCGCCGAAACGGAGCAACACGCCGATCATCGCGTTAGCCTTGCCCTGGGCCTCCTGGGCCGCCGCGAGGTCGCCGCGCTTGAAGGCCGCGATAGCCCGGTGGTAGATCGGGGCCGCGTAGTTGTAGGTGCTGCCGATCGCGCCCTGCGCGCCGAGCGCAAGGCCGGCGAGCAGGATCTCGTCGCGTCCGAAGACCACATCGAAGCGCCCGCCCTCAAAGCGCACGCAGGCCGCATAGTCCATCAGGTTCTCGTCCGTGAACTTGACGCCCGCGAGGTTGGGGATCTTGTCGGCTGCGGCCTGGAGGAAGTCGGCCGCCGGGATCGTGACGCCCGTGACGCACGGGATGTGGTAGTAGTAGAAGGGCAGCTCCGGCGCGGCCGCCGCGACCTCGGCCAGAAACGCCGTCAGGTCCTCGGCCTTCTTGGGCTTGAAGCAGAAGGGCGCCATGCAGCCCACCGCCGCGGCGCCGATCTTCTGCGCGTGCGCGGCCAGCGCGCGGCAGTCGCCCAGCGAGGTGTGGCCCACGTGCACGATCACGCGCAGCTTGCTGCTCGCGCACGCCTGCCAGCGCTCGGCCACCTTCATGCGTTCCGCGACGGTCATCGAGACGCCCTCGCCCGTGGTGCCGCACACGAAGGCGCCCGTCACCTTGTTCAGCGTCAGCGAGGCCGCCAGACGTTCGATCCGCCCCGCGTCCACCCGGCCGTCCTGACGAAAGGGCGTGAACGGCGCCGCCACCAGACCTGTAAAGCGTTTCATGGCTTGCACTGTAGCACAGCCCCGCACCCGAGGCGTTCAATAAAATGCGATCCTGTTTTTTTGACCAGTGTCGCCCCGACGTGGCATGGGCATCTTGCCCATGCCGAGGCGCGTGGGCGTGGGAGCCCGTGGGGCATGGCCCGGGCACGGGCAAGATGCCCGTGCGACGCGATACCGGACCGGCCGCACGGACACGCCGCCCGCGCCACGGCACGACGCCGGGCTGGGGGTGCGCGGCTGAAAAAGGGGTGCGGGGGCGGGCGGTCATCTGCTAGACTCTTTCTCCAGTCGGGTCCGGCAGGGCGGTTTGCGGCGGATCACGCGGCGGAAATAAAGGGGGCGTCATGCGTCATCAGGGTAGGGTCTGGATTGCGGCGGCCGTAGGCGCCGCGCTGGCGGCGGGCGCGGGCCGTGCGCAGACGGTGCTGCATGTGCAGGCGCAGCGGGGGAGCGACCTCCAGGACGGCGGCGCGGCCACGCCCTTCGCCACGCTGGAGCGGGCCCGCGAGGCGGTCGGCGCCCTGAAGCGGTCCCAGGCTTTTCCGGAGCGGGGCGTCGTGGTGGAGCTGTCGGGCACGTTCACGATGGCCGACCGCACCTTCGCCCTGGGCGCGGCCGACGGCGGCGCAGGGCCGGACGCGCCGGTCGTCTACCGCTCCTCCAAGGGCGACGCGCGCTTTGTCGGCGGTTATACGCTGCCCGCCGCAGGCTTTCGGAAGGTGGCTGACGAGGCGACGCTGGCGCGCCTGCCGGAGGCGGCGCGCGGCCAGGTGGTCGCGTTCGCGCTCCAGCAGGTGGGGCTGGCGGGCCTGGCGCCGCTGCCGGACAAGTTCAGCGGCTGGCGCGAGCTGGAGGTGTTCAGCGGCGGACAGGCGCTGCGGCTCGCCCGCTGGCCCAACACCGGCTGGACGGAGATCGCGCGGGTGATCGACCGCGGCGTCAACCCGGTCGATAAGGCCACCGGCGAGTGGGAGTTCGGGGTGCGCGGTGGCACGTTCGAGTACACCGGGGACGCCCCCTCGCGCTGGAAGGTCGAGAAGGGCATCTGGATGAACGGGTTCTGGTGCCACGACTGGGCCAACGAGACCTTGAAGATCGGCGCCATCGACACGGAGAAGCGGCAGATCACGGCGGCGGCCGTCCACACCTACGGGATCGGCAACTCCTCCACATGGCATACCGCCAAGCGCCGTTACTACGTCTTCAACCTGCTGGAGGAGCTGGACAGCCCGGGCGAGTGGTATGTGGACCGCGAGGCGGGCGTGCTCTATCTCTACCCGACCGGGGACGGGCTGGACGAGGTGGTGCTGGCGGTGCAGAAGAAGCCGCTCTTCCAGCTCAGCCAGGCGCGCCATGTCCGCCTGGAGGGCCTGGCGTTCCGGTACAGCACCGGCCCGGCCGTCGCGGTGAGCGGCTGCGAGGACGTCGTCCTGCGGGGCCTGCGCGTCTCGGACCTCACCACCGACGGCATCAGCCTCTCCGGCGGCAAGGGCTGCGGCCTCGACCGCTGCGAGGTGTGGGGCGTGGGCGGCACCTGCGTCACGGTGACGGGCGGCGACCGCAAGACGCTGGCGGCCTGCGGCCACTTCGTCACCAACTGCCACCTGCACCACAGCGGGCGGCTGCAGCGGACCCAGGGCAAGTGCCTGTCCTTCAGCGGCGTCGGCATCCGCGTGGCGCACAACCTGATCCACGACTCGCCCTACGTGGCGGTCACCTACGGCGGCAACGAGAACCTGTTCGAGTACAACGAGGTCCACTCCGCGATGATGGAGAGCGGCGACGGCGGCGGCCTCTACACCGGGCGGCACTGGTGCTCGCAGGGCAACGTGATCCGCTATAACTACTTCCACCACTTCGGCAAGCCCGGCGTGGACTGGCAGAAGGCGCAGGGGCTGAAGCCGGAATACGAGCCGTTGCGCGAGAGCGTGATGGTGATGGGCGTCTACCTGGACGACTGCGACAGCGGCGACACGGTGAGCGGCAACCTCTTCTACCAGGCCGGCTGGGCGGCGTTCGTGGGCGGCGGCCGCTACAACACGATCAGCAACAACCTGTTCGTCGCGTGCACTTCGGCGCTGCACCTGGACGACCGCGGGCTGAAGCGCGCGCGGCCGGGCGAGGGCACCAAGGACGGCTGGGACCTGCTCGCGAAGCTCCAGGCGGTCAACTGGCAGTCCCCGCCCTGGAGCGAGCGCTACCCCCATCTGGTGAACGTGATGGAGGATGACCCCAAGCTGCCGCTGCACAACGTCTTCCGCTGCAACGTGGCGGTGGGCTGCCCGCGCTTCCTGCAGATGCACGGCACCGTGAAGGAGACGGCGCTGCACCGCCTGACGTTCGAGCACAACGTGGCGGTCGGGCCGGTCAACGCGCGCGACACGGACGCGTTCCCGCAGACGGAGGAGGGCCTGCGGCGCGTGACGCTGCTGGCCGAGGGCCTGCCGGACGGCGGCGCGCCGGGCGCGGACGCCCTCAGCCTTCAGGAGCAGGCCGCCTTCCGGCGGCTGGCCCCGTGGTTCGTGCGCATCCCTGTAGAAAAGATCGGAATCGGAAAACATGACTGACCTGACGCTTCATCCCCATCGTGATTTCTCTGTGACGCGGCGGCACCCGTGGATCTTCTCCGGGGCGATCGCCGAGGTGGGCGGCGCGCCCGCCGCCGGCGAGACTGTGCGCGTGCTCTCCTCGGACGGCGCGCCGCTGGGAGTCGGCGCGTTCTCGCCGGCCTCGCAGATCCGCGTGCGGCTGTGGGCCTTCGACGACCGGCGCGAGGTGGACGCCGCGTTCGTGGCCGAGCGGGTGGGCCAGGCCGTGGGCGCGCGCGCGGTGCTGGCAGCGGGCGGCGCCACGGACGCGTACCGGCTGGTGAACGCGGAGGCCGACGGCCTGCCCGGGGTGATCGCGGACCGCTACGGCGAGTGGATCGTGTGCCAGTTCACCACGGCCGGCGCGGAGCGCTGGAAGCGGGAGGTCGTGGAGGCGCTTCAGGCGCTGTCGCCCTGCCGGGGCGTCTATGAGCGCTCGGACGTGGACGTGCGCGAGCGCGAGGGCCTGCCGCCCGCCACGGGCGTGCTGGCGGGCGAGGCGCCGCCGGAGCGCATCCAGATCACGGAGCACGGCTGCCGGTATTGGGTGGACGTGCGCGAGGGCCACAAGACCGGCTTCTACCTCGACCAGCGCGACAACCGCGAGTTCGTGCGGCGCTACGCCAACGGCGGCGAGGTGCTGAACGCCTTCTCGTATACGGGCGGCTTCGGCATCGCGGCGCTCTCGGCCGGGGCGGCCTCGGTCACGCATGTGGACCTCTCCGGGCCGGCGCTGGAGCTGGCCAAGGCCAACACGGCGCTGAACACCTGCCACGTGGACGACTCGGCCTTTGTGCAGGGCAATGTCTTCGAGGTGCTGCGCAAGTTCCGCGACGCGGGCCGCTCGTTCGACCTGGTGGTGCTCGACCCGCCCAAGTTCGCCGAGGCCAAGGGCAGCCTGATGAAGGCCGCGCGGGGCTACAAGGACATCAACCTGCTGGGGCTGAAGCTGCTGCGGCCGGGCGGGCTGCTGGCGACCTTCTCGTGCTCCGGGCTGATGACCCCCGAGCTGTTCCACAAGGTGGTGGCCGACGCGGCGGTGGACGCCCACCGCGACGTGCAGGTGGTGCGGCGGCTGCAGCAGGCCGACGACCATCCGGAGGGCCTGTGCTTCCCCGAGGGCCTGTACCTGAAGGGGCTGCTCTGCCGGGTGCGCTGAAGAGGAGGGGGGCGCGGCCGCGCGGGCCGGCCCTCAGAGGAGGCCGTGGGCCGCGAGCCAGTCGCGCACCGGCGCCTCGGGCAGCCCCATGATATTGGTGTACGAGCCGCTGTAGCCGGCGATCAGCAGGTCGCCGTTCTCGTCGATGTCATAGGCGCCCGCGCGGTCGAGCGGCCGGGTCTTCTCCAGATAAGACCGCAGCGCGGCCTCCGTCAGCGTCCTGAAGCGCACGGAGGAGGCCTCCACATGCAGCTCCGGCGCCGCGCCGGGCAGGGCCAGCGCCACGCCGGTGTAGACGGTCTGGATGCGGCCGGAGAAGGCCCGCAGGAACTCCGCCGCCTCCTCGAGGTCGGCGGGCTTGCCGATCAGGCGGCCCTCGAACCAGACCAGGGTGTCGGCGGCGATCAGCGCCGCGTGCGGATGGCGCGCGCGGCAGGCGTGCAGCTTGGCCAGGGCGTTCGTGGCGACGGTGTGGACGGGGTCGCCCGCGTCGTGGATCTCCTCGGTCTCGGCCGCCGCGACCGTGAAGGCGCAGCCGAGCGCCTCAAGGATCTTGCGGCGGCGGGGCGAGGACGAGGCGAGGATGAGGGGGTGCATAGGATTGGGATTTGAGGTTCGTGATTGGGGGTTACAAACGAACAACACGGATTAAGTCAAGTTGTGTTGGAATGATGGAATGATGGAATGATGGAATGTTGGAAGAGCGCTTCGGTCGCTTCGGCCTCAGCCCCTAGCAGGTCACCTTTCCATCCTTCCGGCGCGCCAGTTCGCGCGCGACGTCGGGCACGGCGGCGAGCAGCTCGCGGGTGTAGGGGTGCTGCGGGCGGTCGAAGACCTCCTCGGCCAGCCCCTGCTCCACGAAGACGCCCTCGCGCATGACCGCGACGCGGTCGCAGACGTTGCGGACCACGGCGAGGTCGTGCGAGATGAGGATGATGGCGAGGCCGAGTTCGGCCTGCAGCGCGCGCACGAGGTTGAGGATGCGCGCCTGCACGGAGACGTCGAGTGCGCTGACGGGCTCGTCGGCGAGGAGCAGGCGCGGCTGCACGGCGAGGCAGCGGGCGAAGCTGACGCGCTGGCACTGGCCGCCGCTCAGCTCGCGCGGGTAGGCGTCGAGCACGCTGGCGGGCAGACCCACGCGCGCCAGGAGCGCGGCGGTGCGGTCCGCGAGCTGGTCCGGCGCGGCCAGGCGGTGGACGCGCAGCGCCTCGGCCAGCGCCTGCCCGACGGTCAGGCGCGGGTTCAGCGAGCCGGGCGCGTCCTGGAAGACCATCTGCACGGCGCGGCGGTGGGCGCGGGCGGCGTCCGGCCCGAGGCGGGCCGGGTCGCGCCCCTCGAAGCGCAGCGTGCCGGCCGAGGCAGGCTGGAGCCCGACGAGGGCGCGGGCGAGCGAGGACTTGCCGCAGCCGCTCTCGCCGACGATCCCGAGCGAGGCGCCGGCCGCGAGGGAGAAGGAGACGCCGCGCACCGCCTCGACCGGCGGCCGGCCGGGCGGGCGGTAGGTGACGTGCAGGTCTTCGACGGTCAGGAGGGCGGGGGCGGTCACGGCAGGGTCCTCCTCGGAGGCGGCGGTGACGCGGGCGCGGCACCCTCCGGGGCGGGCGCCTGCGCGAGCCAGCAGCGGCAGCGGCGGCCGTCCTGTTCGTGCTCGGGCGGGGCGAGGGTGGCGCAGCGGGGCTGCGCCGCGTCGCAGCGCGGGGCGAAGGCGCAGCCCGCAGGCCAGGCGTCGGGCGCGGGCACGGTGCCGGGGATGTCGCGCAGCGCGGCGCCGCGGGGCGCGTCGAGCGAGGGCACGGCGCCGAGCAGGCCGCGGGTGTAGGGGTGGCGGGGCGCGGCGAGCACGTCGGCGGTGGGGCCGGACTCCACCACCTCGCCCGCGTACATGACCGACACGCGGCGGATGCGGCCGGCCACGAGTCCGAGGTTGTGGGTGATGAGCAGCACGGCCATGCCGAAGGCGTCGGCGAGTTCGTCGATCAGGTCGAGCACCTGGCGCTGGGTGGTGACGTCCAGCGCGGTGGTGGGCTCGTCGGCCACCAGCAGGCGCGGGCGCGCGGCCAGGGCCATGGCGAGCATGGCGCGCTGCTGCTGGCCGCCGCTCAGCTCGCACGGGTAGGCGCGGGCGGCGCGGGCGGGGTCGGGCAGGCCGGTGCGGGCCAGCAGCTCGCGGGCGGCGGCGGGGCGCGCGGCGCGGCGCAGGTGGGGCAGGCACTCCGCGATCTGGTCGCTGACGCGCATGACCGGGTTAAGGCTGGCGGAGGGGTCCTGGAACACATAGGCGATGCCGCTGCGGCGCAGGCCCTGGAGGGCGGCGCCGCGCAGGGCGAGGGTGTCGGCGCCGTCGAACCGGATGCGGCCGGAGACGCGGGCGCGGTCGGTCGGCGGCAGGCGCGTGAGGGCCAGGGCCGTGAGGCTCTTGCCGCAGCCGCTCTCGCCCACGAGGGCGGCGCGCTCGCCCGCGCGCAGGGTGAACGACACCGAGCGGACGGGGCGCGTCTCGGCGCCGTCCTGCCGGAAGGCGATCGCGAGCTGGTCGACCTGGAGGAGCGGGTGCGGCATGTCGGGGCACATTGTAGCGGGAAGGGGCGGCGGGAGAAACTGGAAACTGGAAACTGGGAACTGGAAACTGGAAACTGGAAACTGGGAACTGGGAACTGGAAACTGGAAACTGGAAACTGGAATTGCGCGGAGCAAAGCGGCATAATCGGGTCATGAATCGAGAGACGGAGGGGGCGGCTGGCGCCGGCCGTGTGCCGCTGCGGCAGATTTTCGTGAGTTTCGCGCGGGTCGGCGCGGTGCTGTTCGGGGGCGGGTACGCGATGTTGCCGCTGCTGGAGCGCGAGGTGGTGGGCCGGCGCGGCTGGTGTACGCACGCGGAGATGGCCGACTACTACGCGATGGCCCAGCTCGTGCCCGGGGTGGTGGCCGTCAACACCTCGATGCTGCTCGGGCACCGGCTGCGCGGTTTCTGGGGTACGGTCGCGGCGACGGGGGGTGTGGTGCTGGTGCCGTTCTTCGTGCTGCTGGGCTACGCGTCGGCGGTCGGCCGTCTGGCGGGCTCGGCGGTGCTGGCGGACGCGATGGCCGGGCTGCGGCCGGCGGTGGCGGGGCTGATGCTGGGCGTGGCCTTCACGATGGTCCGCCGGGGGTGGGGCGGCCTGCTGGGGCGCTCTCTGCCGCTGGCGGTGACGCTGGCGGTGCTCGGGTTCGGCGCGGGCGCGGTGCAGGTGCTCGCGTGCGGGGTGGCGGCGGGGCTGCTGTGGCAGGCGGCGGCGGTGTGGCGCGGCCGCGGGGCGGTTCCGGCTGCGGCTGCCGAGGGGGAGGGTGAGCGATGAGCCTCTTCCTGCGGATCGCCTACGCGTTCTTCAAGGTCGGCCTGCTGACCGTGGGCGGCGGGCTGGCGATGCTGCCGATCATCCAGCATGAGATGGAGAGCCGCGGCTGGCTGACGCACAGCCAGTTTCTGGACGTGGTGGGCATCGCCGAGATGACGCCCGGCGCGCTGGCGGTCAACACCGCCACCTATGTCGGGTACCGGGTGGTGGGCGAGGCGTATCCGGGGGCGTTCGGGCTGGCTGTGGCGGGGGCGCTGGTCGGGACGGTATCGGTCTGCCTGCCCTCGCTGCTGTGCGTGAACCTGCTGGGCCGTTTCTGGGAGCGCAACCGCGCACATCCGTGTATGGTGCGGGTGTTCGGCGTGCTGCGGCCGCTGGTGACGGGCCTGGTGCTGTCCGTGGCGCTGGCGCTGGCGGCGCACTGCCTCTGGGGCGCGGCGGGGCCGGCGGCGCGGCCCGACCTGCGGGCCGGGCTGCTGCTGGGCGCGGCGTTCGCGCTGACGGCGTTCACGCGGGTCTCGCCGGTGTGGGTGCTGCTCGGGGGGGGGCGGCGGGCGTGCTGCTGGGCGCGGGCGCGGCGGGTTAGTGCCTTACAAACGAAGAACACGGATTAATACAAGGTGTTTTGGAATACGGGAATGTTGGAAGAGCGCTTCGGCTGCTTCGGTCTCGATCCCCGCCTTTCCCGTATTCCAGTATTCCAATTTGGGTTACGGGTCGCGCCTGCGTTGGATAGGGCCGACGTCTCCAGTCAGGAGCAGCGGGTATCCCGATGAGGCACAGGGGATGGGGCGCGGAAAAGGAGGCCGGCAGGGTTTCATGGTTGGTATGGCTATGGTATAGTGAGGCGACCGTGAGGGGGTCGGGGGAGGGCGGCGATGGTTCTGGCGGTTGTCAATATGGATACGCAGGTCTTCTTTCAGGATCTGGCGGTGATTCTGGTTGCGGTCGGCACGGTGTCGGCATTGTTCACGCGGCTGGGCTGGCCCAAGGTGATCGGCTATGTGCTGGCCGGGGTGTTGCTGGGCGAGCACACGTTCGGCGGGTCGTTCGTGATAGATCGTGGCAGCGTCGAGGTGCTGGGGCAGATCGGCGTGGTCTTCCTGATGCTGACGCTAGGGCTTGAGTTCAGCGTGCGCAAGCTGCGCAAGGTTGGCCGGGTGGTCTTTCCGACGGCGTTGCTGGATCTGGCGGTGATGGTCTGGGCCGGGCATCTGGTGGGCACGAAGATGCTGGGCTGGGGCACGGTGCAGTCGCTGTTTCTGGGCGCGGCGATCAGTGACTCGGCGACCACGCTGCTAGCCAAGACGATCTCGGAAATGGGCTGGGGGTCGCGGCGGTTCACGAAGTACGTTTTCGGGATTACGATCACGGAGGACATCCTGTGCATCGGGGTGATCGCCGTGCTGGGGGGGCTTGCGAGCACGGGGGCGATGCGGCTGGGTCAGGCGGCCACCAGTATGGCGGGGCTGCTGCTGTTCCTGGTGGGGATGACGGTGTTCGGGCTGCTGCTGGTGCCGCGTGCGCTGGACCGGGTGGCGCGGCTCAAGGATGACGAGTCGCTGCTGTTGGCAGTTCTGGGGTTCTGCTTCCTGGTCTCGTTCATGGCGGCGAAGCTGAAGTACAGCCTGCCGCTGGGCGCCTTTCTGGTCGGGGTGATGGGCGCGGAGTCTGGCGCCCTGAAGCGCATCAACCAGCAGTGCGTGCCTTTGCGGACGATGTTCAGCGCCATCTTTTTCGTGACGATCGGGCTGCTGGTCGACCCTGGGCAGCTCGTGGCGCAGGCCCCGGTGATCGTAGGGCTGGCGGTGCTGGTGGTGGTCGGCAAGAGCGTGAACTGCACGGTGGGGGCGCTGCTGACGGGGCTGGATCTGAAGAGCGCGCTGCAGACGGGTGTCGGGTTGGCGCAGGTCGGCGAGTTCGCGTATCTGGTGGCCTTGCTGGGCGTGACGAGCGGCGCGGCGGACGGTTCGCTGTATCAGATCGCGGTGGGGGTGTCGGTGCTGACGACGGTGCTGAACCCGGTGCTGATGCGCGCGTCCGACCCCTTCGCGGACTGGGCGGAACGGCGGCTGCCGCGGCGTTGGCGCGAATATCTGGAGACCTACGCCAACTGGACGGAACGCTACGCGCATAGCGCCGCGCCCAGCGAGACGGCGCGGGCGGTGCGGCGTAATCTGGCGTTGGCGGTGCTGCTGTTGCTGGTAGTGGCGATCTTCTTCATATCGGCGGGCATGCTGGCCCGGCTCGACTATACGGCCCTGTCGGCGGTGGTGGAGGCCAATAAGCGGACGCTGCTGTGGGGTGCGGCCTGCCTGCTGACGGTGCCTGTCGCGGTGCTCCTATTCTTCCGCGCGCGGCTGCTTGGGGGGGCGGTCGCCGACACACTGATCCCGGCCAAGGTGGCGGAGACCTCATGGGCGCTCTCGTTCCGCGCGATGACGAGATGGCTGTTTGGCGTGGCGGGTGTGGCCGCCCTGTTTATCGAGAGTGTGCTGCTAAGCGGCTCGATCCTGCCTGAGCAGGGGTGGGCGCGCGCGCTGGTGGCGGTGACGCTGCTGCTGCTCGGCCTGTTCGGGTGGCGCCGTTTCCGCAGTGTGGGGGCCGAGTCGCTGGAGACGTTGCGCGATGTGCTGACGCGGGAGACGGAAGCCGAGCCCACCGACTCCTCGGCCGCGCTGCTGGACATCCATGTGGGGCACTTCGTGCTCGAGGAGGGCATGGGAGGGGTCGGCCGTTCGTTACGGGAGCTGGATTTGCGTGCGCGCACCGGCGCCAGCGTGATCGGCATTGAGCGTGGCGGCCGGACGGTGGTGAACCCGACGGCTGGCGAGCGGCTGGAGGCGGGCGACGTGCTGCTGGTGTTGGGTGATGACGTGGAGATTGGGGCGGCCTGCGGGTTGTTGCGCGGAGCGTTCCAGAACTGACAGAGGGACAGGTAAGAAGAGCGCTTTACGGGGGATAGTATAGGGGAGAGGGAAGGGGAAGGGTGTTCTGGACGGCTAGAGCAGGCCGCGGACGAGGCCTTTGCGGACGGCTTCGGCGCGGCTGTGGGCCTGGAGCTTACGGTAGATATTCTTGATGTGGGTGTGTATGGTGTGGGGGCTGACGCCGAGGTCGGCGGCGACTTGCTTGTTGGAGGCCCCGCTCTCGAGCAGGCGGAGGATCTTGATCTCGCGCAGCGAGAGGGCTTCGGAATCGGGGGGCGGCTCGGTGGCGAGCTGGAGCTGCGAGAGGACGTAGCGCGCGATCTTGGGGGTCATCGGAGAGCCGCCCGCGAAGACCTCGCGGATGGAGGCGAGGAGCGTCTCGGGCGGGCTGCCCTTGACCAGGTAGCCGCAGGCGCCTGCGCGGATGGCCTCGATGACGCTGGCGCTATCCTCGTGGACGGTATAGACGAGGATGCTCAGGCTGGGGTGGCGGCTGTGGAGCGTGGAGATCAGGGAGACACCGGACATCTCGGGGAGGCCGAGGTCGGCCAGGAGCACGTCGACGGTGCCCCAGCCGTCGTAGGCGAGGGCCTCCTCGGCGGAGGCGTGGCAGGCGGTCACGAGGATGTCGGTCTCCTTGGAAAGGAACGCGCGCAGCAGGTCGAGCAGCAGGCGGTTGTCTTCGACGATACAGAGGTTCAGCATGGCGGTGGCCTCGGCGGCGGGGTGGGTGTGCGGGAGCGGTCCGGTCGGGGGATGACGCAGGTCAGGACGGTGGCGGGGGCGGTCTCGAGGGTGAAGGCCCCTTGGAGGTCGCTGACGCGCTGGCGGATATGGCGCAGGCCGCGGCCGTGCGGGCGGCCGGTCTGCCAGTGGCCGTTGTCGCGGACGACGAAGGTGACGTCATGTTCGGAGAAGGAGAAGGTGACCTCGACCGCCGTGGCCTGGGCGTGCTTGGCGACGTTGGTGAGGGCCTCCTTGACGATCCGGAAGAGCGACATGCCCTCGGCGGTCTCGAGGACGTCGGAGGGCACGCCGGCGACGGTGAAGGAGAGGTGGATCCTGCGCGGTTCGAGCAGCAGCGCGGCGTAGCGCTGGATGTGGGTGAACAGGTCGGGCCAGGGCATGTCGCGCGCCTCCAGCGCGTTCATCATGGTGCGGACCTCGACATTGCCTTCGGCGGCCAGCTCGCCGATGAGCGCGAGGTATTCGCCGACCTTCGCGGGGGAGTCGGCACGGCGGGCGAGGCTGGCGAGCAGGCCGATGTTGGAGGCGATGCCGCCGATGCCGTCGTGCAGGTCGCGCAGGAGCAGCGCCCACTGCTGCTGGCGCTTGAGTTCGGCGCGCGAGTGGATCGCCTCGATCTCGCGCTCATGGGTCTGCTTCTGGTGGGTGACGTCGCGGAGGATGTAGATCCAGCCGCAGGGGACGTCGCCCTGACAGATCGGCACGCGGACGCGCTCGAGCCAGCGGTCGGCGTCATCGGCGGGGAAGTGGAAGGGCCAGACCGCGTGGTTATCGGGGCAGAACACCTCTGGCCAGGGAGGCGGCAGGCGGGAGGGGTCGAGGCCGGGCTGGAGCCGGGCGGTCGCGCCCAAGGCGCCGAGCTGGTCGCGGGCGGCGGGGTTGAGGTCGGCGAGGCGGCCGGCCGAGTCGGTGACGACCACGCCGTCGAGCGTATGGTCGAAGAGCAGGTTGCGCGCGGCCGGGGCGACATCGAGGAGCTGGAAGCGGAAGACGGCGAACAGCAGCAGGAGGGCCACGGGGAGCTGGAGGAGGGGGGCGGGGTTATAGCCGTGGGTGAGCGCGGGGGCGAAGGTATAGAGCAGGTCTGCGGCGATGGTCGAGCCGCCGAGCAGCAGCAGGAGGAGGAGCGGCTTGCGCATGGCGGCGGGGTGCGCGCGGCGGAAGGCGGCGACAAGGGCGGCCAGGCCCGCGACTTGGAGCACGGCGGCGTAGAGGCTATGGAGGTGACCCCAGAGGCCCTGATGGAATTGGAGCGGTTGGAGCGGGGCGGCTTTGTCGAACCAGAACCCGTGGCACAGAACGGAGTGTTTGCCGAGGGTCTGCGAGAGGAGCAGGGTCACGAGGGGGGGCACGAGCAGCAACCGCCAGGCGATGACGGGGATGCGGCGCGAGAAGCCGGAGAGTTCCATGCAGAGCATCAGCCAGATGACGCTCAGGAAGGGCAGGACGAGGAACTGCATCCGCAGCCAGGCGAGCTTGGCGTCGAGGGTGGTGGCCTCCAGCTCGGCGTGATAGGCGGTCGTCCACGCGGCAAGGCCGGCGGTCAGGATGAACAGGAAGCGGGTGGTATAGTTGGGCGGTCTCGTCAGCGCGTAGAGCGAGAGGACGAGGTAGAGGAGCGCGGCGATCGGCAGTGTCGGGATGAGCGCCGTTATGGACATGGCGGGCTAGAAGGTCAGTTCCTGTGGAGGCCGCTGATAAGGCGGCGGATGGCGGGGGCTAGTTTTTCGGCGCCGTCGACTTTCATGATGACCTCCGCGGCGCCGGCCGAGAACATCTCCTGGCGGACGGAGTCGGTGTCGAGCGCGGTCAGGCCGACGATGACCGTCTGCGGGGCCTCGGACATGATCAGACGTGTCGCGGCCACGCCGTCCATACCCGGCATGCGGACGTCCATAATGATCGCACTGGGGGCGAAGCGACGGGCGAGGGCCACGGCCTCCTGACCGTCCTGTGCGGCGCCGACGACCTCGAAGCCGTCCTCCAGGGAGAGGATCAGCTTGAGGGCGTCGCGCACAAAAGGGTCGTCGTCGGCCACCAGGACGCGAATGGTGGCGGGTGTCTGCGGAATCTCATCTGGCGAGTCCATGCTGTTCTCCCCCTGTTAAGCAGGATCACTGTACACCGTTTGGCGGACGATGAAAACAGCAATTCGTGAGGTCTCGGAAAATATGGGTTAAGTGGGGCCGTGGCGTTCGACTGTCGCACGTCAGGTGGGGCGGCGGTCACGCCTCCGACGGCGGTTGCGCTGCGAGCGAGCCCCTCTCAGCGAGGGTCAGCGTTTGTTCCGGGGCTGGTCTTTCGCGGGGTCGGCCGCCGGGTTGGGGGTGGGCATCTGTGCGCCGACGCGCGTGCGCCAGTCGGCGAGCCGCTGCCGCAGGGCGGCCGTCTTTTCGGGCAGTGCGGCGGCGAGGTCGCGGGTCTCGCCGATATCGTCCTTGAGGTTGTAGAGTTCGGCGCGGCCGTCCTCGAAGAACTCGACCAGGCGGAAGTCGCCGGAGCGGACGGCGCCGTAGGGCGTGGCGCCGCCGGGGTGGTAGTGCGGGTAGTGCCAGAAGATCGCGTCGCGCGTGAGCGCGCCGGTCTGGCGCAGGAGCGGCACGAGGCTCTCGCCGTCGACGGTGTGCGAGGGTGGCGGCGGGACGCCGGCGAGGGCGAGCAGGGTGGGGTAGGCGTCGGCGCTGATGACCGGCGTGCCGCAGACGCTGCCGGGCGCGGTGACGCCGGGCCACTTGACGATCAGCGGCACGCGCACGCCGCCCTCATAGGCCGAGCCCTTGCCCGCGCGCAACGGCACGTTGGAGGTGCAGCCGAGCAGGCCGCCGTTGTCGGAGGTGAAGACGATGATGGTGCGCTCGGTGAGCTGGAGTTCGTCGAGCGTGCGCAGGAGCACGCCCATGGCGTCGTCGACGCTCTCGACCAGGGCGGCGTAGGCGGGGTTGTGGTGCGGCGCGGACTTGTCCTGGCGGGCCTTGTACTTGTTGATCACGGCCTGTTTGGCCTGGATCGGCGTGTGTACGGCGTAATGCGGCAGGTAGATGAAGAAGGGGCGGTCGCGGTTGGCGCGCATGAACTTGGCGGCCTCGGCGGCCTCGCGGTCGGTCAGGAACTCGCCGTCCGGGCCGTCGGTCAGGGTCGGTATCTTGTAAGGGGAGGTGTAGCTGGGGGGCTGGCCGCGGTGGGTGCCGCCGATGTTGACGTCGAAGCCCTGCTTGTCCGGGTAGCACGACTCGTCGCCGAGGTGCCACTTGCCGATGCTGGCGGTGGCGTAGCCGGCCGCCTTGAGCGCGCGCGCGACGTTGGGGATCTCCGGCGCGAGCCGCATGGTCCAGTCGGGCACGCTGAGTTTGGCGAAGGGGCGCTTGTGGCCCTCGATCCAGTCGGTGATGCGCAGGCGCGCGGGGTACTGGCCGGTCATGATGCTTGCGCGCGTGGGCGAGCACACGGTGCAGGCGGAGTAGGCGTCGGTGAAGCGCATGCCCTGCGACGCGAGCCGGTCGATGTTGGGCGTCTGGTAGTAGGCGCTGCCGAAGCAGCCGAGGTCGGTCCAGCCCAGATCGTCGACCAGCACGAAGAGGAGGTTGGGTTTCTCGACGGGGTTGGCGCGGACGAGGGCGGTGGCGAGGAGCGCGACGGCCAGCGGCCGGAGCGGGGCGGGCAGGGTGGGCATGGGGACTCCTTTTCTGTGTGGGTGTGAGAGGTGATGCTTCAGGGCGTTTTCAGCGGCGGCGGGGCGCAGGCGGCCTGGAGCTGCCGCAGGGCGGTCTCGACGAGGCGAAGCCGTTCCTCGGCCTGTGACAGGCATTCGCGGGCGCGTGCGGCCTCGCGGCTGAAGGCCTCGGCGGCGGCGGACGAGGCGGGCGCGCCCGCGGCGGAGCGCTCCTGTTCGGCGGCCTGTATCGCGTTCACTTCGCGGAGCGGGTCGAGCGCCTTCAGCAGGTCGGCCTCGATGCGGTTGCGGAGTTCCTGCGTCTCCGGCGTGAAGCCGGCGGTGGCGGCGTAGAGCAGGTTGCTGGCGGTCACGATGCGGGGCTCGTCGGTCGCCACCGGGCTCCAGGCGACGGCGAGATGGTCTTGCTTCTCACCCTCGCGCAGAAACGCCTCGATGCAGTAATGGCGTCCCTGGACGAGCGCGACCGGCGCGGAGCGGCGCTTTTCGCGGTCCCAGGCGCGGGCGTTGGTGTAGGTGTCGGTCTTGACGATCAGCGCGAGCTTCTCAGGGGTCTCGTCCGGGCTCAGCCAGAACTCGCCCTGGTCATCCGCGGCGATGTAGAAGTAGTAGTCGTCGGTCCTGTCCGGCACGAGGTAGGCGCGCAGGCGGGACACGAAGCGCTCGCCGTCGCCGGGGGGCGACTCAAGGGCGGCGAGGACGCGGGTGACGTCGGGGGCGCGCTTGAGCAGGCCCTTGGCGCGCGCCTCGTTCAGGTTGCCGTAGGGGTTCTGGTCCCAGCGTTCCGCCAGCACGCCGGGAACCAGCCCGGTGAGGGTGGCGAGTTCGGTCCGCAGCCGTTCGTTGCGGGCGGCGAGGACGGCGGCGGCGGCCACGTGGCGCGCGAGTTCGTCGCGTGTGGCGCGCAGGCGCACTTCGGCCTGGAGCGACTCCGGCGTGCCGCCGAGCACCCGTTCGGCGACCGGCGCGAGGCCCGCGTAGAGGGCGAGGGCGCGCTCGCGGTGTTTGAGCGCGGGCTCCAGGCCGCCGGTGACCTCCTTGCAGAAGACGGCGGCGGCGAGCAGCAGGATGCCTTTGGTGTTGCTGTCGACCGAAGCCCTGCCCAGCGACGCCTGGATGAGGCGCAGCATCTGCTCGGGGGGGATCTTCGCCCATTCGATGATCCGTCCCGGCGCGACCGTGACGCCCTCGTCGGTGGCGTCGGTGACGTCGGCGGGCGCACCGCCGAAGGCGGTCCAGACGGCGCGCACGGGCGTGCGCGCCACCTCGGTCTGGACGAAGGCGCGGAGCCGGGCGAGCAGCTCGAAGCGCAGGATGGCGTTCTCGACAAGGGTCAGGGGCTCGGTGTCGCGCCAGGCCGCCTTGCCCGCCTTGAGGGCGTCGGCCGCGGCGGTGTAGCGGTAGGCGGCGGCATGCTTGCGCCACTGCTCGTCGATGGCGGCGCGGGCGGGCGCGAGGGCGGCCTCGCGGGCGCGGCCTGCGGCGAGCGGGTCGGGGCGGCTGGCGGGCGGCGCCGCCTCCGTCCACGGCTGCAGGTACCGGGCGTCGATCGGGGTGTAGCGGCTGTCGGACGGGCCCTTCCAGGCGACCGCCAGATAGTCCTGTCCGGTGTTCTCTTTCAGGAACGCCTCGATGTAGTAGCGCTGGCCGGCGGTCAGCTCGCATGCGGGCGACTGCTGGTCGCTGCGGGCCTCCCACTGGCGGCGGTCGATCCACGCCTCATAGGCGACGAGACGTCGCGCGTGCGCCGGGGTGTCGTCCCGGCTGAGCCAGAGTTCGGTCGCGTCATCGGCCGCCACCGAGAACCGGTAGGCTCCGGAGGCGGGGGGGGTGAGGAAGCCCCGGATGCGCGCGCCGTAGCTCTCGCCGACGTTCTCCGAGAGTTCGAACGCGCCGATCTGGACGGTGCGGCTGGGGCGGTCGGGGAAGCCGCCGTACGTGCGGATCGACTGGACGGACTTGCCGGGTATGCCGGTGAAATAATCCACACGCAGGCCTTGGGGCGAGCCGAGGGGGATCTCGCGCAGGAGGGCCTGGGAAGGCGGGGGCGTCGCGGGTTTGGGGGTGGCGGACGCGCCCTGGGGCACGGCCGTCTGGGGTGAGGGCGTGCCGGGGTGGCGGGCGTACAGCTCCGCTTCAGGGTCGGCCGGAAGGCCGTCGGCCGTTGTGGCGGCGGTCTGCTTCGACTCGGGCTTAGGCTGGGGGGCTGCGGCGGTCTGCCGTGCGGCTTCGGCCCGGGGCTGGGGCGGCTTTGTTTTGCCTGTCAGCGAGAGCAGGACGGCGATCGCGGCGAGCAGCAGGACGGCTGCGCCGCAGACCCACACGGCGACCGGCACCCGGCGCGCGGCGCGCTTCGACTTGCTTGAGGAGGAGGGGTGATGGGGCCGCTGCGGAGGTTCGCTGGGCGAGTGG
Organism: Verrucomicrobiota bacterium; assembly: GCA_022704145.1. Classification (GTDB taxonomy): domain Bacteria; phylum Verrucomicrobiota; class Kiritimatiellia; order RFP12; family UBA1067; genus JAKJGY01. Next base: position 19,788 of record JAKJGY010000059.1, read on the forward strand.
ATGAGACCCTTCTGCTGGATTTTCTGTGTGAACCCGCGGTCGATCTTGATGGTGGCCATATCGGAGGGTCTCCCGTGTGGGCGGTCCCGGCGGGCGCGCGCATCCGCCCGCCGTGCGTCTAACGTGCCTGTGCGGCAGGCAGGTCGAAGTCGTCGGTGCGGAAGGGTGAGGCAGGCAGTCCGGCGCCGTTGAAGAGGGTGGCGGCAGGGTTGGCGGCCCAGGCGTAGCGCACGGCAACCGGCGCCTTGACCGCCGGGCTGGAGACCACCACGGTGTCGCCGGCGATGCGGGCAACGGCCGGCTGCCAGGCCTGGTCAGCGCCGGCGATGACGAAACCGGAAAGCTCGCCGCCGCGCGCGACCAGGCCGCCGTCGGCGTGTGTAAAAGAACAGACGACCTCCTCGCCCTTCACGACGTGCCCGGCCGGGAGCGGCCCGCAGACGGAGCCGACCTGCTGCCCGTAGACCTTGCCCAGCGCCCAGAGGGCCAGCCGGTGCCCCACATCCTGCTTGTTTTTAGGGTGGATGTCGGCGGTCTCGCCAATGTCGAGGGTGGTGGCCATGCCGGTGTCCGGCACCTTGAGCGTGCGCAGCATGCCTTCGCGCACCAGCGGCCAGTTGCGGTCTGACGCGCGGTAGTTGGGAAGCTGCACCCAGGCGAAGGGGAAAGCGTGGCCCCAGCGCGCGCGCCAGTCGCGGATCAGCGTCTCCAACTGGGTGCCGTACAGGGGGGCGGTCAGGTCGTTGGCGTTGGACTCGCCCTGATACCAGACCGCCCCGCGCAGGGCGTAGGGCACGAGCGGCGCGATCATGCCGTTGAAGAGGTTGGCCGGGTGGTGCGAGTCGAGGCGGGGGTCGAGCGGTTTCTTGGGCGCGCGCGGGGGCTGGCGCCCCTCGGCCTTGGCCTTTGCGGCGGCGGCCTTCCAGGCGGCGAGCTGTTTCTCATGGCCGGCCAGCGCGGCGGCCTCATCCCAGGGCTTGGCGGTCTTGGCGGACCAGAGGTCGGCGACCGGCTTGAGCGCGGGCACCGCCGCGGGCGCCTCGGCGCTGGTCCACGCCTCGACCGGCGTACCGCCCCAGGAGGAGTTGATCAGGCCGACCGGCACGCCGAGGCGCCGGTGCAGGTCGCGGCCGAAGAAGAAGGCGGTGGCCGAGAAGGCGC
>JAKJGY010000262.1 GCA_022704145.1 Verrucomicrobiota bacterium
GGTTGAGGAAGCGCTCGAAGAGCAGGTCGAAGCGGATCGGGTCGATCTGGGTGATGCCCAGCGAGTAGGCCAGGATCGAGCCCGCCCCGGAGCCGCGGCCCGGGCCGACGGGCACGCCGTTGGAGCGCGACCAGTTGATGAAGTCGGCCACCACGAGGAAGTAGTTGATGAAGCCGGTCTTCTGGATGATGCTGACCTCAAAATTGAAGCGCTCGACGAGCATCCGCTGGAAGTCGTCCTGCGGCGCATCGAACGTGAGGCCGTAGTGGCGCTGGAGGCCCTGCTTGCCGAGATGCACGAGGTAGCTCAGGCCGTTCTCGAAGCCCGGTGGCACCTCGAAGGTCGGGAAGTGCAGGTCGTCGGCTTTACCTTCGGAGAACTTCAGTTCCACGTTGCAGCGTTCGGCGATCGCCTGCGTGAGGTCGAAGGCCTCGCTCTCGCCGGGAAAGCGCTTTTCCAGCTCCTCGCGCGACTTGAAATAGAACTCGTTGCCGGGATAGCGCATGCGCTTGGGGTCGCTCATCACAGTGGAGGTCTGGATGCAGAGCATGACCTCGTGCGCCTCGGCGTGGCTCTGGTGCAGGTAGTGCACGTCGTTGGTGATCACCGCCTTGAGGCCGGTCCGGCGGCACAGCTCGCGCACGCCCTCGTTGGCGACGCGCTGCTCGGGTATGCCGTGGTCCTGCATCTCCAGGAAGAAGTTGTCAGGGCCGAAGATCTCCAGATACTCGCGCGCGGCCTTCTCGGCCTCGTCGAGGTGTCGCTCCTGGAGGTGGACGTTCACCTCGCCCTGGAGGCAGGCCGCCAGCGCGATCAGGCCGCCCGCATGGGCGCGCAGGGTCTCCTTGTCGATGCGCGGCTTGTAGTAGAACCCCTCCATGTGCGCGATGGTGTTGATCTTCGCGAGGTTGAGGTACCCCTCCAGGTTCTTTGCCAGCAGCACGAGGTGATGGTAGGGCACGTTCGGGTCGCGGCTGGAACGGTGCGCGGTGGCGTTGATGTAGATCTCACAGCCGAGGATCGGCTTGACGCCCTCGGCCTTGCACGTCTTGTAGAACTCGATGATGCCGTACATCACGCCGTGGTCGGTCATTGCCACGGCGGTCATGCCGAGTTCTTTGGCGCGTAGGACGAGCGGCTTGATATGGCAGGCGCCGTCGAGCAGGCTGTACTTGGTGTGGAGGTGGAGGTGGACGAAAGGCTTGGGCATGGGGGCTCCCCGCGCGGGAGAGGGGGAAGAGAGGGGGGGCGCCTCCCGCCTGCGCCCGTCCGGAAGGAGCCCACTATACCAAAAGCGGCCGGAGGCCCGGAAGCCGAAACGCCCGCCGCGCCTCAGGCCGGCTCGGAGAGGACGCGCTCGGCGATCTCGGCCGCCGCCGCGACATACTCCGCGCACGGCCGTTTCGCGTAATAGGCCTCGTCGCGCGCAGCGGGGGTCGGATCGCCCTCCGGCCGCTCGAGGCCCAGCAGGACACGGCAGGTGAGGCTGCCGTAACGCTCGCGGAACTCGGCGGCCATGCGCTGCACGGCCTCGTAAGTCCGCTTCTTGCCCACGGCGTCGGCGGGTTCGGCGTTGCCGTACTGCAGGCCCGCGAGCACCGCCATGCCCGAAACCGCGCCGCAGGTCTCGCGCAGGCGGCCCAGGCCGCCGCCCAGGCCGCAGGCCACCCTCATCGCGGTCGGCTCGTCGAGACCGTACCTGTCGGCGAAGGCGGCCACCACGGCCTGGGAGCAGTTCGCGCCGGATTTGAAGAGCGCCTCCGCCCGCTGGGCGCGCCCCCCGCTCATAAGGGCCTCCGGCACAGGCTGACGCCGTGAGGGCGGTGCGCAGGGGCGCGCGGCACGGCAGGCGCCGTCGCGCGGCAGTCGAATGGCAGGGGCATGGCCGGTCTCCTCGCTCAGGGCCGCCCTCTCGGGGCGGGCGGCTTGTTGAACGCATTATGACGGTGGCCGCCGGAGGGTGTCAACGGCGATATCGCCCCGCGCGCACTTCGGGCGCATGGCCGTTTTGCCGGGGAGCTTGTCGGTCCGTAAGGCACGGCCCGGAAGTGGAGCCTCGAGGCTGATTCAAAAATTCGAGATTCGCCTGTCCATTCGGTTGGGCCATGGGTAAACTACAGACCAACCAATAGGGAGGCGAAGATGGCGGAGACGGTGTATACCATGGGCAAGGAACTGGATCTGAAGGCCGAGCAGGAGCGGACGCTCGCGACCCCCAGGCTGCCGGCGAACTTGGCCCTGAAGGTGATGTTCCTGACGTTCGACGTGCTGTATGGGAAGGGCCGCTCCCTGCCGAAGGTCCTGGTGTTGGAGATTCTGGCGCGCTATCCCTACTGGGCGTGGGAAAACGTCTCCTACGGCTTGCTGTCCCGGCTGCACTGTGCGACCCGGCCGCCGTCGCGTGAGCGGGTCGAGATCGCGCTGCGGCATATCCAGATGGGGCGCGAGGCGCAGGATAACGAGCAGTGGCACATGCTGCTGTGGAGCGACCTGTGTCAGCAGAAGGGCATCCGGCTCTCGTGGTTCCGCCACTTCCTGCTGCCGCGCAAGATGACCTGCGTGTACTTCTGCATGACCCGCCTGATGTATCGCATCAACCCGGTGTGGTCGTTTGCGATGAACGCGGCCTTCGAGTCGCATGCCGAGCACGAGTATATGCTCTTCGCGCAGGAGCACCCTGAGTTTGACCAGGAGCCGGTGGACTCGGTTTGGTTCAGCGTGTATCCGCGCCAGAAGACGCTGGGCGACCTTGTGAGGCGGGTGGGGCTGGATGAGCGCGACCACATGAACCACTCGCTGGACGAGATCCGCAGGCTCAAGGGCGGCTGAGGCGGCCTGTCCGACGCCACCGTTCCCGCGGGCGCGTCAGCGGAGCAACCGCTCGAAGGGCACACCCGGCGGCACGCCGAACTGTGGCCTTACGACCTCGCCGCGCGCCTGCCGCTCCGTCTCGGCGTAGGCGCCGTAGAAGTTGCTGTTGCAGTCCAGCCAGAGCGTGATGCGGCCCAGCTCCTCGGGCGTCAGCCGCACCTCGTGGTGCCCGGCCCGCAGCATCCGGTAGAGCCGGCTGACGCGCGCGCCGTCCTGGCCCGGCACGCTGTACTGGCGCTCTTTCAGCGCCACCCCGTTGCCGCCGCTCATGCCCCACGCGTGCGGGCGCAGCGTGTGAAACGCCTCGGACCAGCCGTGCCGGCCGAAGCGGTCGCCGCGCAGGCTCGGCGCGCCCTGGGTCGGGCGCGCCCCCCCATGGCAGCCCGCGCAGCGCGCGTCCAGCACCGGCTGCACCAGCCGCGCGAAGGTCAGGGGATAGCTCCCCGGCGCCTCAGGCTCGAGGGCTGAGGGCGGCCGTCCCAGCGCCAGCGGCCGCGACCCTTCGCGACACCCGGCCGTGGCCTGCTTGGCCTCGTGGCACCCCAGGCAGGTGAGCGTCTCGCCCGGATGCAAGTAGGTCGCCGAGCGCATCGTGTGTACCGCCAGCCCCTGCTCGTCCAGCGCCTGCAGGTAGAACCCGGTGCCAGCGGGCACGCGGAAGCAGGCACTGCCGTCCGCCTCCACCGGCGCGGTGCCGAGCACGCCCCGTCCGAGCGACTGCGCCGCCACACCCATGTTCGGCTCGTCCGCCACCGAGTTCGACTTGGGAAAGAGCGAGACCACGCGCAGCCGCCGGATGCGTGTCCCCTCGGGCCAGGGCCGGTCGCTCTCATAGACGTTCATCACCATCACCACCCCGTCCTCCGGAGCCGGCGCTCCGCCCCGTTCGCGCCGCGCCTGCGCGGTCTGCACCGGGATCACCGGCGGGCGTGGCCGTGGCCGCAACGGGATCGGGTCGAGGCAGGCCAGTGCCGGATCGCGGTAGAGCAGCTCGCGGTTGCCGAAACTATCCAGCAGGGTGAGCCCGTAGTTCTTGCGGCCGGCGTCATGGACGACCAGGTGGAAGTCCTCGCTGAGCGGCCACGGCGTGCCGTAGACCTCCGCATTCGGCGTATGGCGCCCCTTGGCGTGCGGCACGCCCGGTGTGGACTCGGACTCCGGAAACGGCACCTCGGGCGTCAGCCGCCGCACCTGCCCGCACGCACCGTCGTCCGGCTCGCGCAGGTCGAGCAGCACCAGCGAGCCGTAGGCCTCGCCGTGGTGCGGCGCCGCCACCGCCACATAGCGCGGCGAACCCGGGATGGCGCGGACAGACAGCTCCATCCAAGGCCGCAGCTCGCGCCGCTGCGGGTAGTTGCCGTGGAAGGAGCGCGGGTCGCGCCCGTCCGGGTAGCAGTGCCAGAGATGGTGGGCCACGTCCGAGTCGCGGTCCACGTAATCCCAGCGCGTGTAGACCAGCATGCCGCTGGCGTCCACGCTCGGGTGCCACTCGTTGGTGTCGTGGTAGCTGAGCTGAACCAGATCCTCGCCGTCCCTGCCCATCGCGTGCAGCGTGTAGGTCGGGTCTGGCCGGAAGCCGCAGCGGAGCTGCCCGCCCGTGCGCGTGGAGATGAAGGCGACACGGCCGTCCGGCAGGAAACAGCCGTCGAAGTCATTGAACGGGCCGTCGGTCAGTTGCGTCAGGCCGGTGCCGTCGGCGCGCACCGAGAAGAGGTGGTAGCAGGTCTCAGGACGGAAATGATAGAAGCGGTATTGCGGCTGGCGTGCGGCGTCTGTCTCGCACCACAGGTTGGTGTCGCAGGACACCCCGGGCGGAAGCGCATGCTCGGCCTCGGTGAAGGCGAAAAGCAGCGTCTGCGCGTCGTAATCGAG
>JAKJGY010000263.1 GCA_022704145.1 Verrucomicrobiota bacterium
CCGTCCCTCCCTTGAACACCGCCCGCGCGCCCGCCGCGACCTCCAGCGCCGTGCGCCCAGGCAGCACGCCGGACAGCTCCTCCGGCATCCCGGCCGCGAGGTACGCGACCTCCGCCAGCGTCGCCGCGCGGTTCATCACCACGAACTCGTCGATCCGCCCCGAGAACTGCGTGGACGGAACGGAACGCCCACGCCCGATGTAAAACAGGTTCGTGCCGAGCGTCACGCCGGTCACGTTGTCCGAGCCGATCAGCCGCCCGTCGAGATACAGCTTGCGCTTGTCCGTCACGAGCGCGGGGTCGAAGGTGGTCACAAAGTGGTGCCACCCCGCAGGCAGATCCGCGCGGTGCAGCTCATAGCCCGTCGCGCCCGTAAGCTGCGTCACGTTCAACGTCGCGAGGATGAGGGAGGAGTGGCTGCTGTTGAAACGCCCCGAGAGGCTCGCGCCGTCGGCGTCGCGCCCCAGATAGAACAGCGCGCCCGAGTTGGTGACCGCGTCGCCGGGGTTGAACCAGCACGCCAGTGTGTAGGCCGACTTGCCGACAGGGAAAATCGCGGGCACGCCGCCCGTTGCGCTCAGCCACGAGTTGGCCGCGTTCACGCTCAGCGCGCCGCCGCATTTGCCTACCGCGTGGTAGACCGCACCCGCGCCGACCGCCTCAAGGTGGTTCCCATAACCGCTCGTGTCGCGCCCGACCAGCGCCGGGTCGTCGAACGCGTAACGCGCCACCACACCCGGCACCGGCATCTGCGGCACCGGGGCCGTCGGCGGGATCACCGCGTGGCCCGCGCTCAGATAGCGCACCTCCTCCTCGGTGATCGCACGGTTGAAAATGATCGTGTCGTCGAGGTAGCCGTTGCCCATGTTGCTGGACGTCGAGCGCCCGCAGTTGAGGCGCAGCCCCACCGGCTCGATACGGAAGTCGCCTTGGTTGGCCGAGGCCCGCAGCGCGCCGTTCACGTACAGCCGCTGTTTCTGCGTCGGATGCGTCGGATCATAGGTGTAACAGAGGTGGTGCCACCCCTGCGCGAAGCCGTTCTCCGGACGGCCGTCACGGAGGTCGAACCCGAGGTTGCTGACCGTGATGTTCCCCGAGTCGCTCGCGACGGTCAGGCTGCTGTACGAACTGTTCAGCCGCAGGTTCAGGCTCGACCGCGTCTTCGTGTTCGTGAACCCCCAGTACGCGAAGCCGCCGGTCGAAGCGATACCGTCCGCCGGGTTCACCCAGATCGAGAGCGAGACCGCCGCGTTGCCGGTCGGCATCGCCGCCGGAAACCCGCCGACCGGCTCGAAATACCGGCTGGACATCAGCACGCAGCCGCCGATTCGCGCACGGTCGGTGTAATGCGTCACCCCGCCCGTACCGCCCTTGACCTCCATCTGAATGTTGTTCCCGCTGCTGTCCTTGCCGATGTCGGAGGGGTCGTCGAACGTCCAGTAGCCCACGATCCCTTCAAGCGTGCGGGGCGCGTGATCCAGCACCTCCAGCGTGCCCTCCTCGACACGCGTCGGTCCCGCGTAGCCCTGCCGCGCCGCCACGGTCAGCGTCGCGCCCGCGCCGCGCTTGACCAGCCCGCCCCGACCGTACACCGAACTTGCCAGCGTCACCTCCTGCGTCGGCGCGACCGTCAGCGTCGCGCCGCCTCCCAACGCCACCACGCCTCCCGCGCCGTCGAGCCGCGCGACCGTCTGATCCGCGCCCACCGCCAGCCGCCCGGACGCCCCCACCGCCAGCGCCGCCGTCTGCGGCAGCAGGTTCTCCGCCGCAGGCCGCGTGTAGAACGCCGCCGCGCCGTTCGTCATCAGCGCCTGAATCTGCGCCTGCGAAAAGGCCGCGCGCGCCAGCACCACCTCGTCCAGAAGCCCCTTGAAGTACTGGTTCTGATGCTCGGACGAGTTGGGCGACCCACGCCCCACCGCGACAAAGGCGGTGGAGAGGGCGAGCGCCTGCGGCGGGTTGTCGCTCCGCTTCGCCACGCCGTTCACATAGATCTTACGCCTGCCCGTCGCCAGCGACGGCTCGTAGGTCAGCGCCACGTGCTGCCACTCGCCCGGCGCGTCCAACGCCACCGCCGTATGCGACGCCGAAGGCTGGATCACCGTCGACGTGCTGTCCATACGCAACCCCGCCGAGTTGTAGTTGCTGTCCATCGACCCCCAGTTCGCGATGCCGCCCCGCGCCGGAACGTCCGCGTCTCGCCTGATCCACGCCGCGAGCGTGAAGGCCGCGTCGCCGACCGGCAACAGCAGCGGCAGCGCCTCCGTCTTCTCGTGGATCAGGCTAGACGCGCCGTTCAGACGCAACGCCCCGCCGAACTTCCCCTGGGCTTCGTGCCAACCCGCGTTCTCGCCCTCTTTCGTGAGCGTCACGCCCGACGGCCCGAAGTCGCGTCCGACATCGTCAGGATCGTCAAACCCGAACCAGGCGACGATGTCGTCCTTCGGCACCACCGCCAGCGTGCCGCCGGCGACCTCGACCGCCGCCACGCTGGCTGCGCCCTCCAGCGTCTGCCGGTTGCCGCCCTGCTTGACCAGCGTGCCGCCGCCTGACACATCACCCGCGAACACCCGCTCGGTCGTGCCGTCACGGTCGGAGACGTCCCCCACCCGCGCCGTCCCGTGTACCGTCACCCGCGGCGCGCCCGCGCCGAGGTTCTCCAGCGAGCGGAAATCGGAGACGCCGTCCACCCGCAACGCGGCGCCGTCCGCCAGCGCGACACGCAGCGACGCCAGCGACGCGGCGTTGGAGAGCGACAGCGTGCCGCCCGTCACCGACACCGCCGCCTGGGACACGTTCGTTCCGGTCAGCACCAGCGTCCCGGGACCGCGCTTCTCAAAGCCTTGCGCGGTCTCCAGGTCGTTCGCCACCACCGCCTCGCGGTTGTCCACCGCGATCACCGGCGTCTCCGTCCCCGCCAGCGTCAGCGCCGCGCCTGAAAGAAGCCACCGGTTCGCGTTGTCCTCCCCGCCGAACGTCAGGTTGCCGAGCGTGCGCGCCGCGTCCGCCCGCACCGCCACGTCGCCCGGCGGCTCCGGCGTCCCGAAGGTCGCCGTCGCGCCCTCGCCGTTAGCCAGCGCACCGTCGAGCCAGTTATCCGCCACCTCCCACGCGCCGCCCGCCGGCTTCACCCACACGCCGTCGCCCGCCGCCACAGGCTGGTTCACGAAGGTGATCGCCTGCAGCTCCTCGCCCGTCAGCACGCGGTCGAACACCGCCACGCCGTCGATATAGAGCTGCGCCCCGTGCGCCAGCGGCTCGGTCCCGAGACCCAGCGCCCGGCCGAGCGTGAAGGGCGCGCCCTCCGGCACCGGATAGGCGATCTCCGTTCCGACCCGCACCCACGCCTCGTCCCGCCACACGAAGAGCGAGGTGCGGATCTCATCGCCGGTCGCGAGCGACACGCCCTGCGCCAGCGACAGCTCCGTGCCGTGCCCGACCTCGGCCTCCAGCGGCGCTCCCGCGAGGCTCACCCCGCCGCGCGTCACGTCCACCGCCACCTTGAAACGCCCGTCCACCACGCCCGGCGCGCTCCGCCCGTAGACGAAGCGGCCTTCCGCTGCCCGCACCTCCACCCAGTGCTCGTACACGCCCTCGGTGCGCACGTTGTAGCCGTTGTACTTCAGCACGTAGCGCCGCGGCGAGTAGACCGGCCACTTGAACGCGTAGGGGTTCGCCTGCTTCGGGTTAGCGTTGTTGAACACGTCGTTCTCCACAGGGTCGCCGAGGCTCAGCGGCGTCGCCACGCCGTTGAGCCACGCCTTCACCTGCTGCGTCGACGGCTCGTATGTCATGGCCATGCACACCCACTGCCCGTTGTCGAAGTTGGCGCCGTCCAGCGCCCGCTCCCGCGCGTACTGGCTGCCGGAGACCGTGGACTGCGGATAACTCGCCGCGCCGGTGGCGGAGATGTGCGCCGTGATCCCGTTGCGCCCGAACAGGCCGCCGAACAGCGCCGCCTGCCGCCGCCCGCGGTACTTGTCCCAGCCGCCCTCGTCCCAGATGCCCGCCACCAGATGCCGCGCGCCCGTGAACTTCATCCACGCGAGCAGCGTGAACGGCCGCTCGCCGTTCATGTCCAGCGGGCCGCCGTCGAACCCCGCCCGCGGCGACTCGGCGTAGATGTACCCCTGGTTGAAGTACATCGCGTGTCCGAACGGCCCCGAGGTGTCCACGCGGATCTGCGAGGACACATCCGTGTACGGCCACGTGTCGAGCGTGTAGCGCGTCGCGTCGCCGATCCGCCGCAGGTAGAGCGGGTAGTTCGTCGCCGAGGTGCCCGCGTCGTAGGCCGACTGCCACACGCCCGCCTGCGGGCTCCCGAACGTCCAGAACGCGACCAGCCCAGGCATTCCGGAAACCTGCGCGATCCGCTCGCCCGGCGTCTGAGCCGCCACGGCTCCGGCGGCCAGCATGCCCGCCGCCGTGAACCGTCTTACCCACCCGCCCTTCCCTCCACCCATCACTCTTTCCATCATTCCACCATTCCACCATTCCACCATTCCATCATTCCATCAGAACACCAGCACCATCATACCCTTCTTGAAGAGGCGCAACACCAGCTTGCTGTCAGCCACCGCAAGCCGGCGCTGGATGGCGGGCCCGGCGTCCGGAACCGAGACCTCCCAGTCGTTGAGGCTGCCGTCCACGGTGATCCCGCCCGTCGCCTCCGCCACCACGAACACCCCCTGCGCCGCCGCGTCCAGCTCCAGCTCCACAAAGCCCGCGCCCGGCAGCGCCAGC
>JAKJGY010000264.1 GCA_022704145.1 Verrucomicrobiota bacterium
CTTTTCGGCGACGCGGTCGCGAAGCTGACCTACCGCGCCACGGGGCCGTCCCCGCGCGTCACGCTCGTGCCCCCCGCGCCCGTCGCCATCACCGGCGGCTTCGACGCCGTCACCTGCTGGGTCTACGGCAATAACCACAGCTACGCGCCCGACCCCGCCACGCCGCCGGTCTCCCTCAGCCTGACCTTCTCCGACCCCTCCGGCAAGACCTTCAGCGTCCCCCTCGCCCACGTCCATTTCAAGGAGTGGTTCCTCTGCCACCGACGCCTCACCCCCGACCAGGCCGCCCGCGTGGCCCTCGGCGCGCGCCTGACCGCCCTCGAGATCACCGGCGGCCGCAACACCGCGGGCCGCACCCTCTACCTGAACAGCCTCGCCGTATTCACCGAGGCCTTCCCGCCCCTCCGCTTCGACCCCCGCCCCGCGCGCGGCATCCGCGTCTTCCCGGACTGCCCCGTCGGCGCCAACACCGGCCCCGGCACGCTGCCCTTCCCCAACACCCCGCTCACCATCGTGCCCCCCGACTCGTCGCCCAGCGTCACACGCGTCGCCAAGAGCAGCTCCGGCCACTACCTGCTCGTGCGCGACGGAGAGGACGGCCGCCTGGAGGTCCGCCTCCCCGCCCGAGCCGGCGCCTGGGACGACCTCGCCATGCGCTGGCCGGACGCCGGCCGCGACTGGATCGCCGTGGCCCTCGGCGGCGGCCTCTTCTTCGCCCCGGAAACCCCCGGCGGCCCGCTCCTGCGCGCCGACGCCGAGGCCGTCACCGTCACCACCGACGGCAAGAGCGTCTCCTACAGCGGCACCCTCACGTCAGGCGCGCGCCAAACGCCTGTCCACCTCCGCGCCCAGCTCTTCGGAAAGTCGCTCGTGCTCGACCTCCAGGCTCCCGGCGGCCACATCCAGGAGTGCCGCCTGGGCGCCACACGCGGCTTCGCCGACCCCCGCCGCGTGCCCCTGCCCTACTACACCTACAACGGCTACGGCGACCTCCTCGCCCGCCCCCACGCCATCGTCTCCGGCACCGCCGACGCCCCGCTCTTCTTCATGGCCCATATCGACTGGACCCAGTCCAACGCCACCGAGCCCTTCGCCGAGGCCCTCCCGCCCGACGGCGCCGTCGCCAGCAACGGCGGCACACGCTACCGCCCCCGCACCGACGGCCTGCGCAACCCCTGCTTCGAACGCCTCGTCCTCGCCCTCTCACCCCAGTTCGAGGACGTCCTGCCCAACGTCCCGAACCCGCCCTCGCCGTGGAAGCACGTCACCGGCACGCGCGTCTGGCGCTCCCACGGCGCCAGCGACCGCGCCCGCGACGCCGCCTACTGGCGCGAACGGCGCCGCTGGGGCCTCTCCCGCCTCGTCGTCACCGACCACGAGACCGGCTGGCGCGACGGCAACGAGAGCTTCACCTTCCGCACCGAGCCCGCACCCCAGAAGGGCGGCGACAAGGGCCAGCACGACTACGCCCGCCTCATGCAGGACGAGCTGGGCCTCGTCTACGGGCCCTATAACAACTTCACCGACTTCGCCCCCGTCAACGGCTTCTGGCACATCGACCTGATCTCACGCGCCCCCGATAACCAGCTCCAGCACGCCTGGGAGCGCTGCTACGCCCCCAAGCCCGCCCGCGCCGTCGAGTTCTGCGAGCGCCTCGCCCCCGCCCTCCAGGCGAAGTTCGGCTTCAGCACCGCCTACTGCGACGTGCACACCGCCGTCACGCCGTGGAGCCGCACCGACTTCGACGCGCGCGTGCCCGGCGCGGCGGCCTTCGCCCCGGTCTTCTACGCCTACGGCGAGATCATGCTGCTTCAGAAGGCCGCCTGGAACGGGCCGGTCTACTCCGAGGGCAACAACCACTTCCCCTACTGCGGCCTCACCGACGGCAACTACGCCCAGGACCAGGCCTACCGCCCAGCCGAAAACCCCTGGCTCGTGGACTTCGACCTGCGCCGCCTGCACGACCTGTGCTGCAATTTCGGCATGGGCAACCCCGAGATGTTCTACCCCGGCAAGAGCCAGCCCCGGGACCCCGACACCGCGCGCGACCGCTTCCTCGCCGCCACCGTCGCCTTCGGCCACCCCGGCTTCCTGCTCCACGGCCGCGACGGCGAGCTGCGCAGCTACTACATGCTCCAGGCGCTCGCCAGCCGCTACACCCAGTCCCCCGCCGACACCATCCGCTACGCCGACGCCGACGGCGCCCTGCACCCGACCTCCGCCGCGCTCGCCAACGGCTGCTACACCCGCTCCCAGGTCGTCACCCGCTACGCCGACGGCACCCTCACCGCCGCCAACGGCCACCCGCTCGAACGCCTCCGCACCACGGTCAGCAGCCACCCCGTCGACCTCCCCCCCAACGGCTACTGGGGCCGCAGCGCCGACGGCGCCGTACGCGTCTTCAGCGGCGACCTCGCCGGCCGCCGCGCCGACCTCGCCGTCTGCCCGGACTACACCTACCTGGACGGGCGCGGCGCCTTCGCCCGCTTCCCCGAAGGCGCCAGCGACGGCGCCGCCCTCTGCCTCACCCTCGGCAACGGCCTCGCCGAGATCCTCCTGCACCGCACCTCCGAGGCCGGCTTCGCCGCCACGCTCTCCGATGCCGTCGCCCTCGACCCGGCCGGTGCCGAACTCGGCCCCGCCCAGGTCCGCACCGCACGCGGCCTCAGCTACGTGCTCCCGGTCAAGGGCGCCCTCTCCTACCGCGCGCGCCGTAACCCCGCCCCGCCCGCCGCAGCCCTCACCTGCGAGACCGCCTCCGCCGCCCCCGGCGAACGCCTCACCGTGCGCGGCCGCGACACCCACACCGTCACCCTCCCCGCCGACGCCGCGCCCGGCGCACGCCTCTGGTTCACCTTCGAGGGCGCCTGGATCGACTTCACCGTCACCGCCCCCGCCTCCCTCAACGCCTGGGTCGAGAACGGCACCCTCGTCGTGCGGCCCACCTCGCTCTGCCTCACCCCGCGCCCGGCGCGCCTGCGCTGCGGCGCGCTCGACCACCCCTTCGTCCTCGAACCGGGCCCCAACGCCCCCCAGCGCCTGCCCCTCCCCCCAGGCGCGGCCCTGACCAACGCCGTCGCTTTCCGCCTCGAGGTCGACACCCCCGACGCCGCCCCCTCCGCCGTGTCCGGCCGCCTCGTCCGCCAGCCGCTCGACCTCGCCCGCACCCTCCCCGCCAGCCGCGCCGCGGGCATGCGCCTGCGCGGCGCCCCGGAGGCGCCCCTCGACCCCGCCTCAGGCGCACTCCTGCATGCCGCCGCCACCGCCACCTGCGGCGGCCTCGCCAAGTCCGGCGCGCTCTTCATGCACCCGCCCTACCGCAGCGGCGTCGGCTACACCTTCGCGCGCTATTCTCTCGACCTGCCCGCCACCCCCCTCGCCTTCCGCTGCTCGGTCGGCAAACAGGACGGCAGCTCCCCCGGCGACGGCCTCCTCTTCCGCGCCCTCGTGGAGGACGCCCGAGGTACACGCACCGAACTCGCCTCACAGACCGTCACCGGCCACACCTGGGCCGCCCTCGAAGGCGCGCTCGCGCCCTGGGCCGGCCAGCGCGTCACGCTCCTGCTGCTCACCGACGTCGGCACGCAGGACGACAGCAACGGCGACTGGGGCCTCTGGGCCGACCTGCGCCTCGAGCCGCCCGCCCCGCTCTACGGCTGGTCACCCGCCCCCTGAGCCCCAGAAAAGCCCCCACCCCCCACGACAACGTCAGCGACCACCGAACCCGTGAGCCGAAGGCGAACGAGGGTTCGGTGCGTCGCCACTGTTGGAGTCCATGGTCTTCTCGGGGTCGGTATCGGAATCGGTATCGATTCTCTCCAGTCAGCGTTTGGGTGTCTTCATCGCGTTGTCGCAGGTGCTCGGTCCGGCCCGCGGCTCACGGATGCGCTGCGCCAGGCCGACGCGCTCCATTGACACGATGCCCGAGCGGCAGATTCAAACTTCTCTTTTCCGTCACCCATCCGGCTTCCTTTCGATTCCGATACCGATTCCGACCCCGACGCCGACAATCTCTGCTCTTCTTCGTCTTTCTCTTCCTCAAACAGGATGGCCGCCGCGTGATCGCGACAAACGCGCACTTGATCCGAACGCTTTCGAGGTGTATAGTGTAAAGTGAAGTGTAGGGGTTGGCGTTGGAGTGCGCCAGCCTTCATACTGAATCATGGAGGAGTCGCTCATGACCACCCGTCGCCTGTTCCTCGAGTCGGCGCTCACGCTCGCCGCCCTGCCCCTCGTCACCGCCGGGCAGACCTGCAGTCCCGCCGCCAAGCCCGCCAAGCAGGAGAAGCCCGCCGCCTGCGCCGCCAAGCTCAGCGCCTCCGGCGGCGCCACGCTCGTCACCTGCGGCGAGAAGAAGAGCACGTTCAAGGTCAAGTGCACCAAGTGCGGCTTCCAGACCGCCGAGATCGAGATCGACACGCCCACCGCCGACAAGCCTTACACGCTGGAGTGGAAATGCCCGAAATGCGGGCAGAAGCACAGCGTGACCATCGCTCCTCCGAAAGCGTAGGCCAAGCCTACCCCGGATTGCCGCCCAAGAAATCATAGGCGATCCGACGCTGGAGGATCCGGATATGGCCGAAGGCCTGCCGCAGCAGCGCGCGCTCTGAGAACATCAGGCGGCGCAGGTGGATGATGTTGTCCGGCGCCTGCCCGAAATGCAGGCAGCGCGCCTGCTGCTGGAGGCGCAGCCGGGTCAGCAGGTTGAACGTCGCGGCGGCCTCGTCGCGGCTCGCGGG
>JAKJGY010000265.1 GCA_022704145.1 Verrucomicrobiota bacterium
AGCGCTTCTCGTGGCGTGGAGGGCGAGCGTCCTCGCGAGCCGTATCGCTTCCAAATAATCCCCCTTGCACGCCCAATATCCAATATCCAACACGGAATGACCAAGTAAGAAGGGTGCGAGGCACTTTGTCGGTCGAGGGAGAGCGGCAGGCTCGTAGCGCCTGCCGTACTGGCAGGGACTGGGGGCACGGGCAAGATGCCCGTGCGACGGAGAGCGCGGGCCGGGGGAAAGCGGTGCCGCGCGGGGTACCGCCTGTCACCGCACTCCAAACTTTGCGCCGGGGGACGGCGACTCAGTAGGTCTCGCCGGGGCGCTGGCAGAAGGGGCGGACGTCGGCGATGTCGGCGGTGTCGCAGGCGAGCATCACGAGCCGGTCGATCCCGAGGGCGATGCCGCCGCACGGCGGCAGGCCGCGCTCAAGCGCCTGCAGGAACGGCTCGTCGAGCGGGTAGACCTCGCGGCCGGCGCGCCCGCGCGCCTCGGCCGCCTCCAGGAAGCGGGCGCGCTGCGCCGCGGCGTCGCACAGCTCGCTGAAGGCGTTGGCCAGCTCCAGCCCGCCCACGTAGACCTCCCAGCGCTCCGCCACGGCCGGGTCGCCGGGCTTGAGCCGCGCCAAAGCCGCGGCCGGCGCGGGGTAGTCGGCGAGCACGCACGGCCGGTCCTGCGGCAGGGCCGGCTCCACTTTGGCCACGAGGTCGGCGTCGAAGCGGTCGGGGTCCCAGGCCGCCACGGGATCCCAGCCGGCCCAGCGCCGGAAGGCCTCGCGCACCGTGAGCACGTGCCAGGGCCGCGCGAGGTCGATGACGCGGCCGCCGTAGCTGAGGCGCTCCGCGCCCGCGACCTCGCGGAACACGCGCAGCAGCAGCGCCTCGGTGTCGCGCAGGATGTCGGTGTAGTCCGCGCCCGCGCGGTACCACTCGAGCAGCGTGAACTCCGGGCTGTGGCGCCGCCCGCACTCGCCCGCGCGGAAGCACGGGCCCATCTGGTACAGCCGGGCGTGGCCCTCCGCCAGCAGGCGCTTCATGTGCAGCTCGGGCGAGGTGCGCAGCCAGGCGCGGCCCGAGGGCGGCGCGTCCAGGTGCGCCTCCAGCGCGGGCGCGGGGATGCGCACGGGCGTCTCGACCTCGTCGAAACCCTGGTCGTGGAAGAACTCGCGCACCGCGCGCAGCACGCGGCCGCGGGTCTGGAGGTTGCCGGGGTTCACGCGTCAGTACTGCTTCTCGTACTCGCCCTTGCCGATCTTCTTGAGCTTGGTGAAGCCGGCCGCCTTGGCGCGGTCGTCGAGCTTGGACTTCGAGCGGCCGATGGCGGGCGCGGTGATGCACTTCGTCACCGGCGCGCCGCACTGCGGGCAGGCCGTGAGGCGCGCGTCGTGGATCGACTGCACGGTCTCGAAGCCGCCCGCGCAGTGCGGGCAGCCCTGATCCGGCGCGGCGGCGATATAGTCGTAGACAGGCATGGCGTTCGCGGTAGGGGTGGGGTTTAGAGCACGCGCAGCAGCGTGCCCTTGAGGTAGCTGACCGTCAGGGCCTTGGCGCCGTGGTCGATCACGACCAGCGGCGCGTCGTCGCCGGTGACAACCCAGCGGGTTCCGTTCAGGATGAGGCTCCCGTCCCACGTCAGGAACGGCACGCCCTGCGCGGCCTTGGGGTCGCCCTCCGCGACCGTCAGGCGCGGCGCGGCGGGCAGGGTGACGTTGCCGGTCACGTGGACGCGGCTGAACGTCTCGCCGGCCTGGCGCAGCAGCAGCTCCGCGCCGGAGTCCAGCGTCAGGTCGCCGTCGATGGTCAGGACGCCCGGGCCGCCCTCCGGGCCGCCCAGCAGCCACGCGCCGGAGGCCAGGCGCACCGGCCCTTTGACGCTGCCCTCGCCGCGCAGCGTCTGGCCGCCGGGGATCAGGAAGGAGGGCGTGACGCGGTGCACGCTGACGTCGAGCGTGGCGCCGGCCCGCACCTCGACGACGCCGCTGGCGAGGCTGGCGACGGCGTTCGAGAGCGCCAGCGTGCCGGCCTCGACCACGGTGTCGCCGGTGTAGGCCAGCGTGCCGCCGAGGGTGACCGTGCCGCCGTCGCGCTTGGCGAGGCCGCCGTTGCCGCGGAAGGTGCAGGTGGCGTGGACCGTGCGGAGGACGCCGTCCTTGTCCAGCGGGCTCAGGCCGAAACGCGCGCCGGTCTCGCCGAAGCCGATGTCGTTGGTGAGCGTCGCGGTGAAAGCGAACGCCGGGTCGCGGTTGTAGGGGTGCAGCGTGCCGCCCGCGAGGTTGAAGGTGTGCAGGCCGCTGGCGCGGCGGATGGAGTGGAAGTAGAGGTCGCCGCCCGCGACCTCCACGATGCCGGTGGCAATGCCGCTGGTATTGTTATCCCGCCCGATGACCAGCTCGTTGGTGCCCTTGAGCGCGCCGCCGGTGATGGTGAGCTGGCCGAAGGTGCCGGGGTCGCGGCCGACCACCACGCTCTGGTCGGTTCGACCAACAGCCAGCGCCTCGATCTCGCCGCCGCTGAGCGTGGCGAAGCCGCTGCCGTAGGAGCCGACCAGCAGGCGGCCGGTGGTGAGCAGCCGGCCGCCGGTGAAGGTGAACGTCGCGATGGCGCCCTTGCCGAGTGAGCCGTGGCCGATGTTGACGTCGGACGTCGTGTAGGTCACGCCGCCGTTGAACTCGGCCGAGCCGGTCGAGCCGAGCACGTTGCCGATGTTGAAGCCGGCGTTGGTCAGCACGCCGCCGTTCATCACGAAGGCCCCGCTGCCCGCATACTGGTTGCCGAAGGTCGACGCGCCGGTCATGGTGAGCACGCCGCCGCTCAGCTCGGCGCGGCCGACGGCGTTGGTCTGGCCGACCGTCAGGCTGCCCGCGATGGCCCAGAGGCCGTTGCTGATGACCAGCGTGCCGTTGGCGCTGCTGACCGCGCCGACCACGGTGGAGCTGTTGCTGACGATGCCGCCGTGCAGGACCAGCTCGCCGCGGCCGAAGGAGGCGGAGCCGACGTTGACCGTGCGGCCGACGCCGCTGAGCAGGCCGCCGCTGATCACGGCGCGGCCGAAGGCGTTGCTGGCGTTGCCGAGGTTGAGGTTGGGGGCCGAGCCGGGCAGGAACAGCACGCCGCCGGTCAGGGCCACCTCGCCGGTGCTGCTGGCGACCGCGCCGACGCTGAGGTGCTTCTCGAAGACCGCGCGGCCGCCGCCGACCGTCACCGAGCCGAAGCCGCGCGCGTACGAGCCGACCTGCGTGATGCCCTTGTTCGTGAAGACGCCGTCGGTCATGCGGAAGAAACCCTTCGCGCTGCCGTCGCGGCCGCCGAGGAAGAACGAGTCGCCGGCGTTATGGATCGCGAAGAGGCCGCCGTCCAGCAGGTACTCGCCGACGGCCGAGGCGGTGATCGGCAGGCGCACGTTGCCGCTGGCGGAGAGCACCGTGCCGCCGGTCTGTTCGACCGCGCCGGTCAAGACCAGGCTGCCAGTGCCGGTGTGGCCGATCTCGAGGTCGGCGGTGGAGCGGAAATGGCCTGAGCGCATGCGCATGACGTTGCGGCAGGCTTTGCCTGAGGCGTTCTGCGCGTCGCGGCCGATGGCGAAGGCGGTCATGTTGACGGTGCTGTCCACGATCTCGAAGACGCTGGTGAAGGTCGAGCCGTGCAGGTAGGAGGTAAAGGTGGCGTTGAAGGTCGAGTTGCTCACCAGCGCGGTGCCGCCGTACACGCGGAAGGCGGCGGTGGAGGTGTAGTTGCCGCCGTTGATGATCTCCAGCCGTCCGGGGTTGTTGAGGCTGTCGTAGCCGATGACCTGTTGGTTGGTCGCGCTCACGAAACCGCCGTCCACGATCAGGCGTCCGGGCACGCCGGGCGCGGTCCCCTCCTGCCCGACCTTGAGCTGGGACGTCGGCAGGTAGCCGCCGGGGCCGACCACGAGCGTGCCGCGGCTGCTGCCGTTAATTTGGACGAGGTTGAAGCGGCTGGTGTCGTCGAGCGCGGCGGAGGTGAGGGCGACGGCCGTGCCGTTGCTGATCGTCACCGTGTCGGCGTTCTCCGGCGCGGTGGCGGGCAGGCCGTCGACGGTCCAGACCGCCGCGTCCGTCCAGTTCGCGCCGTCCGCGCCGACCCAGACGCGTTCGGCCGCCCGCGCCGGAGCGAGGGAGATGAGCCCGAGGATGAGGAGGAGGAGGCCGGACAGGGGGGATGGCGTTTTCATAAGGTGATATATTATGCGGGGCGGGCGTTCAGAGTCAACCCCGGAATATCCGATAACCAACACGGAATGCCCAAGGAGGAAGGGGGAGAGGCACTTTGTCGGGAGCGGGAGAGGGGGAGAGCAGGGACCGGGGGCACGGGCAAGATGCCCGTGCGACGGAGAGCGGCAGGCTCGTAGCGCCTGCCGTACTGGCGTGGACCGGGGGCGGCAGGCTCGTAGCGCCTGCCGTACTGGCGTGGACCGGGGGCACGGGCAAGATGCCCGTGCGACGGGGAGCGGGGGAACGTGTGGGGAGTGGAAATACGCCCCTTACCAAAGGGCGCGATTTTTGATTGTTGAAGTCGGATGGCCGGTTTTTGAGCGAAAAGCGCGATTAGCCCTTGCTGGCGCGTTGTTGGCGGTCATGGCTATCTCTCGGGGTCGGGGTCGGTATCGGCATCGGGGTCGATTTGCCTCGTCCGGTACTCTTACGTAGCCACGTGCTCCATGGCCGCGCGGTAAACGTCCGGTTTCTCATGGCCAAACGCCATAACGGTCGCCTTCCGA